>NZ_JALNPM010000008.1:0-214580 GCF_024520875.1 Pantoea sp. Ft-CA_14 | reverse complement strand
GTGGTGGGTGATGACGGGTTCGAACCGCCGACCCCCTCCTTGTAAGGGAGATGCTCTACCAACTGAGCTAATCACCCCCGCTGTGTGGAGTCGCATTATAGGGATAGTTGATTTTGAGTCAACGCTTTTTAAAACATAAATGTGCGTTCGGTTTATTTTTAAACACCCTGTCGCGCTTTTAGCCAATGTGCTGGTTTTACTGGCAGAAAAGCCCCTTTTCCCGGGCGGCAACCGGCGGGCATGCATTGAGGATTCACCGTCAGATGCTAGAATGTGCCCACTGTTTTTTCGCGTCTAACCTGTTTTTTGTCATCCAGACAGAGAACCCGCGCATCTAAGGCAATACTCAATGAAAATCAAAACACGCTTCGCGCCCAGCCCGACTGGCTATCTGCATGTAGGTGGCGCCCGTACCGCACTTTACTCCTGGCTCTTTGCCCGTCACAACCAGGGCGAGTTCGTGCTGCGCATTGAAGATACCGATCTGGAGCGCTCCACGCCGGAAGCTATCGAAGCCATCATGGATGGCATGAACTGGCTGAGCCTCGACTGGAATGAAGGCCCTTACTACCAGACAAAACGTTTTGATCGTTACAACGCGGTCATTGATGAAATGCTGGAAGCGGGTACCGCCTATAAATGCTACTGCTCTAAAGAACGTCTGGAAGCGCTGCGTGAAGAGCAGATGGCCAACAACGAAAAGCCGCGTTACGACGGCCGCTGCCGTGACAGCCATGAACATCATGCAGATGATGAGCCGTGCGTTGTGCGTTTCCGCAATCCGCAGGAAGGTTCGGTCATCTTTGACGACCAGATCCGTGGCCCGATTGAGTTCAGCAACCAGGAGCTGGATGATCTGATCATCCGCCGCACCGATGGTTCGCCAACCTACAACTTCTGCGTCGTCGTGGATGACTGGGATATGGGCATCACCCATGTGATTCGCGGTGAAGACCACATTAACAACACGCCACGTCAGATCAACATCCTCAAAGCAATTGGCGCGCAGGTTCCGGTGTATGCCCACGTCTCAATGATCCTGGGCGATGACGGCAAAAAGCTCTCCAAGCGTCATGGCGCGGTAGGGGTGATGCAGTATCGTGATGATGGCTACCTGCCAGAAGCGCTGCTCAACTACCTGGTTCGTCTGGGCTGGTCACATGGCGATCAGGAAATCTTCAGCGTGGCCGAAATGGCTGAGCTCTTTACCCTGGATGCGGTCAGTAAGTCTGCCAGTGCGTTCAACACTGAGAAACTGCAGTGGCTGAACCATCACTACATCAATACGCTGCCGCCAGAATATGTGGCGACACATCTGCAGTGGCATATTGAAGAGCAGAAAATTGATACCCGCACGGGCCCGGAACTGGCGAAGCTGGTTGGTCTGTTAGGCGAGCGCTGCAAAACGCTGAAAGAGATGGCTGCATCCTGCCGCTACTTCTATGAAGACTTTGCAGAATTTGATGCCGATGCCGCGAAGAAACATCTTCGTCCGGTAGCTCGTCAGCCGCTGGAAGTGGTACGCGATAAGCTGGCCGCGATCGAAGAGTGGACGGCTGAAAACGTACATCAGGCTATTCAGAGCACCGCAGATGAGCTGGAAGTCGGGATGGGGAAAGTGGGCATGCCGCTGCGCGTGGCCGTAACCGGTGCCGGTCAGTCACCCGGACTGGATGTCACCGTGGAAGCGATAGGCCGCAGCCGCAGCGTTGCACGTATTGAGCAGGCGCTGGCCTTTATCAGTGAGCGGGAAGCGCAGGCTTAATAAACAGAACCGGAAGCTTCGCGCTTCCGGTTTTTACTCTTCAGTAATATCCAGACGCTGCAACATGCCTTTAATTCCTATCCGTAATATCAGCGCTGACAGCTGCTCCTGTTCAGCCTGACTCATTTGTGGAACCGCATTCACCAACAGTGCCGTCAGTGAATCTGCCGGAACCCTATACATTGCGGCGGGTTCGTGCAGGCTACGCGTCGAATGGATAAATTTTTCTACGCGATCATCGACATGAATCAATCGCGCCTTGCCGCCCTGAATACCGGGTCTGGGCAGGGTGGTCCAGTTTTCGCGCTTAATCCATTTGTTCACTGTCTGTCGGCTCAGGCCCGTCTCTGAGGCGAGTTCTTCGGGTGTTAACCATTCCTTTTTCATCATACCTTCCCTGATAAATACACCTTACTCTTCGCTGATTCCCAGTCGCTGCAAAACGCCCTTGATACCTTCGCGTAAGATTAGTGCAGTGAATTGATCCTGCTCGTCCTGAGTCATTTGCTGGACGGAACTTATTAATAACGCAGGTAATGAATTAGACGGAGTGCCATAAGTTGCCGTCGGCTCGTTAAGGTTACGGGTCGACTGAATAAAACTTTTCACGCGCTCATCAATGTGAATCAATCGGGCTTTACCGCCTTGCACACCGGGCTTCGGCGTGGTCGTCCAGTTTTCCCGCTTGATCCATTTATTCACCGTTTGCCGACTGTAACCCGTCTCTGCAGCCAGCTCTTCGGGGGTAAGCCATTCCTTTTTCACGATGCAGTCCCTGATTAATACATTAGCAGGACATATTACAGCAAAACGTAACGGGTGAAAGTAACTGAAGCTGAAATTGCCTTTTGTCTCTCGACAAAAGGCAAAACATCATTACTGAGGATTACTGGCGGGTTCAGCGGCAGGGCGGAATGCAAGGAAATAGGCCAGACCAACGAACACGGCACCACCCACGGCATTGCCTGAGAAGACGGCAATAAAATTAGGGAAGTACTCTGCCCAGCTCATCTGACCGGCAAAAATGGCGGCCGGAATAATAAACATGTTAGCGACAACGTGCTGGAAGCCAATGGCCACAAATGCCATCACCGGGAACCACATGCCGAAGATCTTGCCGACCACATCTTTACTGGCAAAGGCCAGCCATACCGCCAGGCAAACCAGCCAGTTACAGCCGATACCGGAAATAAAGGCGTGCAGGAAATCAGCGTGGACTTTTGCAGAAGCGATAGCAACGGTCTTCTTCAGGTAATCGCCCTCGGTCATACCCAGCATGTGACCAAAGAACCAGGCGACAGCCACGCTGCCGAGAAAGTTAGCCAGGGTAACCCAGAACCAGTTGCGCGCCACGCTCATAAAGCTGATGCGACGGGCGAACCAGGCCACCGGTAAGGTCATCATATTACCGGTCAGCAGTTCACCACCCGCCAGCACGGTCATGATGATCCCCACCGGGAAGACCGCGGCACCTAACAGGCCACCAAAAGAGCCCCATTCAGCGGGAAGGGTGTTGATCACGTGAAGATCCAGCAGGAAGCCGGTCGCAATAAATGCGCCCGCCATAAAGCCGAGAATCAGAAGGATGCTGACAGGTGCACGGCTTTTAGCCACGCCTGACTGGATCGCCAGTTGTGCGATTTCTTTAGGTGTATGCAGCGACATAGTATCTCAGTAGTTTTTTTATGATTAATGGGACGATAACGCCTGGTGGACGCGTGGTGCGCGGGAGAGGGTCCCGGGTACCACTAAATTAGCGGGCTAAGTTTTGCATGCGAAAAAGCCGAAGACAAGAAAATTCCTATAACATATTTAACCGTGAATTAACCTGACGGCAGACTGAATAACAGTTAAAAAACGGTCCTGTGTGAACAGACACGATTTTCCCCTGCAGCATGCTGCTGAAACTTCGCAGGTTGCCGCCTTTTTCAGCGATCAAACAGAGAATGTCATTTTGCCGTTGACACCCCGGAGGGGGTTTCATATTATGCCGTCCGTCGCTTAACGCGACAGTTTTTCGGTTCGGGGCTATAGCTCAGCTGGGAGAGCGCCTGCATGGCATGCAGGAGGTCAGCGGTTCGATCCCGCTTAGCTCCACCAAACTTCTTCCCAAAAGTTTGGCACTGAAAAACGATTCCAGATGTGGGGGTATAGCTCAGCTGGGAGAGCGCTTGCATGGCATGCAAGAGGTCAGCGGTTCGATCCCGCTTATCTCCACCATTTTCTGACACGCCGTTGTCAAAATCCTTTCTGATTAATCTCTTATTCGCCAGTTGCTGCGGATCCCAACGCTATTGCTTTGCCATTCACGCTGCTGCGCACGCTTAATTGCGTTATTAACCGGCATAACCTGTCATGACATCCGATGCTGTTTGCAGGACGTTGTGTCGCCTCTCGTGCACGATCTGAATGCAGATGTGACATGTGCAATGAAAGAGTTAACGCGGGAAAGGGGAATCAGCGGGAAGCAGAGCAAGGATAGAGCAGAAAGAGAAGGGCGAGACCTGCTCGCCCTTTGATGCTTAGAGTAGTGCGCAGAACCGTGCTTAGAACGCCAGAACCAGACCGGCGATAGCAGCGGAAAGCACGCTGACCAGCGTAGAGCCGTACAGCAGCTTCAGACCAAAGCGGGAAACCACGTTGCCCTGTTCTTCGTTCAGACCTTTAATCGCACCGGCCACGATGCCGATAGAAGAGAAGTTGGCGAACGAAACCAGGAACACAGAAAGAATACCTTCTGAATGTGGCGACAGCTGACCCGCGATTTTCTGCAGATCCATCATGGCAACAAACTCATTCGACACCAGCTTGGTCGCCATAATACTGCCGACCTGCAACGCTTCGCCAGCAGGCACGCCCATCACCCAGGCAAACGGATAGAAGACAAAGCCGAGAACGCCCTGGAAGGAGATGCCGAAGATCAGATCAAACAGCGCATTCAGACCTGAAATCAGCGCGATAAAACCAATCAGCATGGCGGCAACGATAATCGCGACGCGGAAACCGGCCAGGATATACTCGCCCAGCATCTCAAAGAAGCTCTGGCCTTTGTGCAGATCCTGCAACTGCAGATCTTCTTCGTTCTCAACGCGATAAGGGTTGATCAGCGACAGCACGATAAAGGTGCTGAACATGTTGAGCACCAGCGCGGCGACCACATACTTCGGCTGCAGCATGGTCATGTAGGCGCCGACAATCGACATCGATACGGTCGACATCGCGGTCGCGGCCATGGTGTACATGCGGCGCTGTGACATTTGGCCCAGGATATCTTTATAGGCGATGAAGTTTTCTGATTGTCCCAGTATCAGAGAACTCACGGCGTTGAAAGATTCCAGTTTTCCCATGCCATTCACTTTCGACAGTACGGTACCAATACCGCGAATCACCCATGGCAGGATACGGAAATGCTGCAGAATACCGATCAGCGCAGAGATAAAGACGATAGGGCACAATACGTTAAGGAAGAAGAAGGCCAGGCCTTTGTCGCTCATGTTGCCGAAGACGAAGTTGGTACCCTCAGCGGCATACTTCAGCAGATGGTCAAAGAAGCCCGCGAATCCTTTGACGAAACCGAGTCCCGCTTCTGAGTTCAAGAAGAACCAGGCGAGCACAATTTCAATCACCAGTAGCTGTATAATGTAGCGAATGCGAATGCTTTTACGATCGTGACTGACCAGCAAGGCGAGTATCCCGACCACCACCAGTGCTAAAAGAAATTGCAAAATATGGGACATGGTTGCTCCAAATTTGAGGAGGGTTGTATTTTGTTGCGTATTCTATGTAACGCGTTACTTAAAAACGAGATCTGAACCACAATATAAGTATTCGCTATCGTTATATTTTCCAGAAAAGTTCCAGAGATCACGTCCTGTTTACAAATACTTCACTTCAGATAACCACATAATTATTGTCTGAATTTTACACCGGGCGTAAAGTGACACTATTGCTCACATTTTTAGCAATCACATCCTTTACTGTAATGTATAGCAATGGCTATACTTTATAGCAGCATCTATTACACCGATAACAATAAACGAATTTCACTTGCACCTGCTAACCCCTAAGCTGCCGGGGCAGGCAAATGTTCAGACAGGGTACCGGATATGTTTGAAAGTCGTACCGCCGAGCGCGCCGCTCGCGGAGTCAGAAAAGTCAAACTCGCACTACTGGGGCCCGCTTTTATCGCCGCTATCGGCTATATCGATCCGGGCAACTTTGCGACCAACATTCAGGCGGGCGCTGCTTACGGCTACAAATTGCTGTGGGTGGTGGTATGGGCCAACATCATGGCCATGCTGATTCAGCTGATGTCAGCCAAGCTGGGTATCGCTACCGGCAAAAACCTCGCTGAACACATCCGCGATCGTTTTCCCCGGCCTGCCGTCTGGTTTTACTGGGTGCAGGCGGAAATTATCGCCATGGCCACTGACCTGGCGGAATTTATCGGTGCCGCGCTGGGGTTCAAACTGCTGCTCGGCATTTCTTTGATGCAGGGCGCGGTGCTGACAGGCATCGCCACGTTCCTGATATTGATGTTACAGAGCCGTGGGCAAAAGCCGCTGGAGCTGGTGATTGGCGGACTGCTGCTGTTTGTGGCGGCGGCCTATATCGTCGAACTCTTCTTCTCTCAGCCCAGTGTCAAAGAGCTGGTGATCGGTATGGCGCTGCCCGCGTTACCAACGTCGGATGCCGTATTCCTGGCGGCGGGTGTGCTGGGTGCGACCATTATGCCGCACGTGATTTACCTGCACTCCGCGCTGACGCAGGGCAAAAGTGAGGACAGCAAAGGTCAGCGGTACTCCTCAACTAAACTGGATGTGGCGATTGCCATGACCATCGCCGGATTTGTTAACCTGGCGATGATGGCGACCGCCGCAGCGGCGTTTCACTTCAGCGGGCACAGTAAAATCGCTGAACTCGATCAGGCCTATCTGACGCTGCAACCGCTGTTAGGTCAGGCAGCGGCGACGGTGTTTGGTCTGAGCCTGGTGGCCGCCGGATTATCTTCAACGGTGGTCGGTACGCTGGCGGGGCAGGTGGTGATGCAGGGCTTTATCCACTTCCATATTCCCCTGTGGGTGCGCCGAACCGTCACCATGCTGCCCTCCTTTATTGTCATCTGGGCAGGCTGGGACCCGACAAGGGTGCTGGTGATGAGTCAGGTGCTGCTGAGTTTTGGTATTGCGCTGGCGTTGATTCCGCTGCTCTCCTTTACCGGCAACCGCGAGCTGATGGGCGAAGATATGGTTAACTCGCGTCTGATGCAGAATACCGGGCGACTGATCGTGCTGCTGGTGATTACGCTGAATCTTTACCTGCTGGTGGGTGAAGCGCTGGGGCTGTAGCGGTTATGGTAAACAAGAAAACGCCCGGCTATGCCGGGCATTTTCTTGTTGGCAACGTCTGGCCAGGTTCGCAGTGATACCGAGCCAGCGCAGGAAACACGGTCAGATCGGAAAGACGCAAAATCCGTCATCCATGACATGCTCGGCCCGCGCGATTACGCACCTCATCCTTGAGGTGCGCCCGTAGCCGGGCCAACGCGTTGCGTTGTTCAAAAACGCTCCCGGCGTTTTTGTCCATGGCGCGGGACGCTTTCCTCTTCTGACCGTGTTCCCTGCGCGTTGAGTTTATGCGTTGCGGCCAGAATCACACTGATTGAAGTCTTTGTGTTGTCTGAAACGCCCGGTTCTGCCGGGCGTTTTTATTAATGGCGATCGTGTCCGTGATGGTCAGGCCCACGACGGTCATGATGATCCCAGCCACGATCACGATCGCGGCGATACTGATGTTCCCAGCGACGCTCACGGTCGCGCTCATGCCAGCGGCGTTCGCGCTCCCACTGCTGCTGACGACGCCACTCTTCGTGTCGCCACCAGCGGCGTTCGTTGTAAGAATAGCGGTCGTTCCACCAGCGCGGTTCACGCCAGCGGCCACCATCCCAGTAATAGCCACGGCGATCGCGATCGCCAAGATTCAGGGTGACGCCGGGGGCCAGAGTAATAGAGGCACTGGAGGCCTGGGCTGTGTGGTGTGCCAGCGGCGACAACAGGGCCAGCAGGGCAGCAAAAATAAGGGCTCTTTTCATTTTCTTCTCCTCATCAACAGTCTGACGCTGTTGCGGCGCAGCGATTATGCCTGCGTATTGCTGTTGTTACCGCATCATTGTGTCGGAAGATTGTGAGGAAATTGGGGAGAGAAAGGGGTTTGAGACTATTCTGGCGCAGAAAACGCCCGGCGTCAGCCGGGCGCTAAAATCGTTACAGCAGCGCCGCGTCAATCGCAGCTAACTCGCTGTCGCTGAACTGACGGCGAGCGAGCATCGCCACCGCGTCATCGATCTGGGCTGTTTTGCTGGCTCCGATCAGTACTGAAGTCACACGCTCATCGCGCAGCACCCACGCCAGCGCCATCTGCGCCAGCTTCTGTTCGCGCTGCTGCGCAATAGCATTAAGCTTGCGGACCTTCTCCATCTTCTCATCCGTCAGCTGGTTCTCATTCAGGAACTTGCTGCCGCTGGCCGCGCGCGAATCTTCCGGAATGCCCTGCAGATAGCGATCGGTGAGCACGCCGCCTGCCAGCGGAGAGAAGGCGATACAGCCGACGCCCGCATCGCCCAGCGTCTGAATCAATCCTTGCTCAGGTGTGCGTTCAAACATCGAATAGCGCGGCTGGTGAATCAGACAAGGGGTGCCGAGATCGCGCAGGATAGCTATCGCTTCGGCGGCGAGATCGGCCGGATAGTTTGAAAGGGCAGCGTAAAGCGCTTTGCCCTGGCGCACCACATGATCCAGCGCGCGCATCGTCTCTTCCAGCGGGGTTTCCGGATCGGGACGGTGATGATAGAAAATATCCACATACTCCAGCCCCATTCGCTTCAGGCTCTGATCCAGACTGGCGACCAGATATTTACGCGAACCCCAATCCCCATAAGGCCCCTGCCACATGGTATAGCCCGCTTTAGTGGAGATGATCAGCTCATCACGATGGGCACGAAAATCTTCCCGCAGAATACGCCCGAAGTTCTCTTCGGCTGAGCCAGGGGGGGGGCCGTAATTGTTGGCTAAGTCGAAGTGCGTGATGCCAAGGTCAAACGCATGACGCAGCAGCTCACGGCTGTTATCGACCCGGGTACTGTCACCAAAGTTATGCCACAGTCCCAGCGAAATGGCGGGCAGTTTAATGCCGCTGCGGCCGCTGCGGCGATATTCCATCTGTTGATAGCGATCGGGGTGAGGGAAAAGGGACATTCAGCGCTCCTGGGTAAAAACGGGGATATGTGCCAAAAGTCTATCAGTGTATACGGTTACACTTAGTGACAGCGCGCTGCAATTCGCATTTTTACAGAATATTCCGCCAGCGTAACGTCGCCTTTCCAGCCATTGCGGCTGGCTAAAATAGCGGCACGCCTCGCTAATTTCATCCTCTGTCAGATACTTAACCCGACTCTTCCCTGAAAGGAATGCGCGATGTCCACGTTCACTGTTGGAGATTACCTGCTGACCCGTCTGCAGGAGATTGGTGTAAAGCATCTGTTTGGCGTGCCGGGCGACTATAACCTGCAATTTCTTGACCACGTCATCGCCCATCCGGCCATCAGCTGGGTAGGCTGCGCTAATGAGCTTAACGCAGCCTATGCGGCAGACGGTTATGCACGCTGCAACGGCGCAGGAGCGCTATTGACCACGTTTGGTGTGGGCGAGCTCAGCGCGATTAATGGCATTGCAGGCAGTTATGCCGAGTATCTGCCGGTGATCCATATCGTTGGCGCGCCTGCGACGCAGGCCCAGTTGCAGGGGGATTGTGTTCATCATTCGCTGGGCGATGGCGATTTCCAGCATTTTATTCGCATGGCCGCAGAAGTCAGTGCGGCAACGGCACAGCTTACCGCCGACAACGCCACGGCTGAGATTGATCGGGTGATCGTCTGTGCGCTGCAGGCCCGCCGTCCCGGCTATTTATCGCTGGCCGTCGACGTGGCGGCCATGGAGGTGCAGCCACCCGCGCAGCCCCTGAACAGTCATCAATCCTCTTCGCCCGCTGCGCGTCGCGCTTTCAGCGACGCGGCGGAACGTTTGCTGGCACCGGCGCAGCGGGTTTCACTGCTGGCCGATTTTCTTGCGCTGCGCTGGCAGCAGCAGTCCGCACTGGCCGCGCTGCGTGAACAGTGTGCGATTCCCTGTGCCAGCCTGCTGATGGGCAAGGGGGTTCTGGATGAACAGCAGCCGGGTTACGTCGGTACCTATGCCGGTGAGGCCAGCGCAGGTCAGGTGTGCGAACAGATCGAGCAGGTGGATGTGGCGATCTGCGTCGGGGTGCGATTTACCGACACCATTACTGCAGGCTTCACGCAGCAGTTTAACCCTGAGCGACTGATTGATCTGCAGCCCTCCAGCGCCAGCGTGGGCGGTGAAAATTTTGCGCCGCTATCGATGGCGGATGCGCTGAGCGAACTGCTGCCGCTGTTTAAACGCTATGGCCAGCAGTGGCAACCCGCCGCCGCACCGCCCGCCGCGCAATCTGCAGAACCGGCGGCGGTGATCAGCCAGCAGGCGTTCTGGCAGGCGATGCAGGCATTCCTGCAACCCGGCGACCTTATTCTGGCCGAGCAGGGGACAGCCGCCTTTGGGGCCGCCGCATTAAGATTGCCCTCGCAGGCGCAGCTGGTGGTTCAGCCATTATGGGGATCAATCGGCTATACTCTTCCGGCAGCGTTTGGCGCGCAGACTGCCGATCCTGATCGCCGGGTTATCCTGATCATCGGAGACGGTTCGGCGCAGCTGACAATTCAGGAACTGGGTTCGATGCTGCGCGACCAGCAGCGGCTGGTGATCTTTTTGCTGAATAATGAAGGCTATACCGTCGAACGGGCGATTCATGGCGCAACACAACGTTACAATGATATTGCCCAGTGGAACTGGACGGCCTTACCGCACGCCCTTAGCCTGCAGGGCCAGGCGCAGAGCTGGCGTATCAGTGAAACGGTGCAGTTAGAGGAAGTGATGGCGCGACTCTCAGAGCCGAAGTGGCTCTCTCTGGTTGAAGTCGTCATGCAGAAAGAGGATTTGCCGCCACTGCTACGAAAAGTCACCGCCTGCCTGAATCAACGCAACGGCGGCTAAGATTCAGATAGTTGCCGCTGTGCAGGGTGGACTATCGCGGTTAGGCTGTAGCACACCTGAGTAAGACGCTCACCAATCGCACCGGTGAGCGTTGTTGTTTTATGGGCAGAATTTTATAGTGTCCTCCAACTCTTAAGACCCCAAGCGGAGCAACAGAAGAATGACAACCTATGCCTTGGTCGGCGATGTCGGCGGTACTAACGCACGCCTCGCCCTGTGTGAGGTGGAAAGCGGCAGCATCACCCAGGCCAAAACATTCTCAACATCAGAATACGACAGCCTCGAAGCCGTCATCCGCCACTATCTTGATGAACAACAGCAGGACGTTAAAGATGGCTGTATTGCCATTGCCTGCCCGATTACCGATGACTGGGTTGAAATGACCAACCATGACTGGGCGTTTTCCACGCGCAAGCTCAAAGAGAACATCGGTTTTGAACACCTGGAAATCATTAACGACTTCACTGCGGTATCCATGGCGATCCCGATGCTGACCGCCGAAAACGTGATTCAGTTTGGCGGTACAGAGCCAGTCAAAGATAAGCCTATCGCGATTTATGGTGCCGGCACCGGATTAGGCGTCAGCCATCTGGTGCATGTGGACAAGCGCTGGGTCAGCCTGCCAGGTGAGGGCGGTCATGTCGACTTCGCTGCCAACAGCGAAGAAGAAGATCAGATCCTGGAAGTGCTGCGTGAAGAACTGGGCCATGTTTCAGCGGAACGTGTGCTGTCAGGTGCCGGTCTGGTTAACCTCTATCGTGCGATTGTTAAAGTGGATAATCGCGTGCCGGAAAACCTGAAGCCGAAAGATGTCAGCCAGCGTGCGCTGGATGACAGCTGCACCGACTGCCGTCGCGCGCTGTCAATGTTCTGCGTCATCATGGGCCGTTTCGGCGGCAACCTGGCGCTGAATCTTGGCACCTTTGGTGGTGTCTATATTGCCGGTGGCATCGTGCCACGCTTCCTGGAGTTCTTTAAGTCGTCGGGTTTCCGTGCGGCGTTTGAAGATAAAGGCCGCTTCCGCGACTATGTTGCCAGCATCCCGGTTTATATGATTACGCACGACCAGCCTGGCCTGCTGGGCGCGGGCGCGCATCTGCGCCAGACGCTGGGTCGCGAAATCTGATTCTGCTTTACCTCGCGCGCACTGCCATTCTGCGCGCGAGCGATTTTCCCGATCGGCCTGCTTCAGCGGGGCAGGATCGGGAAATCCCCCCGGACTTTTTGCTGCTCTCCTGCTTCGCCACCCCCCTTTCTGAACAGGCCTTTAGCCCTCCTGCGCTACAGGCGCATCAGCTGTCGAAACTGCTTCACCTTACTGCGGCTGACCGGCACCTGAAACTCCAGATCGCGCAGCTTCAGCAGATAGGTATTGTTAAACCACGGCTCGATTTCACGAATCTTGCTGAGGCTGACGCAGTAAGAGCGGTGGCAGCGGAAAAATTGCTGTTCCGGCAGGCGTGAACAGAACTCGGTAATATTCATCGACATCACGTAGGATTCGCGCCGGGTATAAACAAACGTCAGCTTCTCATGCGCCTCAACGTAGTAAATATCATTCACGTCAGTGACGATAATGCGCTCATCTTTGATCAGGTTGACCGTCTGCGGCGCGGGCGTGGCGCTGAGATGGCTGACCGCCTGCTGCGCCTGCGCTGTGGCTTCGAGCTTGTTCAGCATGGTAACAATCCGCGACTCCTGATAGGGCTTGAGAATGTAGTCAAACGCCTCCAGCTCAAACGCTTCTACCGCATGCTCTTTCCACGCGGTAATAAAGACAATCAGTGGCTTGTGGGCAAACTGATGGATATTCTGTGCCAGCAGCATGCCATCCAGTGAGGGGATGTTGATATCGAGGAAAATCACATCAACCCGATGCTGTTGCAGGTACTTCAGCACGTCCAGACCATCGTCAAAACAGGCTTCGATCTCGATTTTGCTGTGATGCTGAATCATCCAGCTCAGCTCCTGCTGCGCCAGGAATTCATCTTCCACAATAATGGCTTTCATAACAGATTCTCCGCCAGGCGCTGGCCATTCTTACTCAGCGTAAAGGAAATCTCGGTGCCCGGCTGATGCCGCACGATATTCAATCCCTGACCCGACAAAAGTTTTACCCGATGATGCACATTGAGCAGGCCGATTTTATTACCGGGCATCTCGTTGCGCGCCACCCGTGCTATCACTTCGTCACTGATGCCCTGGCCGGTGTCCCGCACCGAGATCCGCACCTGATCGCCCAGATCCCGGACGCTCAGCGTCACCACGCCTTTGCCTTTACAGGGCTGGATGCCATGGACAATGGCATTCTCCACCAGAGGCTGGATCAGCAGACTCGGCAGCAGAAAATGGAGATCCTCATCGACGTCATAGATCATCGTCAGCTTATCGCCAAACCGGGCCTGCTCGATGGCGATGTAATCTTTCACCTGCCACAGCTCTTTACGGATGTCGATTAGCTCATCGTCGTTCAGTTCCAGGTTGTAGCGCAGATAGCGTGACAGATTTATCACCAGCTGACGGGCGGTATCGGGATTGAGCCGGATAGAAGAGGAGATAGCATTCAGGGCGTTGAACAGGAAATGAGGATTTATTTTACTTTGCAGCGCACGTAGTTCCGCTTTATTCGCCATCTCGCGCAGCTGCTCGGCACGCGACACTTCAAGCTGGGTTGATATGATTTGTGACAGGCCAATCGCCATCTCCTTCAGCGAGCCGGTAATACGGTGTGCGCGGCGATAGTAGATTTTCAGCGTGCCGGTGACTTTGCCTTTCTCCCACAGCGGGATCACGATCATGGAGTGAATATCTTTGGTGCGATGCGCTTCATCGTTGTTCTTAATGATAATTTTACCGCTGGCGATCGACTGCGCCGTGGTGGGGCTGATGCCATCATCCCCATGTTTATAATTATGTTCGCCATAGCCGACGTAGGCCAGAATCTGTTTTTTATCGGTCATCGCCACCGCATCGGCTTTGATCTCCCGTCGGATAATGTCACAGATGTTGCGCAGCGAGTCGCTGTTCACCTGACGGAACAGCGGCAGGGTTTTATTGGCGATCTCCAGCGCCAGCTTGGCCTGGCGGGCGGCAATCGCCTCTTTTTCCCCCTCGACGCTCTGCACCAGCAGCACAATAATGCCGATACTGGAGGCACCGAGGATCATCGGCAGAGCAATTTCTGACACAATCGCCAGCCCGAGTGAGGTGGGGCGCGCCCACACAACAATCAACAACATCGTCAGGGCTTCACAGAGCATGCCGCCGACGATACCGGCACGCCAGCGGTGCTCTTTCAGTACCCGGCGATTAATACCGCCCGCGACGATACCGGCAATGATGCTGGTAATCAGGCAGGGCACGGAGGTTACGCCGTGAATATCGATCAGAAAACGGTGCAGACCGGCAATAACCCCGGTGGCGATCCCGACCCAGGGACCAAACAGAATGCCACCCGCCATCACGGCGATGACCCGCACATTCAGCAGTGAACCATCGACATCGACACCCGACCAGGTACTGAACAGCGCAAACAGGGAAAAGATGGCAGTAACGGCTACTTTCTCCGCACGGGTGTGTTCATCTTTTTGCAGCAGCTGACGAAACGGGCGGGTGCGTGTCAGAAAGAACAGGCAGATCAGCATCAGGGCGGCGCGGTCAAATACTGCCAGTAACATCGTGAAGTGGGAGGACACAGGCGACTCGTCGGCAATGGAAAGTGCCTCTATGATAAAAAATGTGATCGCGAACCGCTAGCGTCCCGATCAATCACGGCGGGAGTTAGTGTTTCAGATCAATTTTTACGGCATATGGGCAAAAAGAGGAAAGGTTGAGTGCATTAAAGGGGAACAGTTTTTTCGCCCTGCAGAGGCTGGTCGCTAAGGTGCCGTTTTGCTATGTTGCGCGATGAGGTGCGCCAGTGACCGCTGGAAAACCGCGCCCATCGGGAGCAGCAGATGCAACTTGTCACCGCCAGATTAACCCTGAGTAAATTACAGCCAGAAGACTGGCAACTGTTTCGTGCCGTCCATGAAGATCGCAACACCATGACCTGGGTGAGCGAAATCCCCGATGAAGCGGATATCCGCCAGCGCTTCACCGAGCGTCTGGCCCCCTGGCAGGCGAGCAGTTTTCATATGCTCTGCCTGGTTGCGCGACGTCGTGACAACGGTGAGCCGATTGGCCTGTTTGGCTGCAGCCCCGAATGGGAGCCATACCGTCAGGCGGAGGTGGGCTATATGCTGCTGCATCGCCACTGCGGTCAGGGATATGGCAGCGAAGCCCTGGCGGCGCTGTGTCAGTTTTTGCTTGAAGCCGATTTCCACAAACTCAAAGCGATGGTGATTGAAGGGAACTGGGCGTCACGCCGTATTCTGGAGAAAAACGGCTTTCAGCTGGAGGGCACGCTACGGGATAATTATCTGCTGAACGGCTGCTGGGTGAACGATTGGCTGCTGGGGCGGCTGAATCCGCAAAAATAAAAATATTTTCCGCCACCCTCGACAAAATGATCCTCGCCACGTTATGTTCGTAACGGGTCACCACAGTGACCCGCGTCGCTCGGACGGTCCGGGCGCTTACGTAATCCAGAGGACATCATGGCTGATAACAGCACACCCCGTCGTTTCTCGCGTATCGAACGTTTACCCCCTTACGTTTTCAACATCACCGCTGAACTGAAGATGGCTGCGCGTCGGCGCGGCGAAGATATCATCGACTTTTCAATGGGCAACCCGGATGGTCCGACTCCGCCACACATCGTCGAAAAGTTATGCCAGGTGGCGCAGCGTGACGATACCCACGGTTATTCCACTTCTCGCGGTATTCCGCGTCTGCGCCGGGCAATCTCGCGCTGGTACGCCGATCGCTATCAGGTTGAGATCGATCCTGAATCAGAGGCGATTGTCACCATCGGTTCCAAAGAGGGGCTGGCGCACCTGATGCTGGCGACGCTGGATCACGGTGATACCGTGCTGGTGCCCAATCCCAGCTATCCGATCCATATCTACGGTGCGGTGATTGCCGGGGCGCAGGTACGCTCGGTGCCGCTGGTGGCGGGTGTCGACTTCTTCAATGAGCTGGAACGCGCCATTCGCGAGAGCTATCCCAAGCCAAAAATGATGATCCTTGGCTTCCCGTCCAACCCCACCGCACAGTGTGTGGAGCTCGACTTTTTCGAACGGGTGATTGCGCTGGCGAAGCAGTACAACGTGCTGGTGATCCACGATCTGGCCTATGCCGATATCGTCTACGATGGCTGGAAAGCACCATCGATTATGCAGGTGCCGGGCGCGCGTGATGTCGCCGTCGAATTCTTTACCCTGTCAAAAAGCTACAACATGGCGGGCTGGCGTATCGGTTTCATGGTGGGCAACAAAGAGCTGGTCGCCGCGCTGGCGCGAATCAAAAGTTATCATGACTACGGCACTTTTACGCCACTGCAGGTGGCGGCGATTGCGGCGCTGGAAGGGGATCAACAGTGCGTGCGCAACATCGCAGAGCAGTACAAACGCCGCCGTGATGTGCTGGTCAAAGGATTGCATGAAGCGGGCTGGATGGTGGATAACCCGAAAGCCTCAATGTACGTCTGGGCAAAAATACCGGACCATTACGCACATCTGGGGTCGCTGGAGTTTGCCAAGAAACTGCTGCAGGAGGCGAAAGTCTGTGTCTCGCCCGGTATCGGGTTTGGCGACTATGGCGACACGCACGTGCGTTTTGCGCTGATAGAGAATAGCGATCGTATTCGTCAGGCGGTACGGGGAATTAAAGCGATGTTTCGTGCCGATGGCATATTGCCAGGCAGCATAAAAATGGAAGAAGAACGCTGACAGCCAGCAGGGGCGACTCAGGGGTCGCCCCGTGGCGGCACTGTCACGCCATTACTTCAGCAGCAGAACAAAGGTTCCGAACCAAAGTAACGCGAAAAAAGATATTCCCATCAAGGCATATTTCACAAAGCAACTCCTCTGAGCGGTTACGATGATGGCGATCCCAAACCAGTGCAACGCGAACAGATGTGGAAAAGAGATCGCCATTTACAGTCATGGTCTGCTCTCTTCCGGGTTGATCTGAATAACTCAGAACAGGATCGAGCGCTAATTTACGCGTAATCCTCCCCAAATGAAATAGGTCCGTTCTGAGATATTGCTCACAATTTTACGGCACTTCGATTTCAGGGATCGCCGACATGCCTACACGTAACTGAGCCAGATGCTGTTGGTCGCCATCCAGCACAATTTTCACCGGCAGACGTTGAACGACTTTAGTGTAGTTGCCGGTGGCGTTATCGGGAGAGATCGCCGAAAAAGTTGCGCCGGTGGCCGGTGCGATGCTGTCCACATGACCGGTAAAGGTCTCGCCCGGCAGGGCGTCCACCCGGATCCGCACCCGCTGGCCGGGACGCACATCGCTTAACTGCGTCTCAAGATAGTTAGCGGTTATGTAGGTTTGCTGCAGTGGCACCACCGCCAGCAGACGGGTGCCGGCTGATACGTACGCGCCGGTCCGCACCGAGCGCTGACCTACCATGCCGTCAACGGGCGCAGTAATGCGGGTGTAGGAGAGATTCAGCCTGGCCTGATCGACGCTGGCCTTCGCCGCTGCAACGTCCGCTTCTGCTGAACGCACCGCCGCCTGTAGCACTCCCACCTGTTTTACTGCCGACGCCAGCGCGGCCTGACTCTGATGCACGGCTGCCAGCGCCGAGCGCTGGTTTGAGCTGGCTTTCTGCTGATCGTCGGCTGCCACGGTACCGCTTTTATAGAGGCGGTTATAACGATCGGCGCTCTGACCGGCATACTGCGCAGAGGCTTCGCTGGCCGCGACGCTGGCTTTCTGCTGATCAATCACCGACTGCTGCTGCTCCAGCTGTGCCTGACTGCTCAGCAGTTTCGCCTGGCTCACCTGCAGGTCAGCCTCCGCACTCTCCAGCGCCACACGATAGTCACGATCGTCCAGCGTCGCCAGCAGCTGACCCGCTTTGACCTGCTGATTATCCTGCACCTGCACGTGGCTGATGTAGCCCGAGACTTTCGGTGCCACCAGGGTGTAGTCCGCATTGACGTACGCGTCGTTGGTGCGGTGATCGTTGCCGGTCATCAGTGACCAGACCACAAAAGCGATGGCCAGTAACACCAGCAGCAACAGACTCAGCAGCAGGGTTCTTTTCATTTCGAAAGCACGCATATTCAGTTATTCCGGGAAGGGTTTTGAATCAAAGTTTGAGGCGGCCACACCCGTTTTGGCAGGATGGCGGTAAGCAATAACAGGCAGGCGGCAAAGCCGGTCAGCATCAGCCAGCTGTCGCTCAGACCAAGGATCGTGGCCTGATGCCTGACCAGGGTGGCGAATCCGCTGAGATTATCGGCGGCGCTGATGCTGCCATCCGGCAACAGCGGCAAGCTGCTGCTGGCCTGACTGGCCGTCGGCGCTGTCATCAGCCAGCTGCGACTGGCCGCCTGATTAATCAGCACACTGGAGTGAAACTGCTCACGATGCGAAAGGAAAACCTCAACCAGCGTAGAGGCAGCGATGCTGGAAAAGCCGCGCACCGTATTAAACATCGCCGAGGCAAACGGGCCTTCTGGCGGGGCCACAACGCTGGTGGCGCTCATCAGTATCGGCAAAATGATCATCGGTTGTCCGAACGCCTGCAGGATCTGCAGCAGCCAGAAATTCTGTCTTGCCCAGTCACTGGTGATCTGTGTGCCCAGCAGACAGGAGGTCACCAGCAAGCCGACGCCCGCCGTCAGCATCCAGCGGCAGTCGATCCAGCGGATATTCAGCAGGGCTGCAATCAGCGGTGCGATCAGCAGTTGCGGCAGACCCACCGCCAGCGCCAGCGGGGCAAACTCAAGGGTGCGAAAGCCGCTGACCTGAGCAAAATAGGCCGAAGGCAGCGCGGAGCCAGAAAGCCCAAGGATGAGCACGCAGGCCAGGCCCAGCAAGCCATGCGCCAGATTTGGCCGTCGGAGCATCTGCAATTTAAACAGCGGCAGCGGGTGAAACCACTCATTAATCAGGAAAACCAGCAGCAGCGGCAGCGCGGTGAGCAACATACCGGTAATCAGTGGCGAGTTCAGCCAGTCGAGGCGCTCACCCTGGGTCAGCACCAGAATCAGCAGCGCAACACCACTGCAGCCGGTCACCATGCCGAACAGATCGATCTGCTGAAAGCGTTCCGGTCGCAGCGGATCCTGGGGCAATCCCCATCCTGTCAGCAGCATAGCGATCAGCATCAACGGCACGACCTGCCAGAACACCATCATCCAGCTGACGTGATCGGTCCACAACGAGGCCAGCGAGGCCGCCATATTGGGACCAAACGTTGCGGTCAGGGCATAGCCCGCCAGGCCAAAAAGTTTAAAGGGCGGCGGCAGAAAGCGCAGGGCGACCGTCATCAGCATTGGCGGTAAGGCGCCGCCAAACAGGCCCTGCAATACGCGCAGGCTGATAAATAGCGTCGGATCCCGCACCAGCGGCAGCAGAATGCCAGTCAGCATAAATCCCGCCGACACGCCTAACGTAAAACGCCGCAGCGACAGGGTGACGGCAAACCAGGGCGCAATCATCATGGCGGCCACTTCTGCCGCCTGATAGCCAGAGATAATCCAGCTACCCTGATCGTAACTGATGCCGATCGCGGCACGGATATCGGCCAGCGCGATATCACTGACGCGATCGTTCAGCCCGGAGGTCAGGGCGGCGATGAGCACGCCGACTAATCCCAGTGCCAGTTGCAGTGTAAAAGGATGAGGGGCCGGCGCGGCGGCAGGCTTAGCGTTCATTGCAGGCGATCTCGTTATTATGATGCAGTGTACTGCGATGTGATACAGGTCGTAATATTACATCCCGGTATACTGTATTGCAATGTGGTACAGGCTGTAAAAAGTGCGGCATTCGCGCTACAGTAAGGCAGCTCAAACAGGACGACGCTATGGCACATCAACCCTCCAGCCGCGAGGATGAAAAAACGGGCGGTATACAGGTCATCGCCCGTGCGGCAAAAATTCTTAATGCGCTTGGCGAACAGCCCGGCGGCATGAGCCTCGGTGAGATCGCTCAGGCGGTCGAACTGCCGCGCTCAACGGTGCAGCGTATTGTTGCCGCGCTCGACAGTGCAGAGCTGGTGCGCAGCAGCGGGGCGGGCGGACTGCGTCTGGGGCCAGCGCTGTTAAAACTGATCTCCAGCGTACATACCGATGTGGTTGATCTGGTCAGTCCGCTGCTGGAAAAACTCTCTTCCGACACCAATGAAACCGTCTCGCTGGCGCGCGCCAGCGGCAGTCAGCTGGCGATTATTCACCACGTGGTGGCGTCGCGTGAGCTTCGGGTGGTTCCGCATATGGGACTGAATCTGCCGCTCTACAGCACCTCCGGTGGACGGGCGTTGCTGGCGCTGGAGTGTGAAAAAGATGTACGGACGATCGTTGGCGACGCCTGGCAGGAGTTAACCGATATGACGGTGAAAACGCTGCCTCAGTTGCTGCAACTTATCAGGGAAGTGCGCGAAACCGGTATCGCCGTGGATCGCGGTGAAACGCTGGAAGGTATCTCTACCATGGCGTTTGCGCTGGATACGCTGTTTGGTCGCTTTTCTGTCTCTTTGCTGGTGCCTTCTGCACGTTTTCTGCGACACGAAGCCCGTTTTCGTGACGAGATGCTGAAGTGTAAAGAGGCACTGGTGCGTGAAATCGGCAAAGTCGCCGCGATAGAAGGATAAGCATTCGATGAAAACCCTGCTGATGGCCATTGATCACTCTCCGGTAGCGGAAAAAGTGGTCGCCTTAACCATTGAAGAAGCGCTGGCGCATCGCGCCGATGTGGTCGTGCTGTGCTGCGTCGATCCCGCTTACTCCTCCTGTAATCAGCCAATGGAAATCGATGCGGGTGAAGATCCGGCCGATTTTGTGGCTGCGCAGGATGAGCAGAATACGGCAGAAATGGTGGTGCGCCATGCACTGGCTCCGTTACTGCGCGCGGGCATTAATGCGCGAGGCATGATTCTGGCGGGTGACGCGGCAGATACTATCGTTGCCCAGTCGCAACAGCTTAAGGCCAGCATGATTATCATGGGACGTCGCCATCTCTCCTCTTTGAATCGGCTGTTAAAAGGCTCAGTCAGCGCATCGGTTATTGAGCGCGCTCACTGTCCTGTGCTGATCGATGTGCGTAAGGATTAATCCCGCCGCATGAATGCTCTGCTTTTTATTACGCTGGCCGCGTTTGCGTTGCTGGCGCTGATTGTTATTGTGCTGATCAAAACCACCCGGCTGCGTTTGTGGCAGGGGCTGATCATCTTTCTGCTGCCCCTGATACTGGCGAATCTGCTCTGGTTCAGCTGGGTTGCGCCGCATCAGTTGCAGGCCAGTCAGCGTGAGCAGGCGGTAAATCAACTGGCAAAGATGCCCGGTTATCGGGTGCTGCAGACTCAGGAACCGGCGTTATGGCTGTTGCTGACCCAGGAGCTGACCCGGCGCATCCGGGCGGGGGAGCCAGCTGAGAAGGCGACGGGCGAGCTACGTGGCTGGCTGATTGAGGTGATTAATCAGCGGCTGATGCGCGGAACTGACGCGGCGGTGGTCAACTATATCAGCGTCTCAGTTGAAGAGATGCGGGCGCTGAACCAAATCGATCCGGGCCTCTGCTTCCGTTATCTCTATCCGCAGGTGAGTGGCGGCATCAATCTGCTGACCACGCTGCCGCCGTCACTGAATCGCAAAGAGGCGGATGCCATGGAGCAGCTGCTGCTGAACAGTCCACTTCCCGAGCAACCGCTGGATAAGACGCAGGCGCAGGATGATCTGCAAAAAATTGTCGCCCGGCTCTATCAGCAGTGGGGGGATAAGCTGCAGCAGCTGAATATGCCTGCCGACACGGCGGTTGATCGCTCATCGCTGTGTGCCATGTCGATTGATCTCTACAGCGCGATTCTGGCATTACCTGACAAGCGCGCCGCTAACCTGTTACGTAGAATGATTGCATTAACTGGCCAGTAAGCGGCAGCGGAGCAGCGGAATGGCGGGCGAAAAAAAGCCCGCTAAGCGCGGGCAGGGAAGAGAGGAACAGATTTTTATTTTTGGCATTTCCTGGTGTGGTGCAGTCTTCGTTTTGTCTGAATGCATCTTGTCATGCCGTTCATGATAGTGATAGCCGTTTAATCGTATTACATTAATCGGTAAAAGCTTCTCAAGTTTTGAACTTTCGCGCATTAATCCTATGGATGCGCGGCATGCTGCGTCATAAACTGCGCGGCAACGTGAGGATAACTAAATGAAAAAACTAATAACCGGCGCACTGGCGCTGATTTTGTTGAGTGGATGTACTGCCAGCAAACCCGGGGCATTTGAACGTGTAGATGAAGATCCAGGCTCAAATACCGTGCAGTACCGTTTTGACCCGGTAAAGGTCAATCGTGATGCAATGAATATTGATCTGGCGAATTACTGCAGTAATAAAGGCTTTGATAAAGTCGAGGCGTTACCTGCGCAGGAGAGTCATATTCCGGGACTGCAGAAAGCGTGGTTCCAGTGTAATTATGCTGTGAAAAGCTAAATAAAACGGGCGGGATAATTATCCCGCCCTTAAAGTTTAATGCTTTTATTTTATGCTGTGTGACATCTTTGCCCGTTAGCGGCGATGGTGACCGCCATGATACCCACCGTGATAACCTCCATAGTAGCCTCCATGATATCCGCCGCCACCCCCGCGGTGCCAGCCATTGTCGTGTCTGGGGCTGATGATACAACCACTTAATAAGGTCATCAGCGCAACCACCGAAGCGACTTTAATTAATCTCTTCATCGGAAGCTTCTCCTCTTTTCCAATGACTATGACACTACGCTGGAAAAGTGGAGTGAAGATGCAGGCTTTGTAGAGTTATTTAAGAAGGTATGACGGAATATTTCAGAGTGCTGCGTTTTGCAGCGGAGAATAATAAAGAAATAAGAATGAACTGAATAGTAAATACTATCAAAGAGAATAGTCTCAAAATCAAGCGAAAATAATTCTCATTTGAAAGTTTTTACAACTACATTATTAGCATGTCAGTTCAATGGGAGAGAAACATGGCGCATGACGTTAAAAATATTCTGGCTTTACAGGCTGAACTGGGCGAATGCCCGCTCTGGTCCGTCAAGGAACAGGTGCTGTACTGTGTCGATATTCTGGCACCCGCCATTCACCGTTTTAATCCGGTCAGCGGTGAACTGCAAACTTTCCCGCAGGCGGAAGAGGTGGGATGCATCGGTCTGCGTGAGCAGGGCGGTCTGATAGCTGCATTGCGTGGCGGTGTCTGGCTGCTGGATGCGCAGGGTAAGCCAGAGAAAAAGATCGCAGAAAATCCCGGTGAGGCTGCGCAAAGCCGATTTAATGATGGCCGCGTTGATCCCTGGGGGAATTTCTGGTGCGGCAGCCTGTGGGAACCGCAGGACAAAAATGGCGGGCTGCTGTGCCGCGTGACGCCTGACCTGAAGCTGGAGGTCAAAGCGCGTGACATTAAAATTTCCAACGGGCTGGCCTTCTCTCCCGACCGGCGCTGGATGTATCACAGTGACACGCCGAATGAAGCGCTCTATCGCTATCCATTAAATGCGCAGGGCGAACCGGGCGAACGCACTCTGTTCCGCCGTTTCGACGCGAAAGGTGGATTGCCGGATGGTGCCGCAGTGGATAGCGAAGGATTTTACTGGTCCGCACAGTTTGATGGCGGACGCGTAGTACGCATCGATCCCCGGAGCAGCGAAATCGTCGATGAGATCCTGCTGCCGGTGAAGTGGCCAACCATGGTGGCCTTTGGTGGCGCCGATCTTAAAACGCTGTTTATTACCAGTTCACGGGAAGATCGCACCGAAGAGGAGCTGGCGCGCTATCCGCAGTCAGGCAATATCTTTGCGGTGGACGTCTCGGTGGCGGGCATGGCAGAGCCGCGATTCCGCGGCTAAACGTGAACGGGCCGCTCTGGCGCGGCCCGTCGTGATGGTTAATGACGTTGCAATACAGGTGTTGCTGTAACAGAACTCTGTGGTAAGCGGATGGTGAGTGACAGGAACAGGGAGATGACCAGCAGTGTCATAATCAGGCTGAAGGTGACGGTGAACCCGCCAAACAGCGAGGCGACCAGTGAGCCCAGCACGCTTCCGATACCAAATCCGAGATAGAGCAGACCATAGTTTTTTGTCAGGTTGTTGAGGCCGAAAAAGTCACTGACCAGCGACGGGAATACCGTGATGGTACCGCCAAAGCTGAAGGCTACACAGGCGAGTGACAGGAAGAAGGTGATCTCATTCATTCTGGTAAACAGCAGCACGCTCATCCCGATCAGCGACACGATTTGCGCCAGTGAAATAACCCGGATGCGCATCATTTTGTCAGACAGTATGCCCAGCACCAGACGGCCACTCAGGTTGGCAATCGCAATCACCGTTACCGCACTGGCAGCGGTCTGCGTAGTCAGATGCACCAGCCCTTCGCCGATATCTTTGGCAACGCCTATCACATAGAGACCGCTCATGCAGGCTGTCAGGAACATCAGCGCCAGCATCCAGTACTGAGGCAGACGCACCGACTGTGCCAGTGTGTAATCCCGCGCATGTTGCTGACCATTCGTGCTGCTCCCGGTATCCTGAAGGGGGGCATCACGCATCAGCAGTGCACCGAGGATAATCATCGACATCGCGAGCACGCCCCAGATCATAAAGGTCTGCTCCAGACCCACCGTTGCCAGCAACGCCCCGCAGATAAATTTGAATCCCAGACTGCCAAGACCGTAAGCGCCAATCGCACAGGCAGAGATCATCCCTTTGCGCTCCGGAAACCACTTCACGCAGTTTGAGAGCGTCATCAGGTAACCTGCGCCATCGGCCAGGCCCACCAGCAGTCCGGCGCTGAAATAGAGCATCATCAGGTTATTAGCATGCGCGGTAAGCCAGAAACCCAGCGCCATCAGCACACCCGCCCCGATAGTGACGCGGCGTACGCCAAAACGTTCCTGTAATTTACCGGCCAGCGAGGAGGCAATAGCCAGCCCCAGGCTCAGCAGACCAAATGAAAAAGCGACCTGACTGACCGTCGCATCCAGCTTCTGTGACAGCTGGCCGTTAAACAAACTCCACGTGTAGACTGACCCCAGCGCGAACTGAGTGATTACCGTTCCGAACAATGTAAGCCAGCGAGCACGCTGGTAAGAAGCCTGTTGAGTCTGGTTCATAATTTTTCTCTCCCATCCGGGAATCTGGAAACTGCGGTCAGAATAAAGCAGTGATTCGCGCGCGTGAGCAGTAAAGGCATGAACGGAACGGATCGGGGAATGAAATGCCATTCAGGCGGTATGAATGGCATCGGGAGGGGTTGGCAACGTCGCGTCAAAAGTAAGCAAAACGGCAGCTTAATGATTAAGCGTAATTAGCCGTAAGATAATGTTTCAATCAGATGATTCTGTGAGCAGGTTTACAGATTATTTGCCAGGCTAACAGTTCACTTATCAGGAGGAAATATGAAAGACCGGACATATGAATCCAGCACCAGTGAGGATGAAGTTTGCTGCATCATCGGTCAGGCGGTGATTGAACTCAGTACAGAACAACAGCCTGTGACCAAATCGACGCTGGCATTAAAACTGCTGTCGATGGCCGATCGTGATAGTGACGATGAGCGTGTTCTGCTCTACTGGATTGCGCGTAAAGCGATCAATAAACCACAGAAACTCCTTCAGCAGCAGTGGGCATAACGCCCATCCGGACGCGGGCCTCAGCCCGCCTCCGCGTCAGATGATTATCCGGCGAAGACTTGCCGGCCAACGGGCAAACATCACGATATTGCCCAGTAAAATCATGACAAGGCCAGGGATGGCGCTGGCATGCCACTCATATCCTTCATAACGGGTAGAGAGTGCCAGCGCCACCAGCGGAAACAGCACCGTTGTATAGGCAGCCCGACTGGGTCCGATACGTCCCACCAGCGTAAAATAGGCTCCGAATCCCATCACCGATCCCACGATAGCCAGATAGATCAATGCCCCAAACCACTGAGTGTTCCATGTCGGCTGCAGCGAAACACCCTGCAGCAGCGAGACCAGTGCCATGATCAGCGCACCGTATAACATGCCGTAACTGTTGGTTGTCAACACGTCACGTTGCAGACGCTGATGCCGCTGACTGATCATATTGCCGAATGAAAATCCCAGGGTGCCCAGCGCACTTAACCCAATGCCCCACATCAAGCCGGCCGAGGCCTGAGTGCTGCGCAGATCGTGCCAGAACAACGCAACAATACCCGCCATGCCGAGCACTATCGCCGGAATCAGACGTGCGGAAGGGCGCTGACGGAAAAATATCCAGCTGTTAATGGCGTTATACATCACAGCCATAGAGAAAATGACCGACTCCAGTCCGCTGCTGATATAGCCAGAGGCGTAATAGAAGCAGACAAAGTTAAAGCCAAAAACGCAACAGCCCTGCAGTAAACAGAAAAGGTGATCCTGCAGCGTCAGCCTGTGCAGACGCTTTATCAGCTTTAGCAGCAATAACATGACCAGTGAGGCCAGCAAAAAACGCCAGAAGACAGCGACGGTTACGGCGCTGATGCCTGCAGACTGTTGCGCATAAATCGCAATCCAGGTCGTGCCCCAGATCAGCACGACTGAGAGATACAAAAACAGGTTCATTGCCAGATTCTCCACCGCAAAACGCCGAGTCTGCACCCGCAACGCTCCCTGATCTTGCAGCGGATTGCGCAGGGTTTGCAAAATCTTGCGCATTTTTACTCTCTGTCCCGATGTGCTCTGTTTTCTGTCCCGCACAATCCGTAAACTGGCACTCTGTTTATCTGAACTGATACCCGATGAGTCGCTTCCAGACCTTTGACATGCTGCAACGCCACAAAGCACAACTGCGCGATCAGGTGCAACTTAACAGCGGCATTCAGCTGGCAGCCTGGTTTAATAGTGGCGATCGCGTGACAAACCTCAGCGACCATCACACGCTAAGCCTTTACGTGGAGGGCGGCTACGATACCTGGCATAAAACCCCGCATGGCTGGCGTAACGGTGGCGCACCGGACCGCTTCTGTCTGATGCCGGCAGGCACGGAATCAACCTGGGATCTGCGTGCCGATCTCGCCTTTGTTCATCTCTATTGCAGCGAGAACCAGCTGCGGCAACTGGCCGAACGGGTCTGGGACCGCAGTCCGGCGCAGTTAAACCTGCATGAGAAAATCTTTTCTGTTGATGACCGCATTACCCAGCTCTATCGACACTTTCTGCTGAGCAGCGACTGGCAACAGCCCGCCAGCCAGCTGACGCTGAGCAGCGCATCAACACTCTTGCTGACCCATCTGCTGCAGCACTACAGCGAAGTTAAGTGGCAACTGCCCCAGGTACGGGGTGGACTGGCTCCAGTGGTATTACGGCGGGTTCTGGAATTTATTGAAACCCATCTCGATCAGCCTTTAACCCTGGCTGTGCTGGCGCAGGAAGCGGCATTGAGTGAGTTTCACTTTGCCCGCATGTTCCGTCACACCACTGGCGAGGCACCACACCAGTTCGTGATGCGCCGTCGTATGGATCGTGCAAGGATATTGCTTGAACGGCCCGAGCTGACGCTGACCGATATTGCCCTTCAGTGTGGTTACCACTCTTCAGCCCACTTCAGCCATCGTTTCCGGCAGGTTTATGGCATGACGCCCTCAGCGTGTCGTCGGGAAAGTCGATGAACTTCTTAGCGGCAACAGGCACATTAGCAGCGTATAACAGTGCCACAAATCATTAACATAACTTATCATGCAAACTAACCTGTTTGGTCTGATTCTCGTTTTTACTTTCTGCCGCTATCCTGTAAAAAAAGCATGAACCGCACTTTTTAGCATTGGGTAATTTTTCTGTTCAATCCCGCAATGAACTATTCACTGAAACATTTTTTAGTCCCAGCCATCATGCGCCCCACAGCCGCAATCTTAAGAAAAATCTTATATATCAGATCAGTATCAGATTTTTGCTGGCAAGTTTATCCTGTTACATATGGTTACATATTATCATTTCCTTTGGTTGACCCACTATTTCTAAACTCGCGCCATGGGTGTTTATCTGAAAAATAAATTCAGGATTTACGCTCTTTCATCACGTCATATCGCCAGTAAATGGAATGAACTCGCTTCTGACCGCAGGTCCTGCTTTTCATTGAATGTTTAATAGCAGGAATGTTTTATGGCAGGGTAAGCCATTCTTAATATTTGACACTGGCTGTGGCGGTTTCTATCACTCCATAGAACAGGGACAGCCATGTCTAACTCTTCCTTTCAGTCCGAAATACCCAAGGCACGTATCAATTTAAAACTTGATTTGCATACGGGCGGGGCGAGCAAGAAAACCGAACTCCCCCTGAAATTACTGGTGGCGGGCGACTTCAGTAATGGTCAGGAGTCCGCGCCACTCTCTGAACGCAAAAAAGTTAATCTGAACAAAAATAACTTTGACTCAGTACTTTCCGAATATTCCCCAAAAGTAAATCTCACCGTTAAAAACACGCTTGCCGGTGACGGTAGCGAAGACAATATCAATCTGACATTCCAGAGCATGAAGGATTTCACCCCTGAGCAGGTTTCCCGGCAGATCCCTCAGCTGAAGGCGATGCTTTCCATGCGTAATCTGCTTCGCGATTTAAAAGCTAACCTGCTGGACAATCAGGCTTTCCGGAAAGAGCTTGAAAAAATTCTGCTCGACCCGGCATTAAGCGCAGAACTCAGATCTGAGTTGTCTGCTCTGGCCCCTAAACAGCCATAACGGTCAGGATGTTTTAACGGATTAATAAGGAAGATGTTGATGTCTGTAAAAAATGAGAATGCCGCGGGTGGCGAGAGTGTGGTGCTGGAACGTCCGGCCGCTGGTGGGGTTTATGCGTCTCTGTTTAAAAAAATCAATCTGAACCCGGTCTCCGAACTCAGTGCACTGGATATCTGGCAGGATGCGCAGGCGATGTCGGATGCGACTGCGGATGAACGTTTAACGGCCGGGATGCAGGTGTTCCTGGAGTGCCTGACAAAAGCGGGCTCAAAAGTTGAAAAACTCGACAAAAACCTGATTGACCATCATATCGCTGAGCTGGACTACCAGATTAGTCGTCAGCTTGATGCTGTCATGCACCATGAGGACTTCCAGGCGGTAGAAAGTCTGTGGCGCGGCGTGAAATCGCTTGTCGACAAAACCGATTTCCGTCAGAACGTGAAGGTTGAACTGCTGGATATGTCCAAAGAAGACCTGCGACAGGACTTCGAAGACTGCCCGGAAATTATCCAGAGCGGACTGTATAAGCATACCTATATTGATGAGTATGACACCCCCGGTGGAGAGCCGATTGCCGCGCTGATTTCCGCCTACGAGTTTGATGCTTCCGCTCAGGATGTAACGCTTCTGCGCAACATCTCTAAAGTCTCTGCTGCTGCGCATATGCCGTTTATCGGCTCCGCTGGCCCTAAATTTTTCCTCAAGGATTCGATGGAGGAAGTGGCGGCTATAAAAGATATCGGTAACTACTTTGACCGTGCCGAGTACATCAAGTGGAAATCGTTTCGTGAGACGGATGATTCCCGCTATATCGGTCTGGTGATGCCGCGTGTGCTGGGCCGCCTGCCGTATGGCCCGGATACCGTACCCGTGCGCAGCTTCAACTATGTTGAAGAAGTGAAAGGCCCGGATCACGACAAATACCTCTGGGCCAACGCATCCTTCGCCTTTGCATCCAATATGGTGCGCAGCTTTATCAATAACGGCTGGTGTGTGCAAATCCGTGGCCCGCAGGCCGGTGGTGCCGTTCAGGATCTGCCTATCCACCTGTATGACCTCGGCACCGGCAATCAGGTGAAAATTCCCTCTGAAGTGATGATCCCGGAAACCCGCGAATTTGAGTTCGCCAATCTCGGCTTTATTCCGCTCTCCTACTACAAGAACCGCGACTACGCGTGCTTCTTCTCGGCGAACTCGACCCAGAAACCAGCCCTGTATGACACCGCGGATGCGACAGCCAACAGCCGCATCAATGCGCGTCTGCCGTACATCTTCCTGCTGTCGCGTATTGCCCACTACCTGAAGCTTATTCAGCGTGAAAACATCGGTACCACTAAGGACCGTCGTCTGTTGGAGCTTGAGCTGAACACCTGGGTTCGTAGTCTGGTGACTGAAATGACCGATCCGGGCGACGAGCTGCAGGCTTCTCACCCGCTGCGCGACGCGAAAGTGACGGTGGAGGATATTGAGGATAACCCGGGTTTCTTCCGTGTGAAGCTCTATGCCGTGCCGCACTTCCAGGTGGAAGGGATGGACGTCAATCTGTCGCTGGTTTCCCAGATGCCGAAAGCGAAATCCTGAGGCGAGGGAGAGCAGGGATGAAAATTTACCGCCCACTTTGGGAAGATGGGGCCGCTCTGGCCCCGCAACAGTTCCAGCAGCAGGCCCGTTGGAATGAACGTGTTGCAGACATGGTCGCCCGGATGGGTATTTCTCATCCCTGGGGCGTGGTTGCGGCAGAATTTGATGATGCAGTGCTTGCGCTCTCGCGCCTGAATGCAACACGTCTGGTGGTGCGCTTTCAGGACGGGACCCTTGTTGATACCGACCTGGCAGACACGCTTCCTCCGGTCTGTGATTTGTCTGTTGCCGCCGGCAGTGAGGCTGTTGACGTGGTTGTCGCGCTGCCACTGCTGAGTGCCGGCGGTGGCAACCTCGATAACGGTCAGGACAGTGAGCGGCCGCGCCGCTGGAAAGCGGAGCGTGTCGTCGTGCAGGAACTGGCCGGCCATGAAAGCGGGGAACTCGCGATCCTCCGTCATGCGCTGACCCTGCGTCTGTCCAGCCAGGAAAACACGGCATACCTGACCTGTCCGGTAGCCCGTCTGGTGCGTAATGCGCAGGGGCAGTGGAGCCGGGACCCGGCTTTTATCCCGCCGATGATGTCCGTTGCGGCCAGTCCGTGGCTTACTACCGAACTGAATGACCTGCTGGTGCGCCTGCAGGCACGCAGGAAGCGTTTGATGGCCATGCGCCGTGAAAGCAATGAGCGGATGGCCGACTTTGCGGTCGCCGATGTCTCCCTGTTCTGGCTGCTCAATGCCCTGAACAGCGCTGAACCCGTACTGACGGAATTGTTGCAGACCCCGTCTCGTCACCCGGAACTGCTGTACCGCGAACTGACCCGCCTGGCCGGCAGCCTGCTGACTTTCTCACTTGAGCACGACGCCGGGGATATTCCTGCTTATCAGCACGATGCACCGGAACGGGTATTTCCGCCGCTGCTGGCACTGCTCGACAAGCTTCTGGAAGCGAGCCTGCCGTCGCGGGTGGTGAGTATCCACCTGGAGCATCAGGATCAGATCTGGAAAGGTGCCCTGCACGATGCGCGCCTGCGCGAAGGGGCAGACTTCTATCTCTCCGTTCGATCCTCCATGCCGAATCATGAACTACAGACGAAATTCCCGCAGCTGTGTAAAGCGGGCAGCTTTGACGATGTGTCGGATGTGGTTAATGTGGCCCTGAGCGGGATGGTTATCAAGCCGCTGGCCCATGTTCCGGCCGCTATCCCTTTACGTCTTGAGAACCAGTATTTCTCGCTGGATCTGAGTACGGAGGCGGCACGGGCAATGCTTGAGATGGGCAGCTGCACCTTCTACACCCCACGCTCACTGGGGGATGTAAATCTGGAACTCTTTGCGGTCCTGCGCTCATGAATAAATCCGAACTCAGCCAGATAGAACGTATTTTCTACCCGGGCTGGCTGATGGCCAGCCAGCTGCGGGGCGGTCAGGAAGTCCGGGACGGGGAAGGGCTTTATCGCCGTGCCTGCCGTCTGGTGCAGGAGGCGAAAACGGCGCTCACGGAGGCAGGTTACAGCGACATCAGCCGTGACCATATGGTGTATGCCCTGTGTGCATTGCTTGATGAGAGTGTGATGAATCGCGGAACCACTGATGATGGTTACCTGACGTGGCGTCGTGATCCGCTGCAGGCCCACTTCTTTGGTACCCTCAATGCCGGTGAGGAGCTGTGGGAACGGATCCGCAACCTGCTGAAAGAAACCGCCCCTGACGCCGCCGTTCTGACCTGCATGTACCGCACTTTGCAGCTGGGCTTTGTCGGTCAGTATCGCGCCCAGGATGATGAGCGTCGGGAAGATATCGTTCGTGCGCTCGCGGAACGGGTGCCGGCCTTCACGCTGACACAGGACGCCCCCATTGTTGCCCGGGTATCACGCCTGCGAAGCGGTCGTCGCTGGTACTGGATGACCTTGGTTGTGGCCGCTGTCGCCCTGGTGGCGCTGTGGTTCTTCCTTTCGTCTTCGCTTACCGAGCTGGTGAGCCAGACTGTCAGGCCGGGGTAAGCGATGCGGGATGCGTACCGAAGTCTGTTAACTGCCCTGGGTGCCGTACTGGCGCTGTGGCTCATTCTGGGATTCTGGCCACTGTCCACGGGCAGCCGCGCGGCGCTCAGTCTGCTGGTTGTTCTGGTGTCCGGGGTGATGTTCTGGCGTCAGCGTCGGGCCTCCGGGGCGCGGGCGACCGCTGTCCGGGAGATTGTGGATGAAAACCTGCCGCCGGAAGATTTTCAGGGGGCGGTGATCCTCGTCTGCGGCGACAACACCCCGCTGTTTGTGTCCGGTTTCCGTCACCGGGAAACCCGGCAGGGCTGGTATCTGTGGGTGAAGGATGCAGAACAGCTGCCACTCCTGGCACAGCACCTGAGCCTGGTGCGCCCGGCCCTGGCGTCGCAAATTTCCGTCATGCTGGCGGTGGTACCTGAACAGCACACCTCCGGTGATGATTTTACCCAGAATCTTCGGGGCTGGCAGCGGGCTGTCGTCCAGTGCCGTGAGGCATTTGGCACGATCCCCCCGCTGTGGACCGTGACCTGGGTATCGCCCCCAGTGGTCTGCGCGGAGGCCGAACCCGTCTGGTTTACCACAGTAAGCCAGCGAAGCGGTATTCAGGTGTATCAGCCCGGTCAGGGCAATGTGTCATTGACGGAGTGGACCCGGGAGAGTGGATCTGACGGGAGACTTTCTCGTCTGAGTCAGGGTCTGTGGCTGGACAGCCTGCTTGCCTGGCAGAACAGCGCGGTGAATGACCTGCTGTCGGTACGCCAGGGCGAGCTGCCGGTGATGAAGCCTTGCGTACAGGGCATGTGCATGGTGCCGGTGAGCGGTATCGCGGGGAATCTCTGGCAACAGCACATTACTTCCGTGACGGCGCTGCCACCGGATGCCGTTGTGACGACAGAGCCACTGCCGCTGCCTGAGCTGCTGCTGCCAGCGTTACCGCGCCGACGCGGTGTCAGTCGCAGAATGGTGTTCTGGCGCTATGTCGGATTACTGGGCGGGATTTTCCTGGCCCTTGCCATGCTGGCGTCCTGGATGAACAACCAGCGTCTCATTCGTAATGTGGGCGATCACCTTGCGTTATATCACCAACTGGCGGATAAGCCTGCTGCCCCGAAACTGCGTGCGCAGCAGCGCCTGCGAGCCGATGGCGCATTGCTGGACGACTGGCAGCGTCGCGGGGAGCCACTGCGTTATCGCCTGGGGCTGTATCAGGGGCTGCGCCTGGTGCCGCCTGTTGAGGCTGCCATCAGTGACTGGGCCCCGCCGCCACCGCCTCCACCGGTTATCAAGAAAATCATTCAGGGTCCGAAAACCATTCGTCTTGACAGCATGTCGCTGTTCGATTCCGGCAAATCCGTGCTGAAGGCTGGCTCCACCAAAATGCTGGTCAACTCCCTGGTCGGTATCAAGGCGAAGCCAGGCTGGCTGATTGTGGTGAGTGGGCATACCGATAACACCGGTAATGCACAACTGAACCAGACGCTCTCTCAGAAACGTGCCGAAGCGGTACGCGACTGGATGCGTGATACCGGTGATGTACCGGAAAGCTGTTTTGCGGTGCAGGGCTATGGCGCAAGCCGTCCTGTCGCAACCAATGACACTACGGAGGGCCGTGCGCTCAACCGCCGTGTCGAAATCAGTCTGGTACCGCAGGCGAATGCCTGCCAGATACCGGGCCAACCCTCAGCGTCATCGCAGGATGATGGCGCATCACAACACAATGGAGAGTAATTCCATGGCAATTCCTGTTTATCTTTGGCTGAAAGACGACGGCGGCGCGGACATTAAAGGGTCTGTGGACGTTCAGGATCGTGAAGGCAGCATCGAAGTGGTGGCTCAGGAGCATAACCTGTACATCCCGACTGACAACAACACCGGCAAGCTGACCGGTACCCGTATCCACACCCCGTTCCTGTTCACCAAGGAAATCGACTCGTCCAGCCCGTACCTGTACAAGGCTGTGACCACTGGTCAGACCCTCAAGTCTGCGGAATTCAGGTGGTACAAAATCAACGACGCGGGCCAGGAAGTGGAGTACTTCAACACCAAACTGGAAAACGTGAAAGTGGTGAAAGTGAATCCTGAAATGTATGACATCAAGGATCCTTCCAAAGAGAAGCACAACCACCTTGAGCGCATTGAACTGCGTTACGAAAAAATCACCTGGACCTACAAAGACGGCAACATCATTCATTCCGATTCCTGGAACGAACGCGCCACCGCCTGATTACGCGTCATATTTCGCGCCACAGGTGCGTTGGCTGCGTTCGCTCGCTCCGGTCACATAGTTATCTATGTTCCCGGAGACTTACGAACTTGCCGCCTTCCTGCGACACGAACTCTTAAGCGTAATCCTCGTTTTTAAGCGGAGGGGGATGACCTTTCCGCTGTTTTGCTGAACGTCTGCAGCTCGCGGGCTTTCAGCAAAGAAAATCACAAACTGCCAGCCTGACCGTATGCGCTTTGGCCCCCTTAACGGGAACAGCGATGGGCGGTAGCGTGTCCAGGAACCGACAAAGAGAGAGATTCATGGAAAATCCAGCCATCCTGTTGCGACGTCTGAACCCTTACTGTGCCCGTGCGATGGAAGGTGCGGCTTCGCTCTGCCAGACCCGTGCCCATGCGGAAATTTTGCCGGAGCACTGGCTGCTGAAGCTGCTCGAACAGGGGGAAGGTGACCTGACGGTGCTGGCCCGCCGCTATGAGTGGGATATGGACCAGCTTTGGCAGGATTTGCTTGCCTGGCTGGATAAACAACCGCGTTCAGTACGTCAACGTCCACAGTTGTCTGATGCCATTCAGACGCTGATGCAAGAAGCCTGGCTGATTGCTTCCCTTAACGGCGAGGAACAAATCCGCAGCATCCATCTACTGATGGCGCTGGTTTACAAACAGAAACTGGTTCGCTGTGACGGGCTGTGGCCGCTGCTGACGCTGGGCCAGAGTCAGCTGGAACGTTTGCGTCCGCTGCTTGATGGGCAGTCGGATGAACGTCCGGAAGTGCAGCAGGAAGCCGGACTGGCGCAGAACCACGGTGGTGACGTGGAATTTGTCGGCCGTCCGGTCGATGCAGAGCTGAAAGAGGGCGAACTGAAACCGGCGCTACAGAACGCGCTGGATAAATTCACCCTCGATGTCACCGCCAAAGCGAAAGAGGGCAAGATTGACCCCGTGTTCGGCCGTGATACCGAAATCCGCCAGATGGTCGACATTCTTTCCCGCCGTCGCAAAAACAACCCGATCCTGGTCGGTGAACCGGGCGTCGGTAAAACCGCGCTGGTCGAAGGCCTGGCGCTGCGTATTGCTGAAGGCAACGTACCGGAATCCCTTAAACCGGTGATTCTGCGCACCCTTGACCTCGGTCTGTTGCAGGCGGGCGCAGGCGTGAAAGGTGAATTTGAACAACGCCTGAAAAACGTCATCGATGCGGTTCAGCAGTCGCCGGTGCCGGTTCTGCTGTTTATCGACGAAGCGCATACCATCATTGGTGCCGGTAACCAGGCGGGCGGAGCCGATGCGGCCAACCTGCTGAAGCCAGCGCTGGCTCGCGGCGAACTGCGCACCATTGCTGCGACAACCTGGTCCGAATACAAGCAGTACTTCGAGCGCGATGCCGCGCTGGAGCGCCGATTCCAGCGGGTGTTGGTGGACGAGCCGGACGATGAGACGGCGTGTCTGATGCTGCGTGGCCTCAAATCCCGCTATGCCGAACACCACAATGTACACATCACTGACGATGCGGTGCGCGCTGCGGTCACGCTGTCCCGTCGCTACCTGACAGGTCGCCAGCTGCCGGACAAGGCCGTTGACCTGCTGGATACCGCCGCTGCGCGCGTGCGCATGAGCCTCGACACCGTGCCGGAACAGCTGACCCGCATTCGCTCGCAGATTACCTCTCTTGAAATGGAGAAGCAGGCGCTGCAGGAAGATATCGCCGTCGGCACTCAGAGTCATGGTGAACGCCTGACCGCCATTGAGCAGGAAGAGAACGATCTCATCGTTGCACTCGACGAGCTTCAAACCCAGTACGGTCAGGAACTGAAACTCACCGGACAACTGCTGGAAAGCCGGCAGGACATCTCCCGTCGTAGCGAGACGCACACGCTGCAACAGGAGCTGAAGGGCATGCAGCACAGCAACCCGCTGCTTTCCGTTGATGTGGACGTGCGCACCGTTGCCACCGTGATTGCCGACTGGACCGGCGTGCCGCTGTCTTCCCTGATGAAAGACGAACAGACCGAGCTGCTGACGCTGGAAAACGAAATTGGCCAGCGAGTGGTAGGCCAGAATGTTCCTCTGGCCGCCATCGCTCAGCGCCTGCGTGCTGCGAAAACAGGCCTCACCTCAGAAAATGGTCCGCAGGGTGTCTTTCTGCTGGTCGGCCCGAGCGGCGTCGGTAAGACCGAAACCGCGCTGGCGCTGGCGGATGTGCTGTACGGTGGCGAGAAGTCACTCATCACCATCAACCTGTCCGAGTACCAGGAGTCGCACACGGTTTCACAGCTGAAAGGCTCACCGCCGGGATACGTGGGCTACGGTCAGGGTGGCATCCTCACCGAAGCCGTGCGCAAGCGTCCGTACAGCGTGGTACTGCTCGATGAGGTGGAAAAGGCGCACCGTGACGTGATGAACCTGTTCTATCAGGTGTTTGACCGTGGCTTTATGCGCGACGGTGAAGGGCGTGAAATCGACTTCCGCAACACCGTCATCCTGATGACCTCCAATCTCGGCAGCGACCACATCATGCAGCTGCTGGATGAACAGCCGGACGCCACCGAAGGCGACCTGCACGAACTGCTGCGCCCGATCCTGCGCGACCACTTCCAGCCCGCACTGCTGGCCCGTTTCCAGACCGTGATTTACCGCCCGCTGAGTGAGCCTGCCATGCGCACCATCGTGGAAATGAAGCTCGCACAGGTCAGCAAGCGCTTACATCGTCACTACGGCCTGACCACGCAGATTGAGGAGAGCCTGTATGACGCGCTGGTCGCCGCCTGCCTGCTGCCGGACACCGGTGCACGTAACGTCGACAGTCTGCTCAACCAGCAAATCCTGCCGGTGCTGAGTCAGCAGTTGCTGACCCACATAGCAGCGAAACAGAAACCGCAGTCGCTGCGGCTTGGATGGGATGATGAAGAAGGGATTGTACTGGAATTTACACATGACTGATGAAACGCAGGATGAGTACAGGATTAAAGAAGGTGGTGTCAGGCTACTTACGACGGGTGAGATACAGATGGCACACTCTGTATTTTTATCCACCATTGATTATTCGAAAGTATGGATCCACAGAGAGAGTTATCTCCCTTTCAATCTACAGGATAAGAATACGGCTATGACCCCAAATGGGGAGATTTATTTTCGTGACCAATACTGCGACGATTTCTCCCAGACAACTGACGATCTTCAACATATGTTCATCCATGAAATGGGGCATGTCTGGCAACGAATGAAAGGCATGAATATTATTATGAGAGGATTGGTCAGTTGGATGGTGAGTTATCGTTACACTCTTGATGGTCGCCTGTTAAGTGAATATCCGATGGAGCAGCAGGCGCAGATTATTGCAGATAATTTTACACTAGAGGCTCATGGCTATGATGGTTGGTTGCGTCTCAGGGGCTGGGAGATCGTTACTCTTGATGGTGATGCATCTGAATCAATCATCCGAGAAATGTATAGAAATTCATTGAGAGGGTTTCCATGGTAAAAATAAAGTGGTGGCATTCAGTACTGTTTCTTATTTTAGCTGTCACTTCTGCATTTACATTAACCGGATGCCCGTGGGGTGGGATGAAATATTACCCAGCTGAAACAGCCAGCGTCTGGATGAAGAATAATGCAGTTTGTTATTACGTCCCAGATAGTAAGGATTATCAGCCTGTTTTCATCTCTATCAACCTCAGGAATAAATCGTTTAAAGAAAGGCAGTTTACCGAAAACCCGAATTTACGAATTATTGATGGTCAATTATGTATTAGTCCTTCGTTTTACCATTTTCCTGATACGTCAAAAGCCCCATTTATTGTTGAGGTTGTATTGCAGTCTAAGAGTAAAAGTAACCATCCAAGGAGCTTTGTCACCGGATTTGAAATGATCAACGGTAAGGCCCGGGATGTATCGTTGACGACACGGGAATACCATGTGCCAGCGACGGCACGCTAAACACTATACTGAATAGTAACATTCGGTTTCTATATGATGATAATCCGATGCTTTGATTTATGTCTGAAAGGAATATTCACCTTCTTTTTCCTTTCCGTGCTGACAGGATGTCCTGGCCCGGGAGACAGGATGATTCCTCATGAAACCACATCTGTCAGCAAGCAGGGGGAAAATGTATGTTTAGATATTCCAGATGCTCAGGATTATCAACCTGCTGACATGGGGATAAATCCACGAGGAACACCTTCGAAGGAGAAGGATTTTAATTTCTCTCCAGGTCTCACGATCGTTAATGGAAAATTATGCATTCCACCTTCTTTTTATCATTTCCCGGATAAGGGGAAGCTTATTTTTGAGTATGTATTGATTTCATAGAAACATGAAGATGAGCCACGGAAATTTGTCGTTGGCGTGGGGGTGAATAATGGGCAGGTATACAATTTTCCTCTGACCGATCGAGAAATAGCAAGGCCATATGGATCAATTCAAGTTTCCGAGTAGCTGGTCAATATAAGATAATGAGAACATTCACCTTTATTGCGTTGGTCGTGATAAGCGTACTCTTTCTTCCGGATGCTTTTATTTACACGTTTGTTAAGCGCTTTATCCCCATTAGTGGCGATGGCGAATACGGCATAAACAATTTTGAAATGACCGTGTTGCTGATTAAAACCTTCGCCAGTGCCCTCGGGGCCGGAGCCATAATCACGCTTTTTCGTACTCGCTGAGTACCCCGATTAAACCTGCAATTTGCCCGCCGGCAAGAAAGTCATGGACTGCAGGTTATCCCATGGAGTCAATATCATGAGTCTGACAGATACGCTCAAGAACACCCTGTCTGCATTAACTGAAAGCGGGCTGAACCGCTACCGCCTGGATATTCCATCCTGTACAGCATCACTGGATGTGGAAAGTTTCAGCGGTAAGGAGTTCATGAGTGAGCTTTACTACTATCAGGTTATCTTTACCAGCAGTGACCAGAATATCAGCTCAGCGCAACTGCTGACTAAGCCTGCCACGCTGACCATGGGAACCGGGTCTCTGATGGGGTTGACCGGGCTGAAAGTGGTGCATGGTGTGGTGACGCAATTTAAGCGTATCAGTGGTTCACGTGACCAGGCAACGTACCAGATTATTATTGAGCCGTTCTTGTCTTTGCTGCGCAAGCAATTCCGTACCCACCGCTTTTTTGTCAATAAGTCGGTACCGGAAGTTGTCGCCGAAGTATTGCAGGAGCATGGCCTGAAAGGCTGGGAGTATGAGTTCACCCTAAAAGCCGACTATCCGAAGCGTGAACAGATTAACCAGTACAAGGAAAATGACCTCGCGTTCATTGAGCGTCTGCTGGCCGAAGTGGGGATTTTCTACTTCTTTACCCTGCAACCCGATACCCAGACCGAAGTGGTGCATTTCGCAGACAAGCAGAGCGCATGGACGTTCGGTAAGTCTCTGCCGCTCAGCAGCCCATCGGGAATGAGTGACAGTGCAGCGGACTCGATCTGGGGGGTTAACGTCCGACAGAACGTGGTTGAGCGCTCTGTCACCGCCAGTGATTACAATCACCGTGAAGCCCAGAATGTCCTGACCTCTGTACCGGCGGACATGACCTGCGGCGACGGTGACGGTGTTACCTACGGTGAGGTTTATCACTATCTACCGCGTCATCTTGAACGTGGCGACAAAATCACACCTTCAGCGGAAACCGGCAATTTCTGGGCACGCCTTGAGCATGAGCGTTTTCTTTCCGGACAGACGATTATCAGCGGGTGCAGCAATGATGCCCTGCTTTCTCCGGCCCAGGTGCTGACCATCAGTGAAAGTGTGGTACCACCGACACTGCCATCAGAAACGGACAACGGCATAATCATCACCCGAACGGGCTATATAGCCAGCCGTAAAGATGCCCTGATCGTGATGTGGGAAGGGATGCCGTATTACGAGAACCGCTGCTGGCGTCCTGCTGCTAAAAAGCGCCCGGTGGTCAGCGGCACCCTGACGGCACGAGTGACCAGCGCTAAAGATAACGACATCTACGCCTGGCAGGATGCATCCGGCATGTACCGGGTGAAGTTTGATGCCGACCGTGATGATAAAAAACAGGGCATGGAAAGCATGCCGGTGCGTTTTGCCAGGCCTTACGGTGGTGATAAGTACGGCTTCCACTTCCCGCTGATACAGGGCACTGAAGTCGCCATTGCGTTTCATGAAGGCGACCCGGACCGTCCGTATATCGCCCATGCCATGCACGACTCCCGCCACGTCGACCACGTCACTGAGGCCAACAGCACGCGCAATGTTATCCGCACAGCTGGCCTGAACAAGCTGCGGATGGAGGATAAGCGCGGCGAGGAACACATCAAGCTCAGTACAGAGTACGGGGGTAAGACGCAGCTTAATTTAGGTCACAACGTGGATGCTTCCCGCGAACTGCGCGGTGAAGGTGCGGAGTTGCGTACCGATCGGTATGTGTCCATCCGGGGTGGTGCCGGGGTGTTTATCACTGCAGATAAACAGCCGTTTGCCGGGGACAATATGCTCTCTATGCAGGAGGCGATTGCCCAGCTCGAGAATGCACTGAGTATTGCGCGAAGCATGTCAGACGCAGCTGAAACTGCGCAGGCGCTACCCGCGGATATTCAGAGCCAGGTGAAGTTGACTAATGCCCTCAAAGATCTTGTGCAGCCAGGAATGGTGTTGAATGCACCAGAAGGCGTGAGCATCACCAGCCCACAGGCGGTTCGCATGGCGTCGGGCAGTGCCAGCGTTGGGATCATGTCGCAACAGAATACAGACATTAGCGCTCTTAAACGATTTACCGTAGCAGCAGGTGAAGCCGTGAGTATGCTGGCCCGTAAGGCCGGGATGAAACTCTTTGCGACTAAGGGAAAAGTAGAAATCCAGGCTCAGGATGATGCGCTTGAGGCGATAGCCAAAAAGGATGTGACCGTAACCAGCACAGATGGGCGGGTAGAAATCACGGCTGCGAAAGATGTCGTGCTTAAAAATCTGGAGGGTTCGTTCATCCAGTTGCAGGGTAAGAATATTATTCTGGGCTGTGAAGGTAATATCCTGTGGAAATGTGCCAATGCGCAGAAAATGGGCAGTGTAAGCATGAGTAGTGTTATGCCCCAGTTTCCATCGGGATATAGTGGGAAGTTTACTGCATCGTCTGTTGCAGGAGTTCCAGTTGCTGCCGCGGCATACATGTTGACATCGAGTAATGGGCAGAAATTATTTGGTAGAACAGACGAGAACGGTGAAACATTTCCTGTTTACTCATCAAACCCGAATGAGTCTTTTGAACTTGAAATGATTCAAAGTGATTATTGGTACGATAGTGAAAATATTGTGGACAGAGTACATTGCACATCATTTTCAGATATGTCATTCCAGGACGATGGCTGTCAATGCAGTGATTGTGAGGGGAATAAAAGTGCGTGATATTACTTTTAAGTTTAAAATTTTGTTATGTATGTTGCTGACTCCATCTTTTTCTTTTGCAAGTGGCACATGGAATGCTAAATCAGCACAAATGCAATGTGGCTCAGCTTTGGTAAAGGTCAGTGCTGAATGCCAGGTGAATCAAAAAAGCCCAACGGAGAATATATGCAAAAATTACCACTTGGAAATAAAGAACGGCACGAATAATAAAGAGTTTTCTTTGCCATACATCCCGAACAGCCAAAAAGCTCTCCTGGAAAAACAGGGTTATTCCTTCAATAATGTAGTTAAGCCTGGTGATTGGGCTCCCTCCACTATGAAATGCTATGACAATGAAAATATTGTGATCGGATACCATCTTGGGCTGGATGAAGATGAGAGCGTAAAGGGATCATTGTTGTCATATATTGATGCCCCATTTATTGATCTTTCAGGGAACTTTATTACAGGCAACAAGCTTTCTGAGCTTAGATCTCGAGAAATGAAAAACCCCTACGATAATACAAGCATAGACTTTATTAGCAATCGCTGAGGTATGGTATGTCTGATTTATATGAGTATTTAAATGCCAAAAAGGGAAAGGCATATTTTGATGACCAGATTAAACCATTTTCTTTAATCTCAATCTATCCGGATATAGATACATCCCGAAAGCTAAGAGGTAACAGTCGTACAATAGGAGATGCTAATAAAGATGTCCAGGATACTATTATAGATATGATAATTACCATAGCTGTCCGCTATGGATTAAGTTATAAAGAGATATCTTATATATTATTAACTACTAAGGTTGAGTCTGGATTTAATCCCGATGCGGCAGCGGGGACTACCAGTGCAGCTGGTTTAGCACAAGGAACGGTTGGTTTTATCAACGATGCATTGACACAATCTGAAGACATTCTTGGTTTTCAGCTAGATCTTCGTAATGAGGAAGTTTTTGACGCTGAAAAAGGATGCTATGCGGTTATTTATTCCTTTTTACTTAACAAATCGAAGGTGATGGAGAGTTACACATCAGATCAAAGTGAATACTGGGAATGGCTTTATTTGTTGCATCATGATGGTGCCTATAGTTTAGGAAAATATCTCGATGGTACACGTGAGAAAAGTGCAGATGGCGAGAAGTGGGCGCTTTATATAACTAAGCATTTATCAGTTGTGGAAGGGTTACTAAAAAATACTGAAGTTAATACTATATTTAAACTGTCTACCGGAAATAATACAGCATTCAAAAACAAAAATTATATTGCTGCAATTTTTCCATTTCCCATTTCAACATGCCCAAATTTAGTGTCAGACTATGAGAAAGCTCTAGTTTTTATCAAAGGCGTGACTGATGCAAACGGGATGACTAAATCAGTCAATGCTATCGCAGGTTCAGAAATTGTGTTTGCTATTCTTGCTGATAATTACAAAGAATTAGCCAAAGCAACTGTTGAAAAAAATACCAATGAAAAGCATAAGACTCTAACTTATACCGTTAAGAAAGGCGACACTTTATCAGCAATAGCGAAGAAATATCGTGTATCAGTAGAGAAATTGGCAAGAATTAATAAGATCCATAACGTCAACATGTTGCGCATTGGTGCGAAATTAAAAATACCTGATAGTAATCAAAACCATGGATATGTTAGCCGCTATGTTTCTGAGCAGACCAGGAAAGAGATTCTCAAAAGCATCGGAGTTGAAAATGCTAATGCTAAAGCAGCCATTGAGTATTCAAGAAGCCATATCGTTTTACCTAAAGGAAGCAAGTCAGCAGACTCGGAAAAGAAAAATAATGTAATTCATATTAAAACGACGACGACGGATAAGTCCGTTGCTCGCAGGAGTAAAAATGAACCAGAGAAGCATCAGACTACTTCAGAGGGAAAGGCAAAAGAAATTTCTGTTGTTAACGACTTTGAACCTCTAGTCAAGTTTCGAACTGATATATCTGAAAAATTACAGAGCTTGGTTTCTGCTCATTCAATTGATGTTATTAAAGGAATAATGAAATCTGCAGGTGTCCATAAAATTACTATCACTAGCACCCTACGCACTCCCGAAGAGCAAGTGGAAGCAATGTACAACAATATGTGCAACAAGGGTGTACAATCCCAGCTTGATTATTATGCTGCTGCGGGTCGGGAGGTTGTACAAGTAGGTATCGCTGTGGGTGGCATAGATAAAAGTAAGGAGAATCAGGTTAAAAAAGCCATGATTGATAAAGTCAATTCTTTACAAAAAGATGGACGTCTTGTTTCAAAACATTGTGTTTCGCTTGAATCGTATGCTCAGAGAAATGTATTTGATATAAGTAAAAGATTATTACCTGTCACTTTGCAGCGGGCTTTTGATAAGGCTATTACAAAATATGTAAAAGATAATCCAGGAAAAGTGAAATATATCAGTCCATTTGAAAATCGTGGTGAGCCAGCATTCCATGTGGAGATTGTACAATGAATAAAATATTGTTTTTTATTGCTGTCGTTCCTTTTTTTGCATTTTGCAATACTATTAAGGTAAAAGATGGTCTGTATTATGGATATTGGGTTTATAAAGATCATGGTGCCGTGAAAGAGTATGGTGTTTTAGCTAACGAACCTAGAAAATTGATGGGTGAATATATATTAACGCCTGTTCATAAGTTTACTGATGATAATGAAATATATATTAAAGTTAAGGGGGGTATCCCAATCGTATATTTTTATCAAAAAAGTGTTGGGTCTGATCTGAATACGGTTGGATGGGCTGGCGCTAGATTTACTGAGGGGGATATGATTATTTCTACAAGCACTATTCGAATGGTCACAGAGGATGCCACAGACCATATATTTGTTGGTGAGGAATTCTTAGGGAAACGGATAAGGCTTAAAAAGGATGAAGTGGTTCCGTTGTCATTAATTGATGACAATAGTTTTAATGTGGACTGTAATCAATACTTGGATATTAATGCTTATAGGGAGAATGGTATTCCTGATTATGAAGAGCCAGATCCAAAAGGACGGGAAGGGATAGGTTTATCTTATCCTGCAACGGTTTTTGCAGTCGGTGAACTCGGTGTTTGTTCTGCATTTCTCGATGATGATATTGTTCCTCAAATTAAAAACGGATGGATTCATTTCCGTCGACTCAATTAAAACATATAAACTAATTTGTTAGGTGTGATATGTCCAAAGGATTTGTATTGCCAGGAGATAAAACTACTCACGGCGGTGAGGTTATATCTGCATCTTCGACCATAATCGTGAACGGAAAGAATGTAGCCCTCGTTGGCGATGAAATTAATTGCCCTGTTGAAGGGCATGGTATTAATGCCATTATAGAAGGGTCACCAGAATGGATCTCTGATGGGAAGCCTGTTGTTGTGGATGGCTGCGAATGTGAATGTGGTTGCCATGTTATCTCCAGTGCGCCGGATTGTTCAGTAGGATAAGTTATGAGCTGGGAGCGTCAGAAAGCTACAATTTCTGCAGAACCTGATGAGCCGTCACTGGTCATCTGGCTGATTGCAGGCCTTATTGCTGTTATTGCTGGAGTGTTGCTCTTTGTACTCCACGCCAATCAGTTTCTGGATGAATTGCAAAAATTTAACCTCTGGATTGTTGCCGGAAGCCCTCTTTTTATCTGGTTCGTGACGATTTGTATTCGCGGCTGGATGTATAACCACGCAATGGATCGTCACCAGTTTGAATCTGATGAAGCAGATTATGCACAGCAGCAATGGATTTCCTGGGCCGGGCGTTATCTGGCGGTTCTGCATAGCCGGGTTATCCTGCCTCATGAATTGACGCCATCCACATTTCTGCAGGCCCCCAAAGATCTTGAGCAGGGTAGCTCTCTTTCTCGGGGAATAACGTTACCTGTGGGCGAAGATGCTTTTTCAGCATTGATTGGGGGCCTGGACATATCAGAATTACAGCGCTTAACTGACCTCCCTTTCCACGCAACCTTACTGACGGATTCACACGATCCTGATAAGACATTGCAGAGAGAATTTTCAGCATGCTGGCTCCAGTTAGTTGGACAGGCGTTTCCCGTACCGTTACTGACAATTCTTAAAGACCGAACCTTCGATTGGGTGGGCGAACGTCTTAAATCCCCGATTCTGGATGTTGAGCTTCTGTTAGTTCACCAGACTCAGGGAGGGAATGAGTACAGTGATTCGCTCTCGGCTTTAATGCTGACCTCTGATGATGTAGCAACGAAGTATCAGCTTAACCATCACGCTCGCCTTCTTCGGCCTATGTCGCTTGAATCAACCCAAATGCTGAGTGAAGAGCTTGATACCTTTTTCTCGACCCAATCACAGGCTATCGCTGCGCGTGCAATAGTGGGTGACAGCATGGAGTGGGGTTATGATTTTTCCACTCTGCTGGCCAGTGCAAAACAATATGAAGGCCGCTGGAAACCCCAGCAGTGCCATTGGCTGGAGAAATATGCCGGGCTCAGCGGTCCTTTCTCACCGTGGATTATGGCCGCCGTCGTCAGTGATATAGCTATGCTCACAAAAGAAGATTGCCTGATGCTTTCGGGTGACAAAGAGCAGCGATTTGTAAATACCGTAACTACAGGGAATCTGATGAATGGCGAAGGATAACTCAGTGTGGCGTGGTAACTGGGGACGCATCAGTATTACTGCGCTGATTGCTGTCGCGATCGGATTGGCTATCTGGAAAAAGGGGGATGCGTTCGGACTGACCAGTATTGGCCTTAAGCTGCTGGTATTTATGGCGGTGATAATCCTTCTGCTGCTTGTCCGCCATGGCAAAATCATTTGTCTTGCGATTAAACAACAGTGGTCGCGTTTTCAGGCAAAGCGTAAAAGTGTCCTGCCTGCCGATGAAGGACGTGTCAAACAGACCGCCCCACGCAATGTCACCGTCGACTCCATCCGCCTGGCCATGCGTAACCTCTACGGTCGGCGCTGGGGCCGTAAAACACGTATCCTGCTGATAACTGGTACTGCTGCAGAAGTGGAGCAGCTCACACCCGGCCTCACCAGCCAGCTCTGGCAGGAAGATCGCGGCACGCTATTGCTGTGGGGCGGTGACCTCAATACGCCAGCAGACAGCGCCTGGCTGACCGCGCTGCGCAAACTGCGCCGCGGTCCGGTGGATGGGCTGGTGTGGGTCACCTCGGCCTTTGACCAGCTCTCAGCACCGGGACTGGAACAGCCGCTGCCGGTACCGTCTGAAAGCACCATGGACTCCCTGTCTCATGCCATTAGCGCGCGTATGGAAACGCTTGGCTGGAAACTCCCGCTGTATGTCTGGTCCCTGCACCCGCGCGCCGATAAGCAGGAAGGGCGCATTACGCAGGCTACCGGCTGCCTGTTACCTGTCGGTTGTCGTACCGAAGGGCTGGCAGAACAACTCTCTGCCCTGACGCCGGATTTGACTTCACAGGGTCTGCAGCAGACCTGCTGTGAGGTGAAACATAACTTCTTACTGACGCTGGCTGACCAGCTCATTCGCGAACCAGAAAGTGTGACTGCACCGCTGTCGGTGATGCTCAATCCGTACCGCCCGCTGCCGCTGGCTGGTGTGGTGTTTAGTCAGCCCTCTGCCGGTGCTGAACGTGCTGTTACGCACCACTGGGGCATGGATAACCGCTGGGATATTCTGCCTGAATCCGTCCGGACGCTTCCTGCCGGACTGCGTCCGCGCAAGCCGGGCATTCCATGGCGCAAAGTGTTTGCGTCGGTTATCGCCCTGGCGATGGTGGGCTGGGCTGCATGGATGAGCATCGCGTATGTCACCAACCGCAGCCAGATTGACGGCGCGAATATCCAGACCGCACTTGCCGCCCGACAGAATCAGCCGCTGGAGCAGCGCCTGCACGCGCTGTCTGAACTCCAGAAAACCCTGGCTCGTCTGCAGTACCGCTCTGAGCATGGCGTGCCGTGGTACGAGAAGGCCGGCCTGAGCCAGAATAATGCCCTGCTGGCAGCACTCTGGCCACGCTATCAGGACAGTGCACTGCCGCTGTTGCGGGATGCGGCCGCAACCCATCTTCAAAAGCAAGTCAGCGCCTTTAACGCGTTGCCGCCGGGTAGCCCACTGCGTGAGCAGATGGCAAAAGCCACCTATGACCAGCTCAAGCTCTACCTGATGCTGGCGCGTCCGGAACATATGGACGCGGCCTGGTTCAGCCCGGCGCTGTTGCACGACTGGCCAAAACGCGATGGCGTGAAAGACGGTGTCTGGCAGGGCGTGGCGCCGTCACTGCTGTCGTTCTATGGTGCGCAGCTGGTTGCGCACCCTGAGTGGAAATTGCGGGCAGATGAGAACATGGTCAGCCAGGCGCGTTCCCTGCTGGTTCGCCTGATGGGCTTACGTAACAGTGAGTCGACCCTGTACCAGAAGATGCTCTCCCAGGTGGCGCATCTGTATGTCGATATGCGCCTTGAAGACATGACCGGCGATACCGATGCATCCCGTCTGTTCAGCACTACGGAAATCGTGCCGGGCATGTTCACCCGTCAGGCCTGGGAGCAGGCCGTGCAGCCCGCCATCGAAAAGGTGGTGAAGGCGCGCCGGGACGAGCTTGACTGGGTGCTGACTGACAGTAAGCGTCAGGTGAATAAACAGAACGAAACCTCGCCGGAAGCAATGAAAAAACGTCTGACCGAGCGCTACTTCGCTGACTTCGGCGGAGCCTGGCTGGAGTTTCTTAACAGCCTGCGCTGGAACCGGGCCACCACGCTGTCGGACTCTATTGACCAGCTGACTCTGATGGCTGATGTGCGTCAGTCACCTCTGGTGGCGTTGATGAACACCCTCAATGTGCAGGGGCGCACGGGTCAAACTGGCGAAGCGATTTCGGATTCCCTGGTTAAATCAGCGAAGAACCTGCTCGGTGGTGACAACAAAGATGCCATTGACCAGAGTGTCGGGGTTCATGGCCCGCTGGATGCGACCTTTGGCCCGGTGCTGGCGCTGATGGACAAGATCCGCACGGGCGCACAGGAGTTGAGTCTGCAGTCGTACCTCACTCGCGTCACGCAGGTGCGTCTGCGCCTGCAGCAGGTCACCAATGCCGCTGACCCGCAGGCCATGACCCAGACCATCGCCCAGACCGTATTCCAGGGTAAAGCGGTTGACCTGACCGAAACCCGTGACTACGGCAGCCTGATTGCCGCCGGTCTGGGGCAGGAGTGGAGCGGCTTTGGGCGTGCGGTGTTTGTGAATCCGATGGAGCAGGCCTGGCAGCAGGTGCTGACCCCGGCGGCCGACAGCCTCAATGCACAGTGGCAGCAGGCGGTGGTGGCTGAGTGGAACGCCGCCTTTGGCGGACGTTATCCGTTTAACAACTCCGGCAGCGACGTCTCCCTGCCGCTGCTCGCAAAGTACCTCAATGCGGATTCCGGGCGTATCGCGCAGTTCCTGCTGACCCGTCTCAAGGGCGTGCTGCACAAAGAAGGTAATCACTGGGTACCGGACAGCATTAACTCGCAGGGGCTGACCTTTAACCCGGCGTTCCTAAACGCCATCAACACCCTGAGTCATATCTCGGATGTGGCCTTCACTGAAGGCAATGCCGGCATGAACTTCGAGCTGCGCCCGGGCACCGCCGCTGGCGTGATGCAGACGGATATGATTATCGACAGCCAGAAGCTGACCTATTTGAACCAACTGCCAGCGTGGAAGCGCTTTTCGTGGCCTGCGGATACCGAAGTCCCTGGCGCGAACCTGAGCTGGGTTAGTATCCAGGCTGGCACCCGTCAATATGCCGAAATTCCGGGAGCATGGGGCTGGATACGCCTGCTTGATAAAGCCGCCGTCAGTGCTTACCCGGGTGTCGACAGCAGTTACAGTCTGAGCTGGAAAGCGCAGGATGGCCGTATGCTCAATTACACCCTGCGTACCGAAGCGGGCGAGGGGCCATTGGCGCTGCTGAAGCTGCGTAATTTTCGCCTGCCGGAAACCATCTTCAGCACCACCGGCGTCATACCGTCAGACCCGGCGACAGATACGGCCAGTGACGACGGGGAGGCGTACTGATGAGCACACTCAATGCCTTACTCAGTGCCTGCCAGGCAGAGCAGGAACCATTACTTTTAGAAACCCGTGTGCGTGTGGCGCAGTGGGGCAGCTGGCTGCAGCCGCTGTCCGGTTCATCACCCGTGGGCGAGGATCCGGGCTATAACGATGACTTCCAGCAGATGCGCGAGGAGGTCAACAAGCTCTCCGGCGCGGATACCGAGCTCATCTGCCGGCTGGCAGAGAAGCTGCTGACCACGACCGCCAAAGATATCCGTGTGGCGACGTACTACTGCTGGGCGAAGCTGCACCGCGAAGGTGAGCAGGGGCTGGCGGAAGGGCTCGAACTGCTGGCCGGTTTGCTGGAGCGCTTTGGACCACAGCTGCACCCGCAGCGTGACCGCAGCCGTAAGGCGGCACTGGAATGGCTGGCAGGGTCGCGCATGACCGACTCGCTTTCCCTGTACCCGGAAGTGGTCAGGATCGATGCGATGCGAACCACTGGTGCGCTGCTGCTGATATCACAGCTTATTGAGAATGAGCCCGATGAAACCCGTCCTGAACTCAATGCGCTGTACGGTGCCCTGGAAAGTCGTTTGCACAAAGCGGGGGGCGTGGATGCCGTGGTACCGCAGAACGCCAGTACCAGCGAAACCCCTTCACCTGCCAGTCACAACGATGCACCGGCTATCGGGCGTATCACTTCCGGCCAAGATTTGCTGGCCCAGGCCCGCACCCTCACCGAATATCTGCGTGAGCAGCCGGACGGCTGGCTGTCAGCACACCATCTGATGAAGAGCCTGCGTCACGACACCCTGCGGGCTATCCCGGCCCCGGATGCGCAGGGGCGTACACGCATCGAGCCACCAAGGGCGGATCAGCGCGCGTTACTCAAACGCCTCTACCTGCAGCAGAACTGGGCTGAAATGCTGGATACAGCAGACAGCACGTTTTCCCGTGGTGCCAACCATCTTTGGCTGGATTTACAGTGGTACATCCACCAGGCGCTGACGAAATCCGGCAAGGAAACGCTGGCCGACATTGTCACGGCTGATCTGAAAGGGCTGCTGTCGCGCCTGTCCGGGCTGGAGACGCTGGCGTTCAGTGACGGCACGCCGTTTGCGGACGAAGTGACGCTGAACTGGATCCAGCAGAGCGTGCTGGACACCGTCGGCGGTTGGGGTAATGACACGCCATCAGCCCCGGTCACCGCCGGTAACGATGACATTCTGTCGCTGGAGCCGGAAGCCGTAGCGCTGGCCGACAGTGAAGGCCCGGATGCGGCGCTGGGCTGGTTGCAGACCCGGCCCGGCATCGCCACCGCGCGCCAGCAATGGCTGTTGCGACTGCTAATGGGCCGCATTGCTGAGCAGTACGGTAAGAATGACCTGGCGGTGCACCTGTTTGCAGAACTGGGTGAGCGCGCCAGAGAAGTGACCCTCAATGACTGGGAGCCAGAGCTGCTGTTTGAGGTACAGGCCCGTCATCTGAAACTCCTGCGCCTGAAAGCCGGTCGCAGTGAGGCTGATAAGACCCGCCTTACGCCGGTAATGGACCAGTTACTTGCCGGGCTGATCGCCGTCGATCCCGCCCGTGCCGCCGTGCTTTGCGGTTAAATCCACAGGAACAGAAATAAATGGAAGATTTGACCCTGCGTTATTACGACGCGGAAATGCGCTACCTCCGTGAAGCGGCCAAAGAATTTGCTCAGACCCATCCGGATCGGGCCGCGATGCTGGATCTGGATAAGGCCGGCACACCTGATCCCTATGTCGAACGTCTGTTTGAAGGTTTTGCTTTTTCGATGGGGCGGCTGCGCGAGAAGATTGACGACGACCTGCCGGAACTGACCGAAGGGCTGGTCAGCATGCTCTGGCCACACTACCTGCGCACCATTCCTTCACTCTCAGTAGTGGCGTTCACACCTGCGCTTCAGGCCGTGAAGATGGCGGAAGTGATGCCAGCGGGTCTGGAAGTGTATTCCCGCCCGGTGGGGCCTAAAAATACGGTCTGTCGCTACCGTACTACCCGGGATGTGATGCTCAACCCGCTGAACATCTCAGGGGTGACTATGACCACTGAGCCTGACGGGCGTTCGCTGCTGCGGATGCGCTTTGCCTGCAGCACTCAGGCAGACTGGTCCCATGCTGACCTCAGTCACCTGAGCCTCTATCTTGAGGCTGACGCGCCCGTCAGTAGCCAGCTGCACCTGATGCTGACCAGAAGGCAGGCCGCTCTGTATATGCGCCTGCCCGGGCAGATCGACCGTATCCGGCTTGACGGGTATTTCTCACCGGGCGGGTTTGCCGAAGAGGATGGGCTGTGGCCGAAAGGCGACACCGCATTCAGTGGCTACCAGCTGCTGCTGGAGTATTTCACCTTCCGCAACAAGTTTATGTTTGTCCACCTCAACGGTCTGGACGACATTACGCCGCCTGCCGGGGCTGAGTACTTCGACATCGAAGTGGTCTTCAGCACGCCGTGGCCATCAGACCTGCCGGTCACCGATGATGCGGTTCGCCTCCACTGCGTGCCGGTGATTAACCTGTTTACGCTGGAGGCTGACCCTCTCACCATCACCGGGCTTGAAAGTGAGTACCTGCTGCGTCCTAAGCGGCTCCAGGACGGGCATACTGAGATTTATTCGGTGGATTCGGTTACCGGTTCAAACCGCACCAGTGATGCCGAATACGTGCCGTTCAGCAGCTTCCGCCACAAGGGCGGGATGATGCGCAGTCATGCGCCACCTCGCTATTACCACACCCGCGTTAAGCGGGGTGTCACCGGGCTGTATGACACCTGGCTGATTCTGGGCGGGCACCAGTGGGAAGATGACCGCCTGTTTGAGCGCGAAGCCGTATCGCTGCAAATCACCGGCACCAACGGTCAGTTACCGCGCCGGGCGCTTCAGAGCACGCTGCTCGACCGCAGTGAGCAGGTGGTCAGTACACCGCTTTCAGTACGCAACCTCTGTAAGCCCACGCTGCCGGTTTACCCGCCTGCGGAAGACCGTTTCCACTGGCGGGTATTGAGCCACCTCGGCTCCGGGTTTCTGAATATGATGAGTACTGCCGAAGTGCTGCGCGGGACGCTGGCACTCTATAACTGGCAGGGAGATGAACTGAATACCCGGCGTCTGGAGGCGATTCAGCAGGTGGAGCACCACCGCCTGCAACGTTTTGAGCAGGGCTACCTGCTGCGGGGGCTGGATATCGAAGTGACCCTCGACAGCAACGGCTTCACCGGCGAGGGCGATATTCACCTGTTCGGTGAAATGCTAAACCGGTTCTTTGCTCTGTATGCCGATATGAACCAGTTTAACCAGCTCACCCTCATTGTTCAGCCAGAAGGAAAATGCATCCGGTGGAAAGAGAATCACAGTCCGCGCCTGCCCGGCTGATAGCGCAACTGGGGGACCGGCTGCCATATATCAACTTTTACCGCTTCTGCCAGTTGCTGGAGCAGAACCAGCCGGACAAACCGGTTACGGGCAGTACCTGGCAGGTACGTCATGAACCGGTACGTTTTCGGCCACACCCGGGGATGGGTTTTCCGGCTTCAGAAATTAAAGGTATTGAGCAGTCTGAGCATTCGCATCTGCCGCCGACTGTGCGCATCACCTTTATGGGACTCTACGGCGTGGAGTCCCCGCTGCCGACGCACTATATCGATGACATTACCCAGCGACGGGAAGGGTATGAGGCCACCGCGGATTTCCTCGATATCTTCAACCACCGGCTGATTGCCCAGTACTACCGTATCTGGCGTAAATACTCATACCCGGCGACTTTCGAAGAAGGCGGTAAGGACAACACCTCGCAGTACCTGCTGGGACTTGCCGGGCTCGGGATTAACGGCTGCACGGACAGTATCGCGACTCCGGCTTCACGCTTTCTGGCACTGCTGCCGGTCATGTTGCTGCCGGGGCGTACCGCAGAAGGCATGGCCTCGCTGGTGCGCCTGCTGGCACCCAACACACAGGCGAAAATCTGGCACCACGATAAACGCCGCGCGCCGCTGAAAAAGCCCCTGACCATGAGCGTCAGCCAGCCCGTCACCCTGACAAACCGTCCGGTGATGGGCAGCTATGCCACCGACGTGAACAGCCGGGTGCTGATGCGCCTGACCACCTCTGACCCGGCTGAAGTACAGGGCTGGTTACCGGGCGGGGAGCTTCACACGGATTTAATGGCGCTGCTGCATGTCTATCTTGGCTCCCGCCTCGATGTGCGGTTACAGCTGTGTGTCGACCGAAGTCTGCTGCCTGACGCGACCATCAGCAGTAAACCGCAGGCAGGTGCCGTGCAACTGGGCCGTACCGCCGTGATGCGGCCGCTGAATGCAGCGAACACCGTCATGCACCCCAAAACCATAACCATCAATCTTGGCCGCTATGAGCGTGTACAGGAAAATATTCAACGCAGGGAGACCGATGAAGATGGCGATTACCGCTGGTAAATTTCCTCTGGTTGCACTGGCCGCGGGCATCACACTGATGCTCGCTGGCTGTGGGCTGACCCAGAAAGTGACAGACGGCACCGTTGCCGTGACCAAATCGATTTTTTACAAGCAGGTAAAAACCCTGCATCTGGATATCCGCGCCCGCGAGGCCGTTAACAGCAATGCAGGCGGGGTGGCGCTGTCGACGGTGGTGCGTATTTACCAGCTCAAAGACCGGAAAACATTCGACATGACGGACTATCCGTCACTGTTTAAGGCTGACAGTCAGGCCATCAAAGCAGACCTGGTGGCGGAGAAAGACATCCGCCTGCAGCCGGGTGGGGCAGTGACGGTTGATATGCCGATGGAAGAGAGTGCGCAGTATGTGGCGGTGGCCGGGATGTTTATGTCACCGGACCAGGAGAACAACACCTGGCGTGTGGTGCTGAGTCGTGACGATCTCGATCCGGATAAAGCACGCGTCATTGAGGCGGGGAACAACCGGCTGACACTTCAGGCGCTGAAAGATGAGTGAGTTATCCCGTCCTTCATTGTATGAAACACTCTACGGCAACTTCACCGGCGGCCTCGATCTCCATCAGGTCAGTGAACAAAATCAGGTGATTTTGTCCGTGCTCGATAACATGCAACGGATCCTTAACTGCCGTGCTGGCACGCTGGCGCATCTGCCGGACTATGGCCTGCCGGATATGACCAAAATCCTGCAGGGCATGCCGGGGACTGCCCATGAACTGATGGGTGCTCTGTCGGCTGTTCTGCTCAGATATGAGCCACGCCTGAGAAAAATAGCCGTTGTCCTGCTGGAACAGAACATCCCCGGTGAGTTGCGCTACGCCATTGATGCGGAACTTAACGGTGTTGGCCTCGTACGCTATGGCACAGAGTTTATGCCAGAAGGGCGGGTTCTCCTGCGACACCTGAAGCAACAGCAGTATCTCGACACAGCAACCCGGCTGTAAGGCCAGTTAATACCATGTCAGTAAAATCACAGTTCCTCGAAAAACTACAGGCCAGAGAGCCAGCCCCGATCTTATCTACCAGCAAGACTCAGGCCGATATTGCAGAGTTTCGCCTGCGAATGGTGCAGCTTCAGGAGCAGATGGATGCGTGGCTGGTGGGTACCGGATTGAATGTGGAAACATTTACCGTTGCTGTTACGGATCTGCTGGTGGAGGACAGGACTTTTGAGATTGCCGCTATCACCCTGCGTTACGACGATCGCTCTGTAAAATTTACACCGGTATTTTTGTACGGTCAGGGCGTGACAGGATGCGTGGAAGTGACTCTTCATGCAGAAGGCAGTGTGACGTCTGTGGGGCGCCTTTTCATGCGGGCAGGTCATTTCAGTGACTGGTCCTTTACTCCGCCGGGAGCATTATCCCGTCCCGGACAGAGTTTTGATGAAAGCACCTTTTTTAGTCTGATTCTGGCGCTTCTGCCATAACTGCTGGTATTGCAGTACCCGTTCCTCTGAATATGCCCGCATAAGCGTTAATCCTCCATATTTCCGTACGCGTCAAAATGGACAACTGGTCATGAATCACATCCCCCCACATAAAATCAAAACCGGTGGTGACCCGCGCACGCTACCGGATTATGCCGCCCTGCGTGATGAACTGAGTAAGCTGACACATCCGGCTCGCCCGGATGTGAACTGGCGTTATGCCGAAAAACGCTGTCTCTCACTGTTTGAGCAGAATGGTGTGGAGCTACAGACGCTGTCCTGGTACACGCTGGCCCGAACGCAACTGGCTGGTTTATTGGGGCTCAATGAAGGTCTGGCGATACTCGAGGCACTGATAAGCCATCAGTGGGGCGCACTCTGGCCGCAGCCTGTCCATGCCCGCATGAAAATCCTCAGCAGTCTGAGTCAGCGTTTACAGCAACTGATTCGCTCGCTCCCGCTAAATCACAGCGACCTCAGCCAGCTGTATCGGGCGGAGCAACAGCTTACCGCTCTGGGTGAGGTGCTGCAGGGCCTGGAGCTTAAGCATCTGAGCCAGCTCGATACGTTACGTACCTTGATGCACAACAGTGCTGCCAGGCTGGAACACAGCGATGGCATAACCAGCACCAGGCCGGACATTCAGCCAGGTATCAGGTTGCCTGCCACCGCGATGAATAGTGCCGCAGCATCCACGAGGGACCTTGCTGGTAGTCCGCCTGAAGATACGTCAGCAAGCGTAGTGAAGTGGGTTTATGCGGCGCTGCCGGAACACCAGGCGAATGCAGAAGCAATGGCGGCAATGCCCAATCAGGTAAAAAAATGGAAATTCTTCGCTGCCGGGATGTGTACCATGCTGGTGGTAAGCACAGTCACACTATGGAGCTGGCAGTTTCTTAATCGGCCAGTCCCGTTGCAGACTCAGCTTGCAGCCTCACTGGCTCCATTGCCTGCATCTCTCACGCCTGAACAACTGGATATGTGGCGTCAGCAAGCTCCGTTACCACAGGTTTTAATAACACAAACACAGCAGCAGCTTGCCCGGCTGGGTAAATTGCCTCCTGACTGGAATATTGAATACAGTCGACAGTTGCTGGAACAGGTCCGGGTACTTTGGCCGGAGCAGGCTAAGCCACTAATCCAGCAGTGGCAGCAACAACTTAATGCTGCCGCATTGCCAACAGAACAGCTGAATGGCTGGTCTCAGGGAATGGCGACACTACAAAAACTGAGTGACAGGCTGAACGAACTGGATGTGCAGAAAGGAAAATACCTGACGGTCAGTGAGCTGAAGTCAGTCGTTTTTTCCGCTATGCAGTCCTTTAATCAATCCATACCGGCTGAAGAGCAGCTAAGGGTATTGTCACAAAATCCAGCAGGCGAACCTTTGCCTGCTGCTGTCAGAGCTCAGCTGGAGATGCATCTGAAGCAACTGATTGCCCGTTATGCAGAAATAAAACAGGATTCATTAAAATAAAAAAGATATTTAAAGCACAGGTATCCAGCTAATAACCCAGACCTGGCAGGTCATAATCACAACTCATTCACTGGTGTTGATGGATTTGCCTAAAGAACATAGCCAGGGCCGGCAAATGATTATTGATTCTGAGAAGAAAAAGGGCAAAGGGGGATAGCCGTCAGTAATGGCTTGATATTGATTATTAAGAGTTTTAATTGATAGGGCGGGTTTAAGTACAGGGCAGGTCTGGTGTCCCCTGCAGGAATCGAACCTGCAACTAGCCCTTAGGAGGGGCTCGTTATATCCATTTAACTAAGAGGACAGCGGCGCGCAGTATAGCGCAAACAGGCAGTGAGATTCACTACATCGCCGTCCGTTTGCTCATTCCGTCAGCAATCCCGGTTTTCTGCACGCGCTAACGTTACGTGCAGAAAGCGGAAACAGCTGTACTGAAGTCCGGGATGTCATCCAGACTGAAGCGGCACCCCGACTCTTAAATCTTCACTCCCTCTTTACAGCAGACACTTCCAGTAAACGTTTTTCAGACGCCCGCCTGGCAAATCGCCTTCAGCAAACAGACCAGAAAGGCAGACAGAGTGGTTCAATCTGCTCTGCCTGCCCTGGATTTACTCAGCCTTTTCCTGCTCTTCACGCTGGCGACGTTTCTCCTGCTTCTTCTTCTCAGCCTTCGCTTTAGCCACGGCCGCTTCACTCATGTCGTTGCGGATCTGCGCGTGGCTGATCAGGGCAAAAATCAGCGTGCCGCCGGTAATGTTGCCGAGCAGCGTCGGCAGGGCAAACGGCCAGAAGAATTCATACCAGCTGATGCTGCCATTAAAGACCAGATAGAGCACTTCCACCGATCCCACCACGATATGCGCCAGATCACCCAGCGCAACCAGCCAGGTCATCATCACAATCACCAGCAGTTTGGCACCCCCCGCCGAGGGGAACATCCAGACCATGGTGGCGATAATCCAGCCGGAGATCACTGCATTGGCAAACATCTCGCCGGGCGTATTTTCCATCACCTTCATACTGATGTTGGTAAACGCCTGACGGGTAGCTTCGTCAAATATCGGCATCTCATTAAACGCCAGCGCACCCAGTGCCGTCCCGATCAGGTTACCCAGCAAGACGATGCCCCATAAACGTAATAGCAGGGCGCCATTACTCCAGGTCGGTTTGTGCATCACCGGCAGGACTGCCGTGACGGTATTTTCGGTAAACAGCTGCTGACGCGCCATGATGACGATAACAAAACCAAAGGTATAACCCAGGTTTTCAAGCAGAAACGCCCCTGGTACGCCATCCAGATGCACCTGAAATATCCCCTTCGCCATCAGCGAGGCGCCCATGGATAAGCCCGCCGCAATGGCTGACCAGAGCAGCGCCATACCGTCGCGCTCCAGCTCTTTTTCCCCATCCTGCCGTATCTCTTCATGGATGGCGGCGGCGCGGGAGGGTAAAGCCTCCTCATCGACTTCGATGTCAGTGCCCTTATCCTTCTCTTCACTCTCGACGTCGTTAGGACCCTGTTCATTACCTGATGAAGGCTTCATATTTTCTCCTGGTGATAGTGCTGTCGCGTAATAAGCGTAGCCGTTTTTTATTTGCCGATAATGTAACGATCGATGCGAATAAGCGTAACAACGTTTTTCGGAACTGCATTTTTATTCAGACTGCGGGCGATACCGCACGAATAAACCCATGGCATCGAAACTGAGCGGTGGCTCACACTTCGGCCCACAGCAACATTGTGGTAATATCCCGGCCACTTTTAGCTGGTGCGATTCCCCCCTCGATGTTGGAAATCATTACGCTCACTTGTGCATACGACGAACGTGCGCTGTTCCGGCAGCTCTCATTTCGCGTCTCTGCAGGCGACATTGTGCAGATTGAAGGTCCCAATGGTGCCGGTAAGACCTCACTCTTGCGCCTGCTGGCTGGCCTGAGCCGTCCTGAACAGGGTGAAATACGCTGGCAGCAGCGGCCAATCCTGCGGCAGCGCGAAGCCTGGCATCAGGCGATGCTCTATCTGGGCCATCATCCCGGTGTCAAAGGCGTGCTTACACCGCTGGAAAATCTGCGTTTCTACCATCCTGATTGCAGTGATGCGCAGATCTTTGCTGCGCTGGAAAGCGTCGATCTCACGGGAGACGAAGAGGTGCCGGTTAGCCGGTTATCGGCGGGTCAGCAGCGTCGGGTAGCGCTGGCGCGGCTATGGCTCAGCCAGGCCCGCATATGGATTCTCGACGAGCCGCTGACCGCCATCGACAAAGCGGGTGTTAAAAAATTAATGGCGAAATTCGCCCGGCATGCCGATAACGGTGGCGCAGTGATCCTGACAACCCATCAGGATTTGCCCGCGGATGCTGCGCGGGTGCGCAAAATTCGCCTCGGCGACGGGGAGGCAGGCTGATGCTGTTTCGCCTCATTCAGCGTGAATTGCGCATCGCCTTTCGCGGCGGGGCTGATGTGATCAATCCGCTCTGGTTTTTCCTGATTGTTATTACCCTGTTTCCGCTGGGCATCGGACCTGACCCGCAACAGCTGGCGCGTATTGCACCGGGCGTAGCCTGGGTTGCCGCGCTGCTGGCGTCGCTGCTGGCGCTGGAGCGGCTGTTTCGCGATGACTTCAGCGATGGTTCGCTGGAGCAACTGGTACTGCTGCCGACGCCGCTGCCGGTAACGGTTATCGGCAAAGTAGTGGCGCACTGGCTGGTCACAGGCGTGCCGCTGATTATCCTGTCGCCGCTGGCCGCGCTGCTGCTGTCGCTGGATTTTAATGGCTGGCGGGCGATGGCCCTGACGCTGCTGCTCGGCACGCCAACCCTGAGTTTTCTCGGTGCCATTGGTGTAGGTCTCACGGTGGGTTTACGGCGCGGTGGCGTACTGCTTAGCCTGCTGGTGCTGCCGCTGGCCATTCCGGTCTTGATCTTCGCCAGTGCGGCGATGGAGGCGGCCAGTCAGGGGTTGCCGATTAATGGCTATCTGGCGATTCTCGGCGCGATGCTGCTGGGCAGCGCCACGCTCTCCCCGTTTGCCACGGCGGCAGCGCTAAGAATTACTTTGCAATAACAGCCGTTGAAATAACCGCGCGTAAAAGACGCGGCAACACTCTTTTATCGTTAATGTGAGCATTTGATATGTGGAAAGCGTTACATCAGCTGGCCAGGCCCGAACGGCTCTATCAGTTTTCGGGGCGACTGGTGCCGTGGTTCGCCATCTCAGGGCTGGCGGCGTTGCTGCTGGGCTGGGCCTGGGGCTTTGGATTTGCTCCCGCTGACTATCAGCAGGGCGACAGTTTCCGCATCATGTACATTCATGTGCCCGCCGCGATGTGGTCGATGGGCATTTATGCCTCGATGGCCATCGCCGCCTTTATCGGCCTGGTGTGGCAGATGAAAATGGCCGATCTGGTTTCCGCCGCCATGGCACCGGTGGGCGCGGTCTTTACCTTTATTGCGCTGGTCACCGGATCCGCATGGGGCAAGCCGATGTGGGGGACCTGGTGGATCTGGGATGCACGCCTCACTTCGGAGCTGGTGCTGCTGTTCCTCTATATGGGCGTGATTGCGCTCTGGCATGCTTTTGATGACCGCCGCACCGCAGGGCGGGCCGCGGGTGTTCTCATTCTGGTCGGCGTAGTTAATCTGCCGATCATTCACTTTTCAGTACAGTGGTGGAATACCCTGCATCAGGGCTCGTCGGGCATTCTCCAGCAGGCGATTGCGCCAGTGATGCGAACGCCGCTGCGCTGGGCAATCATCGGTTATCTTCTGGTGTTTATCACGCTGACCCTGATGCGGCTGCGCAACCTGATTCTGTTAACCGAACGTCATCGTCCCTGGGCGATTGATGTGGCGAAGCGGGGAGAGCAGGCATGACACCCGCCTTTTCCTCCTGGCACGCTTTCTTTGAGATGGGGGGCTACGCCTTCTATGTCTGGCTGGCGGTTGCCTGCACGCTGATTCCGCTTGTCGGGCTGACGCTGCATACCCTGTTGCTGCGCCGCCGCCTGCTGGCTGAGATCCGCCAGCGCGACGCGCGGGAACGCCGCATCCGGGCAGCGAAATCTAAAAAAGCCGCGGCTGAAGCGGCAGGAGAGATATTGTGAATACCCGTCGACGCAACCGCCTCTATGCGGCAGTGGCGATTCTGCTCGGCCTCGGCCTGGCCACCGCGCTGGTGATGTATGCGCTGCGCTCAAACATCGATCTGTTCTATACCCCAGGTGAAATCCTTTACGGCAAAGGCGAGGCGCACGAGAAGCCCGAAGCGGGCCAGCGGCTGCGCGTTGGCGGCATGGTGATGCCCGGCAGCGTCCGGCGCGATCCGAATACGCTTGCCGTGTCGTTCAAACTTTATGATGCCCGCGGCGTGGTCAGCGTCAGTTTTGAAGGCATCCTGCCGGATCTGTTCCGTGAAGGGCAGGGCGTCGTCGCGCAGGGCGTGCTGGCGGCGGGCAACCAGGTGATCGCCAAAGAAGTGCTGGCGAAACATGATGAGAAATATACGCCGCCGGAGATTGAAGACGCGATGAAGAGTAATCACACCGGCCCCCAGTCGCTGTATCAGGCGGGAAATAAATCATTATGATGCCCGAGATTGGTACTTTTCTGCTCTGCCTGGCGCTGGGGCTCTCCCTGCTGCTGAGCAGCTATCCGCTATGGGGCGCAGTGCGCCAGGATGCCCGCCTGATGGCAATGGCACGTCCGCTGGCCTGCGGTCTGTTTATCTGCATCGCGGCGGCTTTCGCGCTGCTGGTCTGGGCCTTTATCAGCAACGATTTTACCGTTGCCTATGTCGTCACAAACTCCAACAGCCTGCTGCCGGTTTATTATCGCATCGCCGCCACCTGGGGCGCGCATGAAGGATCGCTGCTGCTGTGGGTGTTGCTGCTCAGCACCTGGACATTAGCGGTGGCGATATTCAGTCGCGGTATGCCACAGGATGCGCTGGCACGCGTGCTGGCGGTCATGGGCATGATCAATCTCGGCTTCCTGCTGTTTATCCTGCTGACCTCGAATCCGTTTGGCCGCACGCTGCCGGACTTTCCGATAGACGGGCATGACCTGAATCCGATGCTGCAGGATATCGGCCTGATCTTCCATCCGCCGCTGCTCTATATGGGCTATGTCGGCTTTTCGGTGGCGTTTGCCTTTGCTATCGCCTCGCTGATGGCCGGACGGCTGGATACGGCCTGGGCGCGCTGGTCGCGTCCCTGGACCACGGCGGCCTGGGTCTTTCTGACGATTGGTATTGTCCTTGGATCGGCCTGGGCCTATTACGAACTGGGCTGGGGCGGCTGGTGGTTCTGGGACCCGGTTGAAAATGCGTCGTTTATGCCGTGGCTGGCAGGCACCGCCCTGATGCACTCGCTGGCGGTCACTGAAAAGCGAGGCACCTTTAAGGCCTGGACCGTGCTGCTGGCGATTACCGCGTTTTCGCTGAGCCTGCTGGGGACGTTCCTGGTGCGATCCGGGGTGCTGGTGTCGGTGCATTCCTTCGCCTCGGATCCGGCGCGCGGGATGTTTATCCTCGCGTTTCTGGTGATTGTTATCGGCAGTTCGCTCCTGCTCTACGCGATTAAAGGCGGGCAGGTACGTGGCCGGGTGCAGAATGAAACCTGGTCGCGCGAATCGTTTTTGCTGGGTAATAACGTGCTGCTGATTGCCGCGATGCTGGTGGTTCTGCTCGGCACGTTGTTGCCGCTGGTGCACAAGCAACTGGGCCTGGGCAGCATTTCGGTCGGTGAGCCGTTCTTCAACACCATGTTCAGCTGGCTGATGGCGCCGTTTGCGCTGCTGATGGGGATCGGGCCACTGGTGCGCTGGCGTCGCGATGAGCCGCAGAAGCTGGCAAAGCGGCTGGCGCTGGCGCTGATCGTGACCCTGGCCTGTTCCGTCATCATTCCCTGGTGGCTGCAGGATCGCATTGAGGCGATGACCGTGGTTGGCCTGCTGATGTCACTCTGGATTATCGTGCTGACGCTGCTGGAACTGCATGAGCGCGCCACTCACCGTCATCCGTTCTTTGCCGGTTTACGTCACCTGTCGCGCAGTCACTGGGGCATGGTACTGGGCCATCTTGGGGTAGGAGTGACGGTGATCGGTATTGCATTCAGCACTCAGTACAGCGTGGAACGCGATGTGCGGATGAAGGCGGGTGATAGCATCGATATTCATCACTATCACTTTGTCTTCCGCGGCGTGCAGAATCTGCAGGGGCCTAACTACAGCGGCGGCATGGGCATCATCGATGTCACGCGCAACGGCAAACATGAAGCGACGCTGCAGGCAGAGAAACGCTTTTATACGGCCGCCCGCACCATGATGACCGAAGCGGCGATTGATGGGGGTTTCAGCCGCGATCTCTATGCGGCGCTGGGCGAAGAGCTGGAGGATGGCGGCTGGGCCGTGCGCATCTATTACAAACCCTTTGTCCGCTGGATCTGGTTCGGTGGTGCGCTGATGGCGCTGGGTGGGCTGTTCTGCCTGTTTGATCCCCGTTATCGTTCGCGCAAAAAAGCGGGAATTGAGGAGCGGATATGAACAAGAAAATCCTGTTTATTCCCCTGATGCTGTTTCTGTTGCTGGCGGCGGCGCTGCTGTGGCAGCTGACACGTAATGCCGATGGCGACGATCCGACCCGTCTCGAATCCGCTCTGATCGGCAAGCCGGTGCCGCTGTTCCGGCTGGAAGCACTCGATCAGCCAGGAAAAACCTACGACCAGCGCGTGCTGACGGATGGCAAACCGATATTGCTGAACGTCTGGGCGACCTGGTGTCCGACCTGTCGCGCCGAGCATCAGTATCTGAATACGCTGGCGGAGCAGGGCATTCGCGTCGTCGGGCTGAACTACAAAGACGATCGTCACAAGGCGGTTAACTGGCTGAATACGCTGGGCAACCCCTACGCGCTGAGCCTCTATGATGGCAACGGCATGCTGGGACTGGATCTCGGCGTCTATGGCGCGCCGGAAACTTTTCTGATCGACGGTAAGGGGATCATCCGTTATCGCCACGCGGGCGATCTCAATGCGCGCGTCTGGGATCAGGAAGTGAAACCCTTGTGGGTGAAATACAGTGCGGAGGCGGGATCATGAGAATGCTGTTACTGCTGTGCGGCCTGCTGTTCAGCATCAACCTGTGGGCAAGCATCGACACGCTGCAATTTGACTCGGTGGCCCAGGAAGAACAATACCGCGACCTGACCGCTTCACTACGCTGTCCGAAGTGTCAGAACAACAGCATCGCCGACTCAAACGCCATGATTGCCGCCGATATGCGGCTGAAAGTCTATCAGCTGATGAAGCAGGGCCAGAGTCGCCAGCAGATCATCGACTATATGGTGGCGCGTTACGGCAATTTCGTCAGCTATTCGCCACCGGTCACGCCCTCAACCCTGGTTTTGTGGGCTGGTCCGGCGCTGTTTGCGCTGCTGGGCGGCGCGGTGATTATCCTGCGCAGCCGTCAGCGCAAAACCCGCAGTGAGCTGGATGAAGATGAGCAACAGCGTCTTAATGCGCTACTGAAGTCAGACAGGAAGCCGTAATGAGTGCATTTTGGATCACCCTTTTTCTGTTACTGCTGGCGGCCTGTACGCTGTTTATGGCGGCGGGCTGGCGGCAACGTCAGGCCAGCACAGGCGATCGCGATCGCCTTAATCAGCGCTTCTACCATCAGCGGATAGATGAGCTGGCACAGGATGAAGATCAGGGCGTCGTCGCTGAGCGTCCGCTGATGGAGCGGGAGTTACAGCAGACACTGCTGGCGGATATTCCACCGGCACAGACGATGAAATCACACAGCAGCAGCCGCTGGATTTTGCTGCCGGGCCTGATCGTGCTGATTGGGGTATCGCTGGGAACTTACCTGAAAACCGGTGGCCTGGCACAGCTCACGGGCTGGAAGCAGGTGCAGCAGGCGTATCCTGAGCTGCGTGCCCGACTGATGGACCCTGGCGCTAAACCGCTGAGCATGGAGGAGCTGGCGCGTTTACAGCTCGGATTGCGTACCGCGTTGCAAACGGAACCGGATAATCTGGCCGACTGGACCATGCTGGGGCGGCTCGGCATGGTGCTGAATAATGCGGAGATCGCCAGCCAGGCGTTTGAGCATGCATTACAGCTTGCTCCCAACGATCTGGCGCTGAAGCAGGATTATGCGGAAGTCCTGACGCGATCCCCCGATCCGCAGGATAACCGTCAGGCGTCACTGCTACTGCAGGAATTGCTTAAAGCGGATCCGCAAAACCTGCGTACGCTTAGCCTGCTGGCATTTAATGCTTACGGACAGCAGCAATATGATCAGGCTATCGACGCATGGCAGACCCTGCTGGGTCTGTTGCCGGCCGGTGATTCGCGACATGCGATGATCGCCCGCAGCATCGAAAAGGCCAGAAGTGCCGCCGGGCAACAGAGTCGTCAGCTGGCGCTGACCGTGACGCTGGCACCTAAGGCAGAAAAAATGTTACCGCAGGACGGAGTGTTGTATATTTCGGTTTCTGACGGTGCTTCACCGGTGCCGGTGGCTGTTAAGCGGATGCCGCTCAGTCACTTCCCGCTGTCGCTGACGCTGGATGACAGCAACGCCATGATGCCGGATCGCCTTCTTTCGGCGCAGCATCAGGTCGAGGTCCGGGTGCGTATCTCCCGTGACCCAGCCAATCCCCGGCCGGGTGACTGGCTGGGCCTGAGCGCCGTAACGCCCTGGGATGGGCATCAGCCGATCGCGGTAGAGATTAATCAGCAGCTTCCCTGAACGCATCAACTGACCGCGTTCAGGATGATGCGTGCCATTGCCTGCTGCCTCTGGCACAAAGTCAGCTATGCTCATCGGGTAAGTCGATTCGATACCGGGCTGTGACCTGAACGATGGGTAGACCTTTTTCATCCGCACAGGGAGATTGGAATGAATTATCGCCTGACCAGCCTGGCTGTCGCCAGCGTCCTTCTGGTAGGTTGTGCCAGTTCAAAGCCGGCGAATAGCGATCCTGCTCAGCGCAGCGATCCGTTCGAAGGCTTTAACCGCACGATGTTTAACTTTAACTACAACGTGCTGGATCCGTATGTATTGCGTCCGGTCGCTGTGGCCTGGCGTGATTATGTGCCGGTGCCGGCACGTACCGGCCTGAGCAACTTCCTCGGCAACCTGGAAGAACCTGCCAGCATGGTTAACGCCATCCTGGTCGGTAACGGGCGTGATGCGGGTGTGCACTTTACCCGTTTCTTCCTGAACAGCGTGCTGGGACTGGGCGGTTTCATTGACGTTGCCGGTAAGGCGAATCCGGAACTGGCGCGTGAAGAGCCGCACCGATTCGGTACCACGCTCGGTCACTATGGTGTCGGCTACGGGCCTTACGTTGAGTTGCCTGCTTACGGCAGCTTCACGGTGCGTCAGGATGGCGGCGACTACGTTGATACGCTTTATCCGATACTTGGCTGGCTGACCTGGCCAATGTCGATTGGTAAATGGACGCTTGAAGGGATTGAGACCCGCGCGCAGCTGCTGGACTCTGATGCAATCCTGAAACAGCAGAGCGATCCGTACGCCTTCATCCGTAACGCTTACTTCCAGCGTCACGACTTCCTGGCGCGCGGCGGCAAGCTCAAGCCGGAAGATAATCCTAACGCAGCCGCGATTCAGGATGACCTTAAGGATATTGACGCCGAGTAATCGCCCGCGATGCGCCGCCAGAGATGGCGGTTTTTGCCTCTTTGCGCAGGGCGTATGCTCCCTGATCCATTAAGCGATCCACGGCCACGAAAAAGGGCGACTCACCAGAGTCGCCCTTTTTAATCGTGCTATCTAATCAGAACTTGTAGTTAAAGTTCGCGCCGTAGAGCCAGGCCTTGCCTTCAGAGGTAAAGGTATAAGGACCTTCTTTCACCGTCACTTTCTGTCCGTGCATATAAGAGATGCCTAAATCCACCGAGGCATCATCGTTAAAGGCATAGGATGTACCGGCACTCAGCCATAAACGATCCTGGTCAGGGATGGAGATAGAGCGCTTATCGGCCGGAACCGGGCTGTCATCAAACGCAATACCGGTACGGAACGTCCAGTTCTTGTCGTAGGAATAGGTCGTACCCAGTGCAATGCGGTAGGCATCGTGGAAGCTTTCATCTTTATAGAACAGCGTCTGGCCGTTAGAGCCAGTGGCTTTCAGCTCCTGGAACTGGCTCCAGCTGGTGTAAGCCATGCTGTAGTGAACCGCCCACTGCGGTGCCACTTTATGCCAGCCCGACACTTCCCACATCTCTGGCAGATTCAGCGTTAACGCGCCTGGAACGGTGGTGCCGTTGGTGCCAAAAGGTACGCCTGACACTTCCGGATTATTCACCGCATTCAGCCGGGATGAGAGATTACTTTTGTAATCGCCATCAAAATCAACTTTCACTTCTGAACGATAGGTAAAGCCGAAGCGGTTATTTTCATCCACTTCATACAGGATGCCAGCATTCCAGCCGTAGCCCCACTCATCGCCTTTCAGATGGGCAACCTGCGTATCAGCCGGAACCCCCAGACGCGCGCCTGACTCACCGGCATAACGCTCAATTTTGGCTTTAGCGTAAACCGCATCAAAACCGATGCCTGCACTAAAATGTTCATTAAACCGATAAGCGGTGCTGAGATTTAAATTGCCGGTCATCAGGTCAGTTTTACCGCCGTAACCGCCAGCGGTGTAGCCATTATTAAACTCTGTTGCTAAGCCGTAGTTTGAGGTTGCAGATGCGCCAATCCACCACTGATCGTTGATGGGCTGGACGTAATGAATATTGGGTACCCACTGATTAGGGGCAATATTATTCGCATCCAGGCTGCGGCCACTGGGACTGCGACCACTGATATTTACATCCGGCGCAATATAGACAGCCCCGATAGAAAATTCCGGGCGATCCATTAACGCCATTGTCGCCGGGTTACGGCTGGCAGACGCCGCGGTATCACCCATTGCCCCTTCGCCTGAATATGCGCGACCTAAACCAATCGAAGAGAATTCATTTAACTGAAACCCAGCAGCGTAAACGTGGGAAGAGACAAGCGCCACTGCAGCCGCCACGGCTGACTTTGCAAACAGGTTTTTATGGTTCATGACCACAACCTCATGTGAATTATTATTTAACGCTATAACGTCGCGTAACAAAGGACGGCGGATTGTAGGGACTGATGTAAAGCGCACATATCAGACCAGTGCGGAGAGTATAGGTCCGACCTGTGTGCATGTTGCAATATTGTTTTTAAAATATTTCAGGTTTGATCGCTTAAAATTCGATCTGCATAACAAAAAGCCCCTGATCCTGGACAGCATAACCATTCCAGTTTGTTCTGGATCAATTTTTATTGTGATATTCGTCACTTAGCAACAGGTGCGTGGCGCATCTTTCAGCGAGCAGGTAAGATTTCGTCCATAAAATCGCTCAACCTATGCAATTGCTGGTCTGGAGAATGAAATGACTGATGCCATTAAAAAATGCAGTGCGACCGAAACCGCAGCCTGTTGTTGTGTTGATGTCGGCACGGTAATGGATAACACCGATTGCACCGCCAGCTGGTCAGAATGGTTTGCTCAGCGTGCCGATGCGGAAGCGAAATTAGCGCAACTGACCGAACGTGCCCGCGAGGTTGAATCAGAACCCTGTCTGATTGAATCGCGCTTCAGCGAAGTGGATCAGGGAGTGCAGCTGGATATCGATTTCACCTTCAGCTGCCAGGCTGAAACCATGATTTTTCAGCTCGGTTTGCGTTAAGTCCCATTACGCCGCGTCACTGCGGCGTTTTTCATTTTCGTGTTTCCCTTCGCACTTTTTCCCTTCCGATATTGGCGGCTCACCCGCTTGTGGTTAACACTGATCAGGTCAGACCTCTTCAGGCAATGATGCCACAGTCCCAGCCACAGGTGAGAACAATGATCAAAGCGCAGCCGCTGCTGACGCGTGATGGTGAACGCATCGCAATAACCCACGGATTACGCACCCCTTTCTTACGCCAGGCGACCGGCTTCCATGGCATTCCCGCCATTGAGCTGGGACGTATGGTGGTCAGCGAATTAATGGCGCGCAGTGAACTGCCGGCTGAGGTGATCGAGCAACTGGTCTTTGGGCAGGTGGTGCAGATGCCGGAAGCGCCGAACATTGCGCGTGAAATTGTATTAAGCAGCGGGTTGAGTGTGCATACCGATGCCTACAGCGTCAGCCGTGCCTGCGCCACCAGCTTTCAGGCGGTAGCGAATGTGGCAGAAAGTCTGCTGGCGGGCACCATCTCTGCCGGTATTGCCGGTGGCGCAGACTCTTCGTCGGTGTTGCCAATTGGGGTCAGTAAAACGCTGGCCCGCGCGCTGGTGGATCTCAATAAAGCCCGCAGCTTCGGTCAAAAACTGCACATCCTGCGGCGTCTGCGCCCGCGTGATCTGCTGCCGGTCCCGCCCGCAGTGGCGGAGTATTCGACCGGCCTGCGCATGGGCGACACTGCGGAGCAGATGGCTAAGAGTCACGGCATCACGCGCGAAGCACAGGATGCGCTGGCGCTGCGATCCCATCAGCATGCCGCAAGGGCCTGGCAATCCGGGGTACTGAATCAGGAAGTCATGGCAGCCTTTGTGCCGCCGTGGAAAAGCGCCATCGATCAGGACAATAACGTGCGGATGAACGCCAAAGCGGAGGATTACGCCCGACTGCGTCCGGCATTTGATCGCCAGCACGGCAGCGTCACCGCGGCCAACAGCACGCCTCTCACCGACGGCGCGGCGGCAGTGATTCTGATGCGCGAGGGCCGCGCCTGTGAACTGGGCATCAGGCCGCTGGGCTATCTGCGCAGCTACGCCTTTACCGCCATTGGTGTGCAGCAGGATATGCTGCTGGGCCCGGCATACGCTTCACCACTGGCACTGGATCGCGCCGGCATAACCCTGGCCGATCTGACGCTGATCGATATGCATGAAGCTTTTGCTGCCCAGACGCTGAGCAACCTGCACATGTTTCGCGACGAGCGCTTTGCCCGTGAAGTGCTGAATCGCCCACACGCGCTGGGCGAAGTGAATGAAGAGCGCTTTAACGTGCTGGGCGGATCGATCGCCTATGGTCATCCTTTTGCCGCCACGGGCGCGCGCATGATCACCCAGACGCTGAATGAATTACGCCGTCGCGGTGGCGGGTTAGGACTGGTAACAGCCTGCGCGGCAGGCGGCTTGGGTGCGGCAATGATTCTGGAGGCCGAATAATGGAGCAGAATGCGTTTCATCTGAAGATGCGACTGGATCACGTCGGCATTATTACGATCGATGTCCCTGGTGAGAAGATGAACACCCTGAAAGCGGAATTTGCCGGGCAGATCACCGCCATCATTGCGGAAGCGCGACGCGATCCGCAACTGGCTGGCCTGGTGCTGATTTCCGGCAAAGCGGACAACTTCATCGCGGGCGCAGACATCAGCATGATTGACCGCTGTAAGAGCGCGCAGGAAGCCGAAGCGCTGGCAAAACAGGGCCAGGAAGTAATGGCTGCGCTCGACGCGCTGCCGTTCCCGGTGGTCGCGGCAATCCACGGCGCCTGCCTCGGTGGCGGGCTGGAACTGGCGCTGGCCTGTGATGCCCGTATCTGCTCGCTGGATGATAAAACCCGCCTCGGTTTGCCGGAAGTGCAACTCGGCTTACTGCCAGGCTCTGGCGGCACTCAGCGGCTGCCACGCTTAATCGGCGTGCAGCAGGCGCTGCCACTGATTCTGACTGGCAAAGCCCTGCGGGCGAAACAGGCCCGTAAGCTGGGCGTGGTCGATGACGCGGTGCCGCAGGCGATTCTGCTGGAGACCGCCATTGCCCGGGTGAAAAAGGGCAAGGTTAGTGTACGAACGCTGCCGCTGCGCGATCGTCTGCTGCATGGTCCGGTTGGCCGTCAGGCGCTGTTTGCGCTGGCGACCCGACAGACCGCAGCCAAAACGCAGGGTAACTATCCGGCAGCAAAACGCATTATTGAGGTGGTACGCATCGGGCTGGAGCAGGGCAGTCGGGCCGGACATGAGGCTGAAGCACGCGCTTTTGGTGAGCTGGCGATGACGCCAGAATCTGTTGCGCTGCGCGGGATCTTTTTCGCGACTACGGCCATGAAAAAGGAGCGGGGCGGTGAAGCGGAACCCGGCACCGTCAAGCGTGTTGGTATCCTCGGCGGCGGCCTGATGGGCGGCGGCATCGCCAGCGTCACTGCAATCAACGCCGGGTTGCCGGTACGCATTAAAGATATCAGCCTGGAAGGGGTGAACCATGCGCTGAAAACCAGCTGGGAACTGCTGAGCAAAAAGGTTAAACGGCGCCAGCTCACTCCGGCACAGCGTCATCAGCAGATGGCACGTATCACGGGCGGCATCGATTATCAGGGCTTCTCACAGCGCGACGTGGTAATTGAAGCCGTATTCGAAGATTTAGCCCTGAAGCAGCAGATGGTCAGCGAAGTGGAGGCACACTGTCAGCCGCATACGCTGTTTGCCTCAAATACCTCTTCGCTGCCGATTGAGGCGATTGCCGCCGGCGCCCAGCGTCCTGAGAATGTCATCGGGCTGCACTATTTCAGTCCGGTAGAGAAAATGCCGCTGGTGGAGGTGATTCCTCATCTCAATACCTCTACCGCGACGCTGGTGACGATTGTGGCGCTGGCGCGCAGCCAGGGTAAAACCCCGATTGTGGTGGCGGACAAGCCGGGCTTCTATGTTAACCGCATCCTGACGCCCTATATAAATGAAGCGATGCGCTGCCTGCTGGAGGGCGAACCGATTGACCATATTGATCGGGCGCTGGTGAAGTTTGGTTTCCCGGTCGGCCCGATTCAGCTGCTGGATGAGGTCGGTATCGACGTTGGCAGCAAAATCAGTCCCATCCTGTATCAGGCTTATGGTGAACGCTTTGCCGCCCCCGCTGCTTTTGATGCGGTGCTGAAAGATGGCCGCAAGGGGCGTAAAAACAGTAAAGGCTTTTATCGCTATGACCAGCCGCGCTGGCAGCGTAAAAAACCGGACGCTTCGCTGTATACGTTGCTGAAAGTCTCGCCGCAGGCCAGGCAGAGCGAAGCGCAGATTGCTGAACGCTGCGTGATGATGATGCTGAACGAAGCGGCTCGCTGTCTTGATGAGCAGGTGGTTCGCTGCGCCCGCGATGGGGATATCGGTGCGGTGTTTGGCATCGGCTTTCCGCCTTTCTTAGGCGGCCCGTTCCACTACATGGACAAACTGGGCGCGGCGGAAGTGGTCAACAGATTAACCCGGCTTGCGCAGCAGCATGGCGAACGATTCACACCCTGTGAGGCGCTGATTCAGGCGGCTGCAAAATAGACGAAATTTTACATTTCTGCTGAAAATGGAATAACCAATCCGATTCAGCGGCTTAGAAAAGCGCCGCCAGAGTGTGCGGCGCAGCATGATTCTGAGAAGTGCTTATTTAATAAACAACCGGTTGACTATACTAAAGCCATTAGGGTAAAACACAGCGTTCATTCGCAGAGTGAAGAGTCAGGCGCTACGCGTCGGGCGATGTCGACAAACAACAGCGGTGCTTTATGCAAGTTTTTATCATGCGTCACGGCGATGCGGCTCTGGAAGCAGCCAGTGATTCAGTCAGGCCTTTAACCTTATGTGGCTGCAATGAATCACGTCAGATGGCCAACTGGCTTAACAGCCAGACGCCGGACATTGAGCGTGTCCTGGTGAGTCCCTATTTACGCGCGCAGCAAACGCTCGCGACCGTGCGTGAAGCCTTTCCCCTGCCGGAAAGCCAGGACGTTCTGCCGGAATTAACGCCGGGCGGCGATCCGGAGATGGTCGGGTGCTATCTGCAGGCCCTGGCGAATGAAGGCGTGAAATCGGCTCTGGTGATTTCACATTTACCGTTGGTGGGGTATTTAGTCTCTGAACTGTGCCCGCAGGAAGCACCGCCAATGTTCGCCACTTCCGCTATTGCCTGCGTGGAATTCGATCCCGCAGCGAGTGCCGGTAAACTGCTGTGGCAGGTCAGTCCCAAAAAGCTGGCTAAAGCAATCTGACGTCTGTGGGCCGATCATTCCGGCCCTTCTCAGGGCAATTCAGGCGGTTGCCACTCCTCAATCTCAATCAAAACCAGCAGTGCGGCGTCACCGCCGAACATTTTGGGTGCCTGATGAAAAGCCATCACCCACGGATGCTGGGCCAGCCACAGCGGCGTCTGCTGCTTCAGAATATGCTTTCCATGACCGGTCATGACGCTGGCGCAGAACAGATGTTCACGGCGGCAGGCGGCGATCAGTGTCCCCAGTTCCTGCTTGGCCTGCTGCTGCGTTAAGCCGTGCAGATCGAGGAAAATCTCTGGCGTATAGTCGCCACGACGTAATTTCTTCAGCTCAAAATGGCTGACATCGGCGCGCACATAACGGGTGGCACCTTCCGTTGAGAGCAGTGGCTGAAACTCATCCGAAAAGTAATGACTGTTGTCCGCCTGCTCTGAAAGCAGACGCTTTACCGGAATGTGGCGGGTTTTAACCGGCGCTTTGTGGACAAACGTGTCCTGTTTTAACTGGCGTGTACCCGTCATTAACTGGCGAAACAGCGCCTGGTCATCCGGGCTTAGTGGTGTTTTTTTACTCATGGCAGGTCAGTCATATCAGAAAAGGCTGTCACACAGCAGAGTCGATACCTTACCGTTAAGCGTCATTAAATGTCAGCTTTTTCACCTCGCTGCGCTGAATTCTCCCCGGCTTCATGGCACACTACTGGCCGATTTAGCAAAAGGCCTGCGGAGGGCTACGTGGACAAAATTTTCGTCGATGAGGCAGTGAACGAACTGCACACCATTCAGGACATGCTGCGCTGGGCGGTCAGCCGCTTTTCCGCTGCCGGAATCTGGTACGGACATGGCACAGACAATCCCTGGGACGAAGCCGTTCAACTGGTCCTGCCGTCACTCTGGCTGCCGCTGCATATTCCTGAAGATATGCGCAATGCGCGTCTGACCGCCAGCGAACGTCTTCTGATCGTCGAGCGCGTCATTCGTCGCGTTAACGAGCGCATTCCGGTCGCCTATCTGACCAATAAAGCCTGGTTTTGCGGCCACGAATTCTTTGTTGATGAGCGCGTGCTGGTGCCGCGTTCACCGATTGGCGAACTGATTGAGAACCGCTTTGCCGGTCTGGTCAGCACGCCACCCCATCATATTCTGGATATGTGTACCGGCAGCGGCTGCATCGCGATTGCCTGCGCCTATGCCTTCCCGGAAGCGGAAGTGGACGCGGTGGATATCTCTACCGGTGCGCTGGCGGTTGCCGAGCAGAACATTGAAGAACATGGTCTGATTCATCAGGTTACGCCGATTCGCGCTGACCTGTTCCGCGAACTGCCACCGCTGAAATATGATCTGATCGTCACCAATCCGCCGTATGTTGATGCGGAAGATATGGATGATCTGCCGAACGAATATCGCCACGAACCGGAGCTGGGGCTGGCGGCAGGCAGCGACGGCCTGAAGCTGGTACGCCGCATTCTGGCCTGTGCACCAGATTATCTCAGCGAGCAGGGCGTCCTGGTCTGCGAAGTGGGCAACAGCATGGTGCACATGATCGAACAGTATCCCGACGTGCCCTTTACCTGGCTGGAATTCGACAACGGCGGTGACGGCGTCTTTACGCTGACGCGCCAGCAGATTGTCGACGCAAAACACCATTTCTCTTTTTACAAAGACTAAAAGTGGGGCGAAGCATCGCCCGCCGAACCCTGAGAAGGAAACAGCATGGCCGGAAACAGCATCGGGCAATTTTTTCGAGTAACGACCTTTGGCGAGTCCCATGGGCTTGCGCTGGGCTGTATCGTTGATGGTGTGCCGCCAGGTATTCCGCTGACCGAAGCGGATATTCAGCATGATCTTGATCGCCGCCGTCCTGGCACATCGCGCTATACCACGCAGCGCCGCGAGCCGGATCAGGTGAAAATTTTGTCCGGCGTCTTTGAGGGTGTGACTACCGGTACTTCGATTGGCCTGCTGATTGAAAATACCGATCAGCGTTCGCAGGATTACGGCGCTATCAAAGATCTCTTCCGTCCGGGCCATGCTGATTACACCTACGAGCAGAAATATGGTCAGCGCGACTACCGTGGCGGTGGACGCTCGTCGGCGCGCGAAACCGCGATGCGCGTGGCGGCCGGTGCGATTGCCAAGAAATACCTGCAGATGAAACACGGTGTCGTGGTGCGCGGCTATCTGTCACAGATTGGTGACATCGCCTGTGAGCTGAAAGACTGGAGCATCGTGGAAGAGAATCCGTTCTTCTGCCCGGATGCGGACAAGCTGGAGGCGCTGGATGAACTGATGCGCGGCCTGAAAAAAGAGGGCGACTCCATTGGCGCTAAAGTCACGGTCATGGCAGATCACGTGCCGCCAGGCCTGGGCGAGCCGGTATTTGACCGACTGGATGCCGATCTGGCGCATGCGCTGATGAGTATTAATGCCGTTAAAGGCGTTGAAATCGGCGACGGCTTTGCGGTGGTTAACCAGCGCGGCAGTCAGCATCGCGACGAGATCCGCCACGATGGTTTCCAGAGCAACCACGCCGGGGGCATTCTGGGCGGCATCAGCAGCGGCCAGACCATCAGCGCCAATCTGGCGATGAAACCAACCTCCAGCATCACCGTGCCGGGTAAAACTATTACCCGCGACGGCGAAGAAGTGGAGATGATCACCAAAGGCCGCCACGATCCCTGCGTCGGGATCCGCGCAGTGCCGATCGCCGAGGCGATGATGGCGATCGTCCTGATGGATCATCTGCTGCGCCAGCGGGCGCAGAACGGTGACGTTAACAGCTCCGTACCGCGCTGGTGATGCCATGAAGGCTCTTCTGCTTACCCTGAGTGCGCTGTTGATCAGCGCCTCCAGCCTGGCGGCGACGCCGTGGCAACGCATCCAGCAGCCGATCACCGGCGCACCGCAGTCAATCGGTGGCTTTGCCAACGGCTGTATTGTTGGCGCCGAGGCGCTGCCGCTGAATTCACCGCACTATCAGGTGATGCGTCAGGATCAGCGGCGCTACTTTGGTCATCCCGATCTGATTCAGTTTATTCAGCGTCTCAGTACGCAGGTGCATAACCTGCAACTGGGCAACGTGCTGATTGGTGACATGGGCATGGCAGCAGGCGGGCGTTTCAGCAGCGGTCACGCCAGCCATCAGACCGGGCTGGATGTCGATATCTGGCTGCAACTGCCGAAAACCCGCTGGAGCGCCCAGCAACTGCTGAAACCGCAGCCGCTCGATCTGGTCGGGCCGGGTGACAAAAATGTGATTGCGCGTCACTGGCAGCCGGAAATTGATAGCCTGATTAAACTGGCCGCCAAAGATGATGATGTGACACGGATCTTCGTCAATCCGGCGATTAAAAAGCAGCTTTGTGCCGATGCGGGTAACGATCGTGACTGGCTGCGTAAAGTGCGCCCGTGGTTTGCTCACCGGGCCCATATGCATGTGCGCCTGCGCTGCCCGGCGGGCAGTATCGGCTGTGAAGATCAGCCCGCACCGCCTGCTGGCGATGGCTGCGGCGCAGAGCTGCAGAGCTGGTTCCTGCCGAAACAGCCTGGTTCGGGCGCACCGGTGAAACGTGAGCCGCCGCCATTACCGCCTGCCTGTCAGGCCCTGCTGGATAAACATCTACTGTAAGGGATTCCATGGATTGGTTTGTGGTCAGCCCGCTGCTCGTCGGGCTGCTGTTTTTAATCGCCATGCTCGCCGGTTTTATTGATTCAATCGCGGGTGGCGGGGGATTACTTACGGTACCTTCGTTGCTGGCGGCGGGCCTTTCTCCGGCCCAGGCGCTGGCGACCAATAAACTGCAATCGGTCGGTGGATCGTTTTCCGCCAGTCTCTACTTTATCCGGCGTGGTGCGGTCAATCTGAATGAACAGTGGCTGAACATTGCCATGACGCTGCTGGGTTCCGTGCTGGGCGCGATACTGATTCAGCGCCTGCAGGCGGATTTCCTGCGCCAGATGCTGCCGCTGTTTTTAATCGCTATCGGTCTGTGGTTCCTGCTGATGCCGCGACTCGGCGAAGTGGATCGCGCGCGCCGTCTGCAGGGTCTGGCCTTTGCCCTGGTCGGCGGCGGAGCTGTGGGATTCTATGACGGATTTTTCGGACCGGGCGCAGGCTCTTTTTATGCGCTGGCTTTCGTCACGCTCTGCGGCTACAACCTTGCCAAAGCGACCGCCCATGCCAAGGTCCTCAATTTCACCTCGAACCTCGGCAGCCTGCTGTTCTTTATGTTCGGCGGCAAAGTGGTGTGGGGAACCGGCCTGATCATGATGCTCGGCGCTTTCTGCGGCGCGCGTCTGGGCGCAAGACTGGTGCTGAGCCGCGGACAGAAGCTGATCCGCCCGATGGTGGTGATTGTGTCTGCCGTCATGAGCATTAAATTACTGTGGGACAGCCATGGCAGCGCCGTTATGGCCTGGCTTGCCACGCTGCAATCGTAACCTAAAACCTGATACCGTCATGAACCCGACACATCATTATGAACAGCTGATCACGCTGTTTGATCGCTGTTTCAGCGATGAATTTCAGACCCGTCTAATTAAAGGCGATGATGAACCGATCTATCTTCCTGCTGATGCCGAATCGCCGTGGAACCGTGTGGTCTTTGCTCACGGCTTCTACGCCAGCGCCCTGCATGAGATCTCTCACTGGTGCATCGCCGGTGAAGCGCGCCGCAAACTGGTCGATTTTGGCTACTGGTACTGTCCGGATGGCCGCGATGCGCTGACCCAGAGTCAGTTTGAAGCGGTGGAAGTGAAGCCACAGGCGCTGGAATGGATGTTTTGTACGGCGGCAGGCTTTCCCTTCAACGTGAGTTGTGACAATCTCGACGGAGATTGTGAGCCGGATCGCATTGCGTTCCAGCGTAAAGTGCATGCTCAGGTCATGAGCTATCTGACGTCGGGCATTCCCGACCGTCCCGCGCGTTTTATTACCGCCCTGGCGGAATTTTATGGCAGGCCTTCATTAACAGCATCGCAGTTTCCCTGGCCGGACGATCTGTGATGCAGAAAGGCATTATTAAAAGAGGAATTGAGATGATCGCAGAATTTGAAGCGCGTATTCTGGCCCTGATTGACGACATGGTCGAGCATGCCAGTGACGATGAGCTGTTCGCCAGCGGTTATCTGCGCGGGCATCTGACACTGGCCGTCGCTGAAGTGGAGCAACTGGGCGAACATACGCCAGAAGCGCTGCAGATTCAGGTGACCCGCAGTCTGCAAAATGCCATTGCTGCCGGAGAACTCTCGCCGCGCGATCAGGCATTAGTGGTCGGGATGTGGGATAACCTGTTTGTTCAGGCACGCCAGCTCTCCGCGTAGTGGTGCAGGGCGGCGTGCCGCCCTTAGCGTCCGCTAAACGGCTTTTCCCTTCAGTAATTTCCTCACCCAGTAACGATTCGGATTGAGTGCTGCCAGGGTACTGGCATCCAGAGGCTGCGGCTCGCCCGCCAGCTGAGCTGCCAGCACTTCGGCTGCCAGCGGCGCACTGCACAGGCCGCGCGATCCCAGCGCCCCAAACAGATACAAGCCCGCAAGATCGGGTGCGTCAGCGATATCGCTGCCTGCCGCCTGCTGTGCCGGTAAATCAGCATACTGCGCCAGCGTAGCAGCATAATCCGGCACGCCGCCCACCATCGGCAGGTGATCCCGGGTGGCGCAGCGCACCCCCATTCTCGCCTCTCCGTCACTGACATCCACCGTTTCGGCCCAGCTGCTGTCAGGCAGGCAATGCAGCAGGCGGCTGCGGTTCTCCTGCTGATCCTCCTCCCGATACGCGGTTGCGGTATCGCCACGGTGATAGCTGGCCCCGATACAGTGCGTACCAAACTGCGGGCTGACAGGCGTCAGATAGCCGTCGTAACAGAGCACCGTTTGCAGCGCGTTGAGGCCCGGCGTGGAGGGAACATGGCTTACCTGACCGGCCACCGGATAGGTCGGCAGCGGGGCGCTTTGCGCAAAGTCGGCAATCGCATGACCGTTTGCCAGTACGACGGTCGGATGACGCACCGCCGGACGATCGCTGAACGTCAGCGTCCAGTGATCATCCTCCCGGGAAAGCGCGTTCACCCGGTGCAGCCAGTGAATGCGCAATCCCTGGGTCTCGCCATGCGCCAGCATCGCGGTGGTCAGCTCTGCCGGTGAGAGCCAGCCGCCTTGCGGATAGAAAATGCCGCCACAGCCATGTTCAACATTTGCCAGTTTTTCAGCTTCTGCCACATCGACGCCACAGGCGATGATTTCAGGCAGGTCCATCGCCAGCATCTGATCGATCTTCTTACGGCTTTTCTCATCCCAGCCCAACTGCAGCACACCGCTCCAGTGATGCTCATAGGTGACGGTTAATTGATCATAGAGCCGCCGGGCAAAGCTGAAGGCCGAGGGGAAAAAAGTGGCAAGCGCCGGGTCGTGCTGATTGAGCAGCGGATAGAGCGCTCCCTGACGATTGCCGGATGCGCCCAGCGCGGGCGCCTCATCGGCGCAATAAAGCGTTACCCGCCAGCCGCGACGCAGCAGCGCCAGCGCCAGGGTGGCACTGGCGACGCCGCCGCCAATCAGGGCTACATCACGCTGCTCCGCAGCCTGACGATGATACCAGGGCTGTGCGGCGGGCAGCGGAGGCGCATCCTGCAACGGCCCGCATAGCATTTCGCGCTTCGGACCAAATCCTTTGCGGCGGATGACCGCAAAGCCCGCCTGCTGCAGACCGCGCCGGACAATGCCTGCGGCGGTAAAGGTCGCGAAGGTCCCCTGCGGCCGCGCCAGTTTTGCCATCATGCCGAACAGCTCCGGCGTCCACATATCCGGGTTCTTTGAGGGCGCGAACCCATCCAGGAACCAGGCATCTACCTGACGATTCAGGCTCTCATCCAGCTGGCCCATCAGCAGGTTAATATCGCCCAGCCACAGGTCGAGCGTGATGCGGCCGCCATTAAACAGCAGACGCTGACAGCCGGGCAGGGCAGCGGGCCACTGCGCCTGCAGCGCCTCCGCCCAGGGGGCCAGTTCGGGCCAGTGCTGCTGCGCCGCAGTTAAATCTTCACGGGTTAACGGAAATTTCTCAAAGCTGATGAAATGCAGACGTTTTAAAGTGGCGTCGGGCTGTTCGCGCTGAAACGCATCGAACGCCTGCCAGAGCGTCAGGAAATTAAGACCGGTGCCAAAACCGCTCTCCGCCACGATCAGCAGATCGCGCGGATGCTCAGTAAAACGCTGGGGAAAACCGTTGCCGCCAAGGAAGACATAGCGTGTCTCTTCCAGACCGTTGTCATTAGAGAAATAGACATCGCCAAACGCTCGGGAAACAGGTGTACCCTGTTCATTCCAGTTTAGCTTTGCATGTTCAACCGGGGTCAATTTCACGGTAAAGGCTCGTTTTTCAGGCAGTGGCGCGATTCTAGCGACCCGCGTGACATGACGCAAATTTACAAAAGGAAATAGCTGATCGGACTTGTTCGGCGTACAAGTGTACGCTAGAGTGCATGCCAATTAAGAAGAAGTGGATGAGGAAGATTGAATGAAACGTGCTGTGATTACTGGCTTAGGGATCGTTTCCAGTATTGGTAATAACCAGCAGGAGGTGCTGTCATCTCTGCGTGAAGGACGCTCTGGCATCACCTTTTCTGAAGAGATGAAAGATTCCGGCATGCGTAGTCACGTCTGGGGTAACGTTAAATTAGATACCACCGGCCTCATCGATCGCAAAGTTGTGCGCTTTATGAGTGATGCGTCCATCTATGCTTATCTTTCCATGGAAGAAGCGATTAAAGATTCTGGCCTTAGCGCTGAAGCGTATCAGAGCAACCCACGTGTGGGTCTGATTGCGGGTTCAGGCGGCGGCTCCCCACGTTTCCAGGTATTTGGTGCTGACGCAATGCGCAGCCCACGCGGCCTGAAAGCGGTTGGCCCTTATGTTGTCACCAAAGCGATGGCCTCTGGCGTCTCTGCCTGCCTCGCAACGCCATTCAAAATTCATGGCGTAAACTACTCGATTAGCTCCGCCTGTGCCACCTCTGCGCACTGTATCGGTAACGCCGTTGAGCAGATCCAGCTTGGCAAACAGGATATCGTTTTTGCGGGCGGCGGCGAAGAGCTGTGCTGGGAAATGGCCTGTGAGTTCGACGCCATGGGCGCGCTCTCTACCCGTTACAACGACACGCCAGAAAAAGCGTCACGCACTTATGACAATGAGCGCGACGGCTTTGTTATCGCCGGTGGCGGTGGCATGGTCGTCGTTGAAGAACTGGAGCATGCGCTGGCACGTGGTGCGCATATCTATGCCGAAATCGTCGGTTATGGTGCCACTTCAGACGGTGCAGACATGGTTGCTCCATCAGGTGAAGGCGCAGTGCGCTGCATGAAGATGGCGATGCACGGTGTCGATACCCCAATTGACTATCTGAACAGCCACGGAACCTCTACCCCGGTGGGTGATGTGAAAGAGCTGGGCGCGATTCGTGAAGTGTTTGGCGATAACACGCCATACATCTCAGCAACGAAAGCGATGACCGGCCACTCTCTGGGTGCGGCTGGCGTGCAGGAAGCGATCTACTCGCTGCTGATGCTGGAGCATGGCTTTATCGCGCCAAGCATCAACATCACCTCGCTTGACGCGGCAGCAACCGGTATGAACATCGTCACTGAGCCGATGGAAAAAGAGCTGACTACCGTGATGTCTAACAGCTTTGGTTTTGGCGGTACCAACGCCACATTGACCATGCGTAAATATCAGGCGTAATTATTACGTCAGCACTCTGAAGGGCCGGCTTGCCGGCCCTTTTTGTTTTACAGCCCATCCGCTTTACCTCGTTCAACCCTCCGTTTTAGCCCTCCCGCTGCAGCAGCCGCAGCAATGTATCGCATCCTGCCACAATCTCGTCAGGCGTCAGTGCGGCAAAGCCCAGCATCCAGCCTTGCTGAGATGAAGGCCCGGCATAGAGCGGACTCAGACGCGGCAGCAGCAAACCCTGTTGAGCCGCCAGTGCGCTTAATCGCGCTTCATCCTGTTGCAGTCTGACAGTTACCTGTAATCCGCCGCTGCTGACAATCGGCGTGATCCACGGCGACAGTTGCTGAGCGATTAGCGTCAGCAGCAGATCGCGACGGCTGTGATAGAGCTGACGCATCAGCCGCAGATGGCTGGCGAAATGTCCCTGTTGCAGAAAGGCGGCGGTGACAGCCTGCGGCAGCAGGGCGCTGTGTCCATCCAGCACGCTGCGTGCCTGGCCTATGGGGGTAATCAGCGCGGGCGGGACCACCATCCAGGCCAGCCGCAGGGAGGGAAACAGCGACTTCGAGAAGGTGCCCAGCGTAATCACCCGCTGATGGCGATCCAGTCCCTGTAGCGCAGGGATAGGACGTTCGTCGTAGTGAAATTCGCTGTCATAATCGTCTTCGATCAGCCAGCACCGGTTGCGCTGCGCCCAGTCCAGCCACGCCAGGCGTCGCGTCAGGCTCAGCGTCACGCCGGTAGGGTAATGATGCGATGGCGTCAGATACATCAGTTTTGCACTGCCGCTGGCGGGGATGGCACCTTCGGCATCGACCTCAATCCCGCGCACCTGTGCGCCGGCAGCCAGAAAGGCGTTACGCGCACCAGGATAGCCCGGCTCCTCCATCCATACCTCATCACCGGGATCGACGAACATCATTGCCAGTAACTGCAGTGCCTGTTGTGAACTGGTCAGAATGATCACCTGTTCCGGCTGGCATGCCACGCCCCGGGAAAGTGCCAGATAATCCGCGAGTGCGCTGCGTAACGGCAGGTAGCCGCAGGGATCGCCATATCCCATTGCGGCACTGCCCAGTGAACGCTGCACGCTGCTGCCGAGGCGTCGCCACGTGTCATGGGGAAAAGCGCGTAACTCCGGTGAACCGGCGGCGAATGCATGGGGAAAAGGGGGATCCTGACAGCCACCGGTTGCCAGTACCTGCTGGCCCCGCGCTGAGAAACGGACGGGCTGAGGCCGGGCTGGAAATGATGATGAGTGGGTGGGGATGATGATGGCAACAAAAGTACCGCGACCGGTCTCGCGTCGCAGATAGCCTTCACTTTCCAGCTGTCCGTAGGCCGCTTCCACCGTCACACGTGACAGACGCAGATCCTGCGCCAGCTGCCGACTGGACGGCAACTGCTGACCAGCATGCAGATGGTGCCGGTTGATCGCCAGTCGCAGGGTAGAGCAGAGCCGCTCGCGCACGCCGCCACTGGTCTGATGCTGGAAAAGTTGTAATAACGGTGAAGACATATGGGTCTTATACCTGATGGGGAATGGGTATCAGTAAGCAGTCCACTTTGCCGTAAACTGCAGACTCACCACAACAGGAGAATCGCTATGTCATCGGTTTTACGAATTCCGGCCGCCACCCCGCAGCAAAGCCTCGACTATCTGCAGGCAAAACTCGCTTTTTACACCGACGCCTGGGATCTGGCGGAAGATCTGGGGCGGCAAATCCCGGATATCGTGGTAATCGATGCTCGCGCGCCGGAGGCTTATCGCGCCGGGCATATTTGCGGCGCGATCAACTTTCCGCATCGCGAGATGGATGCCACTACCACGGCCCGGCTCGATCGCAGCAAAGTTTATGTCACGTATTGTGACGGCATTGGCTGTAACGGCTCGACGAAAGCGGCCTGGAAACTGGCCTCGCTGGGATTTCAGGTGAAGGAGTTGATTGGCGGGCTGGATTTCTGGAAACGTGACGGTCATCCGCTGACCTGGGGTGATGCACCGGGCGAATGGCCAGTCGCCGCGCCCAAAGCATTCTGTGGCTGTTAACTCAGAGGAGCACCCAGAGTAAAAGGGTGATGACGACCAGTGCGACAAAGAAGCCCAGCAGGGGGCGCTCTGCCAGAGGCTGAATCGCGGGCGGCAGCGACGCAACAAAGGGTGACCAGATCGGCTGGGGTTTTATCTCGCTGGCAGCCAGCGGCTGTTCGAGAAGTTTTTCTGCCCGGTCGGCGCGCCGGCTGAACAGGAAGTTCAGCAGATCCTGGGTCTGCGTTACGGTGAGCACCGTCTGCGGCGTGGCCTGGAAACGCTGCTGGCTGTAATCCTCCAGTTGCTGCCGCTCCTGCTGATCAAGCGGCTGTTTCAGGGACGCTTCCAGCAATTGCAGCGTCGGTGCGCTGTGCTGACTCAACGTCTGACGTACCTGCAGATACTGTGTCAGCAGTGGGAAGTGGCGCGACGGGATGGGATCACCGCTGGTCAGATTGACCAGTTTCAGCGCAGCCGTCCACAGCTTACCGGTGGATTCGCCAGTGGCAGCGGCCAGGCGTACCACCTGCTGATTCAGCGTATGGTGCTCGGCAGGCAGCAGCGTGCGATCGCTGACGCGGATCTGCTGCGGCTGAGGAATCGTCATCTGCCCGTTCTGCAGCATCGTCAGCACCTGGCGCAGCTGATCCTGGCTCAGCGCGCTCAGTACGGTCTGACCAAATTGCTGACGGATAAAGTCGCTGACGGCCTGACGGTTATTCCCTTTCGGCAGCAGATCGGTGAGCTGGGTCATCAGCTGGCGTGTGGCATGCCCATTTTGCGTCTGCGTAAGGCGGCCATTAAGGTACTGTTCCGCTGCCGGAAAATGACGCGACTGCAACTCCGCTTCACTTTTTACGCCCACTTCATGGCGTACGCCCGCCCACAGTTCAGGCGCTTTAAGATTACTGAGCGATGAGATACGCACGATCAGCCGTTCTAACGTCGTGCGCTGCGCAGGGGAGAGGGGCTGTTCACCGGCCACTGAACCGTGACGCGTAACGCCAGTTTGCGGATTGACAGATGAACGATCGCCGACCGGCACACCGGGGCCGCTGAGTGGTTGCATGGCGGATTCCTTGGGAAAACAGAACAGCGTGGGGTGCGCCGGAAAATGAATAGGCCATGATAGCAAAAGCCCCCGGGAAATCCCACGGGGGACATGCGTTTCGGCGCGAGATTTACGCTTCAGCTGTAGACTCTCTTCACTGCCATCCTCAACAGTACCCTCACTCGCCACAGCCGCTACCCGTAATCTGCCGGCCGCGCTATTCAGGGCAGCGGGTGACTCACCGGTTTACGGCGGGTTAAGGGGGTACGCAGCCGCTGCGCCAGTATCACACCGCCAAGCGTCAGACCGCCGCCAATCCAGTGGTAACTGTGTAGTTGCTCATGCAGAAAAATCACCGCGATCACCGCGGTAAATACCGGGATCAGATTCATAAAGATACTGGTGGTGCTGGCACCCAGACGCTGCACACCGTGGATCCACAGGAACGGCGCGATGATCGAAGCAAACAGACCGGCAAAGGCCACCAGCGGCAGGTTGTGCCGGTTAAGCGCCACCTCGGGGGCCAGCAGAAAACCAGGCAGCAGCAGAACGACGCCAAATAAAATCTGCACATACAGGCTTTGCCAGATCGGCAGCGGCAGTGCCCAGCGTCGTGTCAGCACGCCATACAGCGCATAGGCGGCGGAGGCGGCCAGCATCAGCAGTTCGCCTTTGCCCAGGCCATGATTCAGCAGCTGCATCACGTTACCCTCACTGACCAGCCACACCAGACCGGTAAAGGAGATGATGCTGCCAAGCAGGATGCCGAGCGTCGGCGCAATCCGCAGGATCACCACGCTCAGCAGCACGGTGAGCAGGGGGATGAGGGCGCCGATAATGCCCATAAAGAGTGCGCTGACACTGTGTGCTGCGTAGTAGGCGAGACTCTGATAGAGCACCATGCCGAGCAGGCCAAGGATCGCCAGCCGCCAGAGGTGCGGTTTAATGACCTGACGCGTGCGCCACACGCCGGGCAGCACAAAGGGCGTCAGCACCAGCAGCGCCAGTAACCAGCGGTAGAATGAGATCGCCGCCGGATCGATCGCATCCGCCGAGAGTTTGCTGACAATTGAGTTGATCGACCAGATTATTACCGCAAAGAGCGGGTACAGGAAAAACATGCTGACTCTCCACACGCCATAATGAGGCGCAGTGTACGCTTGTCCGGATTTATTCAGATAGTTAATATCGGACAAAATTAGTTGTGGAGCGGACAGAATGACCCTGAAAGTGATCTACCAGCCGCCCCTTGACGCGCCGCAACTGCGCTACTTTATGCGTTATGAGCAGGCCAATGCCCGCACCGAATATCTGCCGCATGCGCATGCCTGGGGTCAGCTCATTATGGTGAAAAGCCACGTACTGGAGATGCAGGTCGAGGGTGAGCGATTGCTGACACCGGCAGATATTCCGGTCTGGATCCCACCGGGTCAGCTTCACAGTAGCTATAACCATCGTCAGGCACAGTTCCGTACTTTTAATCTGGCGGCTCCGTTATGCGCCGATCTGCCCTGGCGCGCCTGCCTGCTGCTGGTCGATCCCATTGCACATGCCATTATGGATGAGTTTGCTGAGCAGCAAATCGAGCAACCCGAAACGGATGCGCAGTGGCGGCTGTGCGAGGTGCTGCGCGATCGCCTGCAGCTGGCGCAGGTACAGGAGAGTTATCTGCCCACCTCTGACGATAAATTTCTGGCGCCGGTGTTACATGCGCTGGAAGCGCATCCGGGCGATAACACCACGCTGGCAGGCTGGGCGGGGCGGGTCTTTACCACCGAACGGACGCTGGCGCGGCGCTGCCAGCAGCAGCTTCATATGACCTTTGGCGAGTGGCGGCAGCGGCTGCGGTTTCTGCGCGCCATTGTGCTGCTGGAGCAGGGGGAAAGCGTGCAGAGCATCGCCCATGAGCTGGGGTACAGTTCAGCTTCGGCGCTGATTGTGATGTTCCAGCAACAGGCGGGAACCACGCCCGAACGCTACCGTGCACGGTTAGGCTAACGCGTCGCTTTGTGCCAGAATAATTGCCTGATATGTAACTGACAGGAAAGCCGTGGTGAAAATTCTGGTCGATGAAAATATGCCTTATGCCCGTGAGCTATTCAGCCGTACCGGCGACGTGGTCGCGGTGCCGGGGCGTCCGCTGCCGGTGGCTGAACTGGCCGATGCCGATGGCCTGATGGTGCGCTCAGTCACCCAGGTTAATGAGGCCCTGCTGGCAGGAAAGCCGGTGAAATTTGTCGGAACCGCCACGGCGGGCACCGATCATATCGACGAGAACTGGCTGCAGCAGGCGGGCATTGCGTTCTCTGCCGCACCCGGCTGTAACGCCATTGCGGTGGTGGAGTATGTTTTTTCTGCGCTGTTGCTGCTGGCGGAACGCGATGGTTTCCAGCTGCGTGACCGCACTGTCGGCATCGTTGGCGTCGGTAACGTCGGTGGGCGACTGCAAAAGCGTCTTGAGGCCTGGGGCATCAAAACCCTGCTGTGCGATCCGCCGCGCGCCGATCGCGGTGATGAGGGGGATTTCCTGTCGCTGGAGGCTGTGACAGAGCAGGCTGATATTCTGACGTTCCATACGCCGCTGTTTAAAGAGGGCCCGTATAAAAGCTGGCATCTGGCGGATGCGGCGCTGCTGATGGCGCTAAAGCCTAATACTATTCTGATCAACGCCTGTCGCGGCCCGGTGGTGGACAACAGCGCGCTGCTGGAGGTGCTGAAAATGCGGCACGATCTTAGCGTCGTGCTGGATGTCTGGGAGCCGGAGCCGGATCTGTCGCTGGCGCTGCTGGATAAGGTCGATATCGCCACGCCGCACATCGCGGGCTACACGCTGGAAGGCAAAGCGCGCGGCACCACCCAGGTGTTTGAAGCCTGGTGCGACTTTATTGGTCAGCCGCAGCAGGTGCCGCTCAGTACCTTACTGCCGGTGCCGGAATTCAGTGAAATCACCCTGAATGGCCCGCTGGATCAGCCAACGCTGAAACGCCTGGCGCATCTGGTGTATGATGTGCGCCGCGATGATGCCCCCCTGCGTAAAGTGGCGGCGAAACCCGGCGAGTTTGATCGCCTGCGCAAGCAGTATCAGGAGCGCCGCGAGTGGTCATCGCTGCAGGTGAACTGCGATGACGCCACAACCGCTGAGCTGCTGAACCAGCTGGGCTTTAACGCAATCATCTCCCCGGAATAGCGGGCGCTGCAGGTCAGGCGCCCTGGCGCGGTTTCCGCACTGAATTAATCAGTGAACGGAAGGCGCGCGCTGCTGGCATGTCTGCATGACGGCGGGTTCTGGGGGGATATACCCAATGGATTTCGGGTTGCATTGAGGCGGCAAGAGAACGAATCCCGATGAGCTTACTCATGTAAGTGATTCGGGTGAGTGAACGCAGCCAACAAAGATGCAACGTGAAAGACGACGGGGATAAATCTGAATCCCTGGGCGGTGAATATCACCGCCTTCTGTTTTTATGTCATTGTCTGGAGTAAACCAACATGTCTGACGGCTGGAATATTGCGCTACTTGGCGCGACAGGCGCAGTAGGGAACGCTGTACTGGAACTGCTGGCGGAACGCCAGTTCCCGGTTGGTGAATTATATTTGCTGGCCAGCGAAAACAGCGCGGGCGAAATCAAACGTTTCGAAGGCCGCTCGGTGCGGGTCGAAAATGCGGAGACGTTCGACTGGTCACAGGCGCAGCTGGCCTTTTTCGTGGCGGGACGTGACGCCTCTGCGCGCTTTGCCGATGAAGCGGCCAATGCCGGTTGTCTGGTGATCGACAGCAGCGAGCTGTTTGCGCTGGAACCCGATGTGCCGCTGGTGGTGCCGGATGTGAATCCGCAGGTGCTGGCAGATTATCGCAATCGCAACATCATCAGCGTGGCGGATAACCTGGTAAGCCAGCTGCTGACCGCAATTAAACCACTGGTGGATGCGGCCGGATTGAGTCGTTTACAGGTGACTAACCTGATCTCAGTCTCCAGCTACGGCAAAGTGGCTGTTGATGCGCTGGCCGGGGAAAGTGCCCGCCTGCTGAACGGTCTTCCGGCCGATGAACACCATTTTGGTCGTCAGCTGGCGTTTAATCTGATGCCACAACAGGCCGACGCAGAAGGCAGCGTGGAGAGTGAGCGTCGCCTGATTGATCAGGTGCGTAAGGTATTGCAGGACGAAGGCTTACCGATTGCGGTCAGCAGCGTACAGGCTCCGGTGTTCTACGGTAATGCGCAGATTGTGCATATCGAAAACCTGCGCCCGCTCTCTGCGGAAGAAGCGCGTGCCGAACTGGCGCTGGCGTCAGATATTCGTCTGAGCGAAGAGGATGAAGTGCCGACGCCGGTCACGGATGCCTCAGGCAACGGCGAACTGAGCATCGGCGCTGTGCGCAACGACTACGGTATCCCGGAACTGCTGCAGTTCTGGTCAGTGGCGGACAACATTCGTTTTGGCGGCGCGCTGATGGCGGTGAAAACCGCTGAGAAACTGGTTCAGGAGTATCTGTAACCATGTCCGATGGTCAGACGCAAAAACTGGCGCTCGGCATCGAGTATGACGGCAGCCATTACTACGGCTGGCAGCGTCAGAATGAAGTCCGCAGCGTGCAGGAGAAGGTTGAGCGCGCGCTGTCGAAAGTCGCCGATCATCCGGTCAGCATTTTTTGTGCTGGCCGCACCGATGCAGGCGTACACGGGACGGGGCAGGTGGTCCATTTCGAGACCACCTCGCAGCGGCCTGATGGCGCCTGGACGCTGGGCGTCAACGCTAATCTGCCGCCGGATATTGCGGTGCGCTGGGTGAAAGCGGTGCCGGATGAATTTCATGCCCGCTTCAGCGCCACGGCCCGACGCTATCGCTACCTGATCTACAATCAGCGTCTGCGTCCGGCGGTGCTGGCGCAGGGCGTGACGCACTTTTACCATCCACTGGATGCGGAGAAAATGCAGCGCGCCGGGCAATGTTTGTTAGGCGAGAATGATTTCACCTCATTCCGAGCCGTGCAGTGCCAGTCGCGTACACCGTGGCGCAACGTGATTCACCTCAACGTGACGCGTCAGGGCCCCTACGTGATTGTGGATATCAAAGCCAACGCCTTTGTGCATCACATGGTGCGCAATATCGTGGGCAGCCTGATGGAGATAGGCTGCGGCAATAAGCCGGAGTCATGGATGGCAACGCTGCTGGCGGCGAAGGATCGGACATTAGCCGCAGCCACAGCCCGGGCAGAGGGGTTGTATCTGGTGGCGGTGGATTACCCATCCCACTTTGCGTTACCACAGCCGTCGATGGGACCGTTGTTCCTCGCGGATTAATTCACTTTCAGGACTTAAAAGGGCGCGCCATGGAGTTTCTCCATTTTCTGGTTGATTTTATTCTGCACATTGATGTGCATCTTGCCGAACTGGTTGCACAGTACGGTATCTGGATTTACGCTATTTTGTTCCTGATTTTGTTCTGCGAAACCGGTCTGGTGGTGACGCCCTTCCTGCCGGGTGACTCGTTGCTGTTTGTGGCGGGCGCACTGGCGGCGTTGCCGGGTAACGATCTTAATGTGCATGTGATGGTGGCATTATTAGTGGTGGCCGCGGTTCTGGGCGATGCAGTGAACTACACCATTGGCCGCCTGTTTGGCGAACGGTTGTTCAGTAACCCGAACTCGAAGATTTTCCGTCGCAGCCATCTGGATAAAACCCATGCGTTTTATGCCCGTCATGGTGGAAAAACCATTATCCTGGCGCGCTTCGTGCCGATCGTGCGAACCTTTGCGCCGTTTGTTGCCGGTATGGGCCATATGTCCTATCGCCACTTCGCGCTGTTCAACGTAACGGGTGCGCTGCTCTGGGTGCTGCTGTTCTCCTATGCCGGCTACCTGTTTGGCGATCTGCCGGTGGTGCAGGAAAACCTGAAGCTGCTGATTGTGGGCATTATCCTGGTCTCGATTCTGCCAGGTGTGATTGAAGTCTGGCGTCATCGCCGTCAGGCTAAGCAGCAGAAGCAGCCGTAAGGCTGCGCTCAGGGGTAAGACCAGATTTTTATCCACAGTCTGAACAGGTTGTGGTTTAATGAGCGACATTTACCGTCTGCTGAAGCGGTTTTCAGCAGTATCAAGACGACTGGACCAGGTCAGTTTTAAACAGAAAGGTCATCAATGAGCTGGATTGAACGCATTCTTAATAAAAGCACCGGAACGCCTGTGCGCAAAGCCAGTATCCCGGAAGGGGTCTGGACCAAGTGTGACAGCTGTGGTCAGGTGCTCTACCGCGCCGAGCTGGAGCGTAATCTTGAGGTCTGCCCGAAGTGTGACCATCACATGCGGATGCACGCCCGTGAGCGCCTCGGCAGTGTCCTCGATCAGGGCACGATGGTTGAGCTGGGTAGTGAACTTGAACCTAAAGATCTGCTCAAGTTCCGTGACTCCAAAAAGTACAAAGATCGTCTGATCGCGGCCCAGAAAGACACCGGTGAGAAAGATGCGCTGGTGGTCATGAAAGGTCAGCTGCACGGCATGCCGGTTGTTGCGGCGGCCTTTGAATTTGCCTTTATGGGCGGTTCAATGGGCTCTGTGGTCGGTGCGCGTTTTGTACGTGCGGTTGAGCAGGCGTTAGAAGATAACTGCCCGCTGATCTGCTTCTCCGCCAGCGGCGGGGCGCGTATGCAGGAAGCGCTGCAGTCGCTGATGCAGATGGCGAAAACCAGTGCGGCACTGGCAAAAATGCGTGAGCGCGGTCTGCCTTATATTTCCGTGCTGACTGACCCGACTATGGGTGGTGTTTCGGCCAGTTTTGCCATGCTGGGCGACCTCAATATCGCGGAACCTAAAGCACTGATTGGCTTTGCCGGTCCACGCGTTATTGAGCAGACCGTGCGTGAAAAACTGCCGCCGGGCTTCCAGCGCAGTGAGTTCCTGATTGAAAAGGGCGCGATTGATATGATTATTCGCCGTCCGGAAATGCGCTACAAACTGGCAAGCCTGCTGGCAAAAATGATGAACCTGCCGGCACCGCTGCATGACGGTGAACAGTCCGCTCCGGCGACGACTGAATCGGAAAGCAACGAGGCCTGACAGGAGATAGAGAGGTGCGTCCAAAGCACCTCTTACCAATGCACCGTATACCGCAGCAGCAGCCTGCCTGGTATAAATAAGCAAAACGGGACATATGGACAATCTTCACCTTCCCCAAGCCACGTCGCCTTTGGCCACGTGGCTTTATTATCTTGAGCACCTGCATACTCAGGCCATTGAACTGGGTTTGGACCGTATTCGTCAGGTAGCGCTTCGTCTCGACCTGCTGAAACCCGCTCCTTTTGTCTTTACCGTGGCCGGTACTAATGGCAAAGGCACCACCTGTCGCACCCTGGAAACGCTGCTGATCGCCGCGGGTTACCGCGTTGGCGTGTACAGCTCACCGCATCTGGTGCGCTATACCGAGCGCGTGCGGGTTCAGGGAGAGGAGCTGAGTGAAGCGCAGCACTGCGCCAGTTTTGCGGAGATTGAAGCCGGACGTGCAGATATTTCGCTGACCTATTTTGAATTTGGCACGCTCTCTGCGTTGAATCTGTTCCGCCAGGCGCAGCTGGATGTCGTGATCCTCGAAGTCGGCCTCGGCGGACGGCTGGATGCGACAAACATCGTGGATGCCGATGTCGCGGTGGTCACCAGCATTGCACTCGATCACACCGACTGGCTTGGTCCGGATCGCGAAAGCATCGGGCGTGAAAAAGCCGGTGTGTTCCGGGCGGGGAAACCTGCGGTAGTGGGTGAACCAGATATGCCGCAGAGTATTGCCGTGGTCGCACAGGAAAAAGGTGCGCAGCTGTTGCAGCGCAACCGTGACTGGTCGTGGCATGCGCAGGCAGAAAGCTGGTCACTGCGTGATGCGACAGGTGAGCTGAACGATCTGCCGCTGCCGCAGGTGCCGCTGCCTAACGCGGCGACCGCGCTGGTGGCGCTGCGGGTCTCCGGGCTTGAGGTCAGTGAGGCGCAGATTCGCGCCAGCCTGCCGCTGGCGATGCTGCCAGGCCGTTTTCAGACCCTCAGCGAATCACCGCGCGTTATTCTGGATGTCGCCCATAACCCGCATGCGGCAGCGTATCTGGCGTCGCGGCTGGCGTCACTGCCGAAACGCGGCAAAGTGCATGCCGTGGTGGGCATGCTGCATGACAAAGATATCGCCGGTACGCTGGCGGCGCTGGCACCGGTGGTCGATACCTGGTACTGCGCGCCCCTCGAGGGTCCGCGCGGCGCCAGTGCTGAGCAACTGCTGAACAACCTGTCGCAGGGCGAGGCTTTTAGTTCGGTTGAGCTCGCCTGGCAGCAGGCACGCCAGCGGGCAGCGCCGCAGGACATTGTGCTGGTCTGTGGTTCATTCCACACCGTTGCACAGGTCATGGAATCGATTGAAACGGAGAAAGGACGTGGCAAGTAAGTTTCAGAACCGTTTAGTCGGCACCGTTATTCTGGTCGCCGTTGGCGTGATTGTGCTGCCAGGGCTGCTGGATGGTCAGAAAAAGCATTACAAAGAGGAGTTCGCCGCCATTCCGCTGGTGCCGAAACCTGACGATCAGCAGGACAGCGAAATGGTGCCGCCGGTAACCCAGTCGCTGCCGGCACAGCCGCCGGAAGGCGCGGGCAATGCGGTCAGCAGCAGCAATGGCAACGGTAAAACCAACGCTACGGCAGAGCAGGGTCGGACTCAACCGGAAGACGAGAGCGATCCGGTAGTGGTCTCGCCGCCGCCGGTCCATCAGTCTGTGCCCGCACAGACGGTGACGAAGCCGAAGGTCGTTGAGCAGCAGAAACCGAAAGTAACAGAGCAGCCTAAGCAGAAGCCGGTCGAACAGCAGAAGCCAAAAGTCGTGGAGCAGCCTAAACCTAAACCGGTTGAACAGCCTAAAGTGGTCGAACAGCCGAAGCAGGAAGAGCCGCCGAAAACGGCAGAGACGACAGCGCCGGCAGGGCAGGCTTATGTGGTGCAGTTAGGTGCGCTGAAAAACGCCAGCAAAGTGAATGAGATTGTCGCGCAGCTGCGGCTGTCGGGCTATCGCGCCTTTACCGTGCCTTCAACGCCGGTACAGGGTCAGATCACCCGCATTTACGTTGGGCCTGATGCGTCGAAAGCCAAAATGCAGAGTGCGGTTGGCGAGCTGAAAAGTATCTCAGGACTGGGCGGTGTCGTGAAACCCTACAGCGCCCGCTAAAACGGGCGATTGGCGCTGCCGATAGCAGTAACAGGCAGCGTCTTTTACCCCTCAGGCAGCGCGTTTAATGCGCGCTGCCGTGAAAAAAATTGACGATTTTCAACGGCCTGTCCGGCTGAGAATCACCCGGGCGATAGCGTTTTTTTTCATCGCCTTTTTTATGGATGCAGAAAAAGAAAACCGCTACGCAAACGTTTTCTTTTTCTGTTAGAATGCGCCCCGAACTGGATGCAGGGGTGCAATTGCACTGGCGCTGGAAGAGTTCATGATCTGGATTGATTACGTCATTATTGCGGTAGTTGGTTTTTCGGCTCTGGTCAGCCTGGTCCGTGGGTTTGTCCGGGAAGCCTTATCTCTTGTTACCTGGGGATGCGCGTTTTTTGTCGCCAGTCATTACTACGCCTACCTTGCAGTCTGGTTTACAGGTTTTGACGACGAACTGGTTCGTAACGGTATCGCCATCGGTGTGCTGTTTGTGGCGACCCTGATTGTGGGGGCCATTGTGAACTACGTTATCGGCACGCTGGTGGAAAAAACCGGCCTGTCGGGAACCGACCGGGTGTTGGGCGTCTGTTTCGGGGCATTGCGTGGTGTGCTGATCGTAGCCGCTTTGCTGTTCTTCCTCGATACATTCACTGGGTTTTCCAAAAGTCCGGACTGGCAACAGTCTCAACTCATTCCCGAGTTCAGTTATATAATCAGGTGGTTTTTTGATTACCTGAAAAGCACGTCGAGTTTTTTACCCCGGTGATGTGACCGGGAGTGCGGCTTAATGAGGAAATGACAACATGTGCGGTATTGTCGGTATCACCGGTTTCATGCCGGTCAACCAGTCGATCTATGACGCGTTAACGGTGCTCCAGCACCGCGGGCAGGATGCCGCAGGCATTTGTACTATCGATGCGCTGAAATGTTTTCGCCTGCGAAAGGCAAACGGCCTGGTCAGCGACGTTTTCGAAGCACGCCACATGCAGCGTCTGCAGGGCAATATGGGGATCGGTCACGCGCGTTATCCAACCGCGGGAAGCTCCAGTGCCTCTGAAGCGCAGCCATTCTATGTAAACTCCCCGTATGGCATCACCCTGGCGCACAACGGTAACCTGACCAACGCCCATGTGCTGCGTAAGCACCTGTTTGAAAAGGGCCGCCGTCACGTTAATACCACCTCAGATTCTGAAATCCTGCTGAACATCTTTGCGCAGGAGTTAGATCGTTTCCAAAACGATCCGCTGACAGCCGACAACATCTTTGCTGCGGTTGCTGCCGTGCATCAGCAGGTGCGCGGAGCCTATGCGGTAGTGTCGATGATTATCGGCCACGGCATGGTCGCCTTCCGTGATCCCAACGGTATCCGTCCGCTGGTGCTGGGCAAGCGCGTTATCGCTGATGGCCGCACCGAATATATGGTCGCCTCCGAGAGCGTGGCGCTGGATACGCTGGGCTTTGAGTTCATCCGTGACGTTGCACCGGGTGAAGCGGTTTATGTGACTGAGGCGGGCCAGCTGTCTACCCGCCAGTGCGCTGAAAATCCGAAAAGCAATCCGTGCCTGTTCGAGTATGTCTATTTTGCGCGTCCCGACTCCTTCCTCGACAAAATCTCGGTCTACAGCGCCCGTGTCCGTATGGGCACCAAGCTGGGTGAGAAAATTGCGCGCGAGTGGGAAGATCTCGATATCGACGTTGTGATTCCGATTCCTGAAACCTCCACCGATATCGCGCTGGAAATTGCACGTATTCTCGACAAACCCTATCGCCAGGGCTTCGTGAAGAACCGGTACGTTGGCCGTACTTTTATCATGCCGGGCCAGCAGTTACGTCGCAGCGCGGTGCGCCGCAAGCTCAACGCTAACCGCGCCGAATTCCGTGATAAAAACGTGCTGCTGGTGGATGACTCTATTGTTCGCGGTACCACCTCAGAGCAGATTATTGAGATGGCGCGTGAAGCGGGCGCAAAAAGGGTTTATCTGGCGTCAGCGGCGCCGGAAATTCGTTTCCCGAACGTCTACGGTATCGATATGCCCAGCGCCACGGAACTGATTGCGCATGGCCGTGAAGTGGAAGAGATTCGCCAGCTGATTAAAGCCGATGCGCTGATCTTCCAGGATCTGGACGATCTGATCGAAGCGGTTCGCGAAGAGAATCCGGACATTGCACAATTTGAGTGCTCGGTGTTCAACGGCATTTACGTGACGAAAGATGTCGATCAGCAATATCTGGAGTATCTTGAGTCGCTGCGTAATGATGATGCCAAAGCGCTTCAGCGGCAGAACGAAGTCGAAAACCTCGAGCTGCATAACGAAGGCTGATACCTTCAGCAGGCGGGCAGCATAAAACAGGGCGGGAGCAATCCCGCCCTGTTTGTTTTCAGAAACCCGCAGGCCGCGTATGATGGCCCATTGGCTGACATAAGGTTGGAATATGAAACGACTCATCATTGGCATCTCTGGCGCAAGCGGGGTGATCTATGGCGTGCGCATGCTGCAGGTGTTGCAGCAGGTGGAAGAAGTAGAAACGCATCTGGTCATGAGTCAGGCGGCGCGTCAGACGCTGGGACTGGAGAGCGATTATTCGCTGCGTGACGTGCAGGCGCTGGCCGATGTGGTGCATGACGTGCGCGATATTGCAGCAAATATCTCATCTGGATCGTTTAAAACGCTGGGCATGGCGATTTTACCCTGCTCAATGAAAACGCTCTCTGGCATCGTCCACAGTTACAGTGACTCGTTGCTGACCCGTGCGGCTGACGTGGTGTTAAAAGAGCAGCGTAAGCTGGTGCTGTGCGTGCGCGAAACCCCGCTGCATGTTGGCCATCTACGAATGATGACCACTGCCGCAGAGCTGGGTGCCATTATTATGCCACCCGTGCCGGCATTCTATCATCGGCCTGAAACGATCGATCAGCTGATCGATCAGACCGTTAACCGGGTTATCGACCAGTTTGATATCGAATTATCGGAAGATCTCTTCACGCGCTGGCAGGGTGCATAAAGTTCCGCTGGCGCACTTATTTAGTGCATAAGCGCGCCTCGGATCACTCTTCGTGCATTTGACGCACCAAAAGTTAACAACGTCGCTTTTTCTCTTTTACTTCACTGCTATATTCCCCTCACAAACACAGCGTTTTCGCCTGTCTGACATCACGCTAACAGCGTGGTTAACTTGCAGAACTGGCATGAAACATGCAAATTACTTTGCGCAAACACATCACGAACCACATAACAAAAAGCACTTCACTTGAGGGTAATCTATGAAAAAGCGTGTTCTGGCTCTTTCCCTGATGCTGGGCTTATCCAGTGCTGCCAGCGTTTTCGCGGCGGTTCCGGGTTCAATCCGTATCGGCACAGATCCAACTTACCCACCGTTTGAGTCGAAAAACGCGCAAGGCAAGTTAGTGGGCTTCGATATCGACCTCGCTAACGAAATCTGTAAACGTATTCATACCCAATGTACCTATGTAGAGAGCGACTTTGATGCGCTGATCCCTTCGCTGAAAGCGAAGAAAATTGATGCCATCATCTCCTCACTTTCCATCACAGCGAAACGTCAGGAAGAGATCGCCTTCTCGGAAAAACTCTACGCCGCGAACGCGCGTTTAGTCGCGCCGAAGGGATCGAAAATTGAGCCGACCATTGAGTCGCTGAAAGGCAAAAACATCGGCCTGCTGCAGGGCACCACGCAGGAAACTTACGCCAATCAGAACTGGCGGCCAAAAGGGGTGAACGTCACGCCTTATGCAAACCAGGATCTGGTCTATCAGGATCTGAATGCCGGTCGTATTGATGCTGCCTTCCAGGATGAAGTGCAGGCCAGCGAAGGATTCCTGAAGCAGCCGGTCGGTAAAAATTACGCCTTCGCCGGTCCGGCCGTGAAAGATGACAAGATTTTTGGCGTCGGTACCGGCATGGGACTGCGTAAAGATGACAGCGAACTGAAAGCCGCCATCGACAAAGCCTTTGCTGACATGCGTAAAGATGGCACCTACGACAAGATTGCGAAGAAATACTTCGATTTCAACGTGTACGGCGACTAACCATCCTGTCGCTTTACCCTCTGTGTCCGTTTTGCCGGGTCTGAGCCGGTTCTGCCAGGTGCAGAATCGGGTTCTTTTCCGCTAATGGCGGATGGCATCTGCAACAGAGAGGTAAAGCTAAACTGCCCGTCTCGCTTGCGGGCAGCGTTTCGTTTTCACCCCACGACAGGACCCTCTCGATGCTGTATGGCTATTCTGATGTAATTCTTCGGGGCACGCTGGTGACGCTGGAGCTGGCGCTCACTTCCGTCGTGCTGGCAGTGCTGCTGGGCCTGATTGGCGCAGGCGCGAAACTGTCGCGCAGCCGGCCACTGGCGATGATTTTTGAAGGCTACACCACGCTGATTCGTGGCGTGCCAGACCTTGTACTGATGCTGCTGATCTTCTACGGTCTGCAGATTGTCCTCAACCAGATAACCGATGCGCTGGGTATGGCGCAGTTTGATATCGACCCGATGGTCGCCGGTATCATCACGCTCGGCTTTATCTATGGTGCCTACTTCACCGAAACGTTCCGCGGCGCCTTTATGGCCGTGCCTCAGGGGCAGATTGAAGCAGCAACCGCGTTTGGCTTTACCGGCGCGCAGGTGTTCCGCCGCATTTTGTTTCCGGCCATGATGCGCTACGCGCTGCCAGGCATCGGCAACAACTGGCAGGTGATTCTGAAAGCCACCGCGCTGGTCTCGCTGCTGGGGCTGGAAGATGTGGTGAAGGCGACGCAGCTGGCAGGAAAAAGTACCTGGCAGCCGTTCTACTTCGCCATTGTGGCCGGTGTGATTTATCTGGTATTCACCACGCTGTCAAACGGTGTGCTGTGGTGGCTGAACCGGCGCTATACGGTGGGTGTGAAGAGGGCGAGTTATGATTGATATTATTCAGGAATACTGGAAATCGCTGCTCTGGACTGACGGTTATCGTTTTACCGGTGTAGCTATCACCCTGTGGCTGCTGATCCTCTCGATCACCATTGGCGGATGTCTGGCAATCCTGCTGGCGATAGCGCGGGTTTCCCCTAACCGGTTTATCAGCTTTCCGGTCTGGCTCTTCACCTACGTCTTTCGCGGCACGCCGCTCTATGTGCAGCTGCTGGTGTTCTACTCCGGCATGTACACGCTGGAGATTGTGAAAGGCACTGAACTGCTGAATGCCTTTTTCCGCAGTGGTCTGAACTGTACGCTGCTCGCCTTCACCCTCAACACCTGCGCCTACACCACGGAAATTTTTGCCGGTGCGATTCGCTCGGTGCCACACGGTGAAATTGAGGCGGCACGGGCATACGGCTTCTCCACCTTTAAACTCTATCGCTGCATTATCCTGCCATCGGCGCTGCGTACGGCACTGCCGGCCTACAGCAACGAAGTGATTCTGATGCTGCACTCCACGGCGCTGGCCTTCACCGCCACCGTGCCGGATCTGCTTAAAATCGCGCGGGATATTAACTCGGCGACCTATCAGCCGTTTACCGCCTTTGGTCTGGCGGCTGTGTTGTACCTGATTATCTCTTACGTGTTGATCAGCCTGTTCCGCCTGGCGGAACGTCGCTGGCTGGCCCACGTGAAACCCTCTTCATCGCATTGAGTAGAACTATGGCTGACAATAAATTAAGCGTCACCGAATTGCATAAGCGTTACGGTGAACATGAAGTGCTGAAAGGGGTCTCGTTAACTGCTAAAGCGGGCGATGTGATCAGTATCATTGGATCGTCCGGCTCAGGGAAAAGTACCTTTTTACGCTGCATCAACTTCCTCGAAAAACCGAGTGAAGGCAGCATCATGGTGAATAACCAACAAATCACCTTAGTCCGTGACAAAGATGGTCAGCTCAAAGTGGCTGACAAAGAGCAGCTGCGCGCGTTACGTACCAGCCTGACCATGGTGTTCCAGCACTTTAATCTGTGGAGTCACATGACCGTGCTGGAAAACGTGATGGAAGCCCCGATTCAGGTGCTGGGGCTGAGTAAAGCGGCGGCGCGTGAGCGTGCCATCAAATACCTCGATAAAGTCGGGATTGATGCGCGGGCGCAGGCAAAATATCCGGTTCACCTCTCCGGTGGTCAGCAGCAGCGTGTGTCGATTGCGCGCGCGCTGGCGATGGAGCCAGAGGTGTTGCTGTTTGACGAACCCACTTCGGCGCTTGATCCGGAGCTGGTCGGGGAAGTACTGCGCATCATGCAGAAGCTGGCTGAGGAGGGCAAAACCATGGTGGTCGTGACCCACGAGATGGAGTTTGCCCGTCACGTCTCCAGCCATGTCATTTTCCTGCATCAGGGTAAAATCGAAGAGCAGGGACCGCCTGCGGAACTGTTCGGCAGTCCGAAAAGCCCGCGTTTACAGCAGTTCCTCAAGGGATCGCTGAAGTAACGGTTAGATGTTAGTTAAGGCGAGGGAATCAGGGCACCGGCGTAACGTGCCCTGCGCAGAATAAGTGCGAGCCGCGTTTGAGATTTTGCGTCATCTCTGCGTTCTGCCCTCGCACTCTGCATCCATGCTGAGATATCACTTTTGCAGTAGCTTCAGCGCCGTATCCTCATCGGTCACCAGTCCCGATACCCAGCCGCCCTGTAATGCGGCACGGATTGCTGGATACTTGCGCTCGCTACCCGCAAAGCCAATAATTTTACGCTGAGTCCGGCTTTCCAGTCGCACGCTGGTCAGTAGCTCATCCGTTTCGCCCCATACCCGCTCACCCTGCTGATTGAAAAAGTGACCGAGCATTTCGCCCACCACGCCGCGCCCATTTAGCGCCTCGACCTGCGCATCTGTGATGAATCCCTCGGCATTCAAAGGACAGCCCGGCATCACTTCGCCAATACCCACAAAAGCCACGTCCGCCTGTAATGCGCGATCAATGACGCGCTGGTAAACCTTATGCTGCACCCACATCGCTTTATCCTCTGGGGTGTCGGCGTATAAGGGGGCGGGGATAAAGAAATACTTACCTTGCATCTTTTCGGCCATCTTCAACGGTACGTCATAGCGTGTACCGGAATCATCCCGCGCAATGGCACCAATCATGGAAACGCAATGATGCTGCGGGCGATCAACCCAGGGTAGCGCATCGATCATTGAGCGCAGGGTTTTACCGGAACCAATACCGAACACCTGAGGCGTTTCCTCATTGATGAATTGTGTCATCACCGCCGCGCCTTCAACTGCCAGCATTTGTTGAATAGCCTCATCATTCAGACTGGCAGATGGCACAACGCGGCACAAATCCAGACCAAACTTCGCCTGTACCTCACGCGCCAGCTGCAGACAGTGTGTGACGGGATGATCAATTTTTACGTTCACCATGCCCATTTCACGTGCACTGGATACCAGCCGCTGCGCTACCTGTCGTGACAATCCCAATGCCTGCGCAATCTCCTGCTGTGTCACGCCTGCGACGTAATACATCCATGCGGCACGTGCGGCCAGCTCCTGCTTTTTTTCTTCTCTGCTCATCACGATGTTCCGTCGAATTTGAGGGGACATCTTAACGCCGTGCGGGTCGAAAAGCACTAACTGAGCAAAAGCCCAGGATGGGAGCAAAAATATTATTTGTGACTCAGCTCGCAGAAGGATCTTCGTAATAGGCACTATGCTACAGGTCATCGGGCAAATGCCCTTAGGTGTGGCAAATGTTTAAATGAGGCGATTATGAACAACCAATCAGTGTGGATGCACATCGGCGCGGGATCTTTTCATCGTGCACATCAGGCGTGGTATCTGCATAAACTGCGTGAGCAGGGTGATGAAAGCTGGAGCATCGCGCTCGGCAATATCCGTAATGACGCAGTGCCGCTGCTCAATCAGCTCGCGGCGCAGCAGGGAGAATATGTGCTGGAAACCGTGACGCCTGAAGGTAAGCGCGACTACGAAACCATCACTTCGCTGCGCAAAATTTTGCCCTGGGATAGTGATATCAGTGCGTTGATCGAGCAGGGGGCCAGTGCGGAAACGCGTGTGATTAGCTTTACCGTGACCGAAGCGGGTTACTACCTGACGCCCGCGTTTACCCTGGATCTCAATCAGGCAGATGTGAAGGCCGATCTGGGTGGCGATATCCGCACCCTCTACGGTGCACTCAGCCATATTCTGACACAGCGTGTTGCGCAAGGCGGTCCGCCGGTTACGCTGCTGAACTGCGACAATCTGCGGCACAATGGTGAGCGTTTCCGTGACGCCTTCCTGGCGTTTCTTACGGCCAAAGGCGATACCGCGCTGGCCGACTGGGTGCGCACGCAAACCCGTTCACCGAATACCATGGTTGATCGCATTACACCCCGTCCTACTCCGGAGGTGGCAGAACGCGTGCAGGCGGCGACCGGCAAACAGGATGGCGCAGCAGTAATGGCCGAATCTTTTATTCAGTGGGTCATTGAGGATGATTTTATTGCCGGGCGCCCGGCGCTGGAAAAGGTCGGTGTTGAACTGGTGGAATCGGTACTGCCGTGGGAAGAGGCGAAAATTCGCATCCTCAATGCGACACATGCTGCGATTGCCTGGGCGGGCACACTGATTGGTCTGAACTATATCGATGAGAGCACCAGCCATCCGGCGATTTATCAACTGGCTCACGACTATGTGACCCAGGATGTCATTCCTTCTCTGTCTCCCAGCCCGCTTGATTTAGCGGATTATCGTGACGTGGTGCTGGCCCGCTTCAGTAATCCTTACATTAAAGATACCAATCAGCGCGTCGGTGCCGATGGTTTATCCAAAATTCCCGGCATGGTGACGCCAACCCTGCAACAGTGCTACCAGCGCGGTGCGCAGCCCACCGCAACGGCGGTGATTCCGGCACTGTTCTTCCTGTTTATGCAGCGATGGGCCGATGACAATTTACCCTATTGCTATCAGGACGGTGCGCTACAGGTCGATACGCTGCGTAAGCAGTTCGCCAGCGCCGATCCGCTCCATGCATACCTGAGTGATAGCGCGCTGTTTGCGGAACTGGCATCTGATAAGGCGTTTCATGAATTAGTCACCCGCCGTGTTGCGAGTTTGCAGCAGTGGCTGAAACAGCCTGAACTGGCGGCGGTGTAATTATGTATCTCGGCATTGATATTGGTACCTCAGAGCTTAAAGCGCTGATCATTAATACGCACGGTGAGATTGTGGCGGCTCAGCACGCCACGCTGAGCGTGCAGCGTCCCCATCCCCACTGGGCTGAACAGGATCCTGAATGCTGGTGGCAAGCCTGCAGCGAGGTTCTGGCGGGATTACGTCATCAGTTTCCTCTGGCATGGGCCGCGATTCGCGCTATTGGATTATCGGGACAGATGCACGGGGCCGTGTTGCTGGATGCCGGGGGGAAGGTGCTGCGTCCGTGTATCCTCTGGAACGACACGCGCAGTGCACCGCAGTGTGAAAGGCTACGGAAGAGCAATCCCCGGATAATGGAAATTAGCGGCAATATGATTATGCCCGGCTTCACTTTGCCGAAACTGCACTGGGTCGCGGAAAATGAGCCAGAAATTTTCAGCCGCATCGATAAGGTCCTGCTGCCGAAAGATTACCTGCGCTGGCGTCTTACCGGGCGCTTTGTCAGTGAGCCTTCGGATGCTGCCGGAACGCTGTGGCTCGATGTCTCCCGGCGTGACTGGTCGGAAGAACTGCTGGCCATCACCGGACTGAAGCGTGCCCAAATGCCTGAACTGGTAGAAGGCAGTGCCATAAGTGGACGCCTGCAGCCGACGCTGGCGAGCGAGTGGGGTTTATCTACTGCGGTTACTGTCGCGGGAGGCGGCGGTGACAATGCCGCATCGGCAGTCGGTGTGGGGGCGGTGAATCCCGGTGATGCGTTTATCTCATTGGGTACCTCCGGTGTGATTTTTGTCGTAAACGACCGCTTACGGGCTGACCCTCAATGCGGGGTGCACGCCTTTTGCCATGCGTTACCGGGCCGCTGGCACCAGATGAGTGTGATGCTTAGCGCCGCCAGTTGTCTGCGCTGGTTGTGCAATCTGCTGTCGGTCAGTGAAAGCCAGCTGATGGAGGAGATGGTCCAGCTCAGTGATGAGCAAGTGCGTAGCGCCCCGGTTTTCCTGCCCTATCTGTCTGGTGAACGCACACCACATAACGATCCTGACGCATCCGGTTCTTTCTTCAATCTGCGCCATGAAACCCCGCGCGCCTTGCTGGGCTATGCGGTGGTTGAAGGCGTGGCATTTGGGCTGGCTGATGGGTTGAGTGTGCTCGGCGATGCCAGGCATCACATTCAGCAGTGCAGCCTGACCGGTGGTGGCGCACGTAGCACATTGTGGGCTCAATTGATTGCCGATGTGCTGCAACTGCCCATTGTTACCCATCCCGCCAGCGCATCTGGCGCGCTGGGTGCGGCACGTTTAGCGTGGCTGGCTGATGGCGGCCTTGAGCATGAGGTGTGTCTGAAGCCGGCTGTGCAGGCACGCTACCAACCGGACGAGACGCGCGGTGCCGTGCTGCAAAAGCGGCTATGTCTGTTCCGGGAACTCTACATCCAGCAACAACAGGTGCGCAGTTTGCTGCCTGCATAACGACTAACCAGACAGAAGGTAATTGTGATGCAATCGAACGAATACTGGTTTGGCTTACCGAAAAAGATGTTCTGGGGTTTCCTCGCTATCGCAATCTTTATGGCGGGTGATGGCTTTGAAATGGCGTTTCTGTCGCGCCATATCACCGATATGGGCTTTACGCCCGCGCAGTCTGCAGTCGTATTCACCTTCTATGGCTTAGCGGCAGCCCTGGCGGCCTGGGCATCTGGCGTGGTAGCCGAGTTGATCACACCGCAGCGCGCGATGATGATTGGCTTTGTGTTATGGATCGTGATGCATACGCTGTTTATGTCGCTGGGGCTTGGCCTGCGCAACTATCCGCTGATGGTGCTGTTCTACGGCATTCGCGGGCTGGCTTATCCGCTGTTTATCTACTCTTTCATGATGATGCTGGTGCAGGTCTTACCGCGCGAAAAACTGGCGGCGGCGACCGGCTGGTTCTGGGCGATGTATTCTGTCGGCATCGGGGTGATTGGCAGCTATCTGCCAAGTCTCACCATTCCGATGCTGGGGGAAACGGGGACGCTGTGGCTGGCTATTATCTGGGTGGCATGTGGTGGGATCCTCGCATACTTCAGCCTGCGCAAGGTACCGGTGGATCGCTCTCGTGTGAATTTGCCGATGCGTGACAAGATGACAGAGATGGCGCGTGCCGTGACCATCCTGTTCACCAATCAGAATGTGTTTTATGCCTGCCTGATTCGCATCATCAACACGCTGTCGCTGTTTGGTTTCGCCATTATCATGCCACTGCTGTTTGTCGATCGTCTCGGCTTTACCATCTCTGAATGGCTACAAATCTGGGCGGTGTTCTTCTTTGTCACTATATTTACGAATATCTTCTGGGGCCTCACGGGAGAGAAGCTGGGCTGGATCCGTCAGGTGCGCTGGTTTGGTTGCCTGGGGATGGCCATCTCCAGCCTGACCTTTTATTATCTGCCGCTGTATGCGGGTCATAACTTCTGGGTCGCATTAATCCCTGCGGTAATGCTGGGCATTTTTGTCGCCGCGTTTGTACCGATGACCGCTGTATTTCCCACGCTGGAACCGCATCATAAAGGCGCTGCGGTCTCTATTTACAACCTCTCCGCAGGACTCAGTAACTTTGTGGCACCGGCTATCGCCTCAGTCATGCTGCCGTTCTTCGACATTGTCGGTGTGGTATGGGCCTATACCGGGCTATACGTGTTCGCTGGCGTGCTGACCTTTATTATTCGTGTGCCACAACCGGGGCATACGCGTGAAGAGAAGGTAGTGAAGTCGCGTGTAGCAGAGCAGCGTAACTAACGAAACATACGGCGGCCCAGGGCCGCCGTATGTTTATCCTGCGACATCCTGCAGCGCTTCCTGCAAATCGTACCAGCGGAAGCCAAAGCCTGAGGCTTCCAGCCGTTTTGGCAGCACATGCTGTCCTCCCAGCACCAGCACCGACGATTCGCCCATCATCAGTTTAATGGCGCTGGCAGGCGTGCGCATAAAGGCCGGACGATGCATCACCCGGCCCAGGGTGGCGGCAAACTGCTCGTTACGCACCGCGTAGGGAGCGACCATATTGAACGGACCCCGCAGATCATCATGCTCCAGCAGCCAGATAATGGCGTTTAGCATGTCATCAATGTGAATCCACGGCATGTACTGTTTACCACTGCCAATCGGCCCGCCGATGCCGAGTTTAAAGGGCAGCTTCATTTTGCTGAGTGCGCCGCCCTCAGACGCCAGCACCACGCCGGTTCGCAGCAGGCAGACGCGGGTGCGTTCGCTTTCAGCCGCGAGCGCCAGCTGCTCCCAGCGGGCGCAGAGCTGATGAGTAAACTCATCCTGACCCTGATCCTCTTCAGTCAGTACCAGATCGCCGGTGTTGCCATAAAAGCCGGTTGCCGAACCTGAGATCAACACGGACGGTGGTGTGGCGCTGGCGTTGATCAGTGAGACGATCTGCTCGGTTATCTGCCAGCGGCTTTCACACAGCTGCTGTTTATGCGGCTCCGTCCAGCGTTTGTCGGCAATAGGTTCTCCCGCCAGATTAATGACCGCATCGATCGTATCCAGGTTCGACTGTTGCGCCAGCCCTGACCAGAGCGCGACCTCTTCGCCCAGTTTTTCACGTGCGCTGACCACGTCACGCGTCACCACACTGATCTGATGCCCCAGCTGTTGCAGGCGCGGAATCAGGTGACGGCCAATCAGTCCCGTGCCACCGGTAATAAGAATGTGCATGTTGCGGCTCCCTTGATGTTTTTGTTATTTGCATCTTTCAGCATAGAAGAGTCGAGCCACTCTATCGTGAGTCGCGTCGCGCTTTCTTATTCCGGAGGCAGAGATCGGATCAGCTCAGCGTTGCCTTCCCAAATAAAAATCGGTAAACATGATGCAACCCTGACAGCCAATTGAGGTAACCGATGAATTATCCGTCCATCACCCTGTGGTCAGATTCATCATTTTTCAGTCCTTACGCCATGTCGGCCTATGTTGCTCTTACCGAAAAAGGGATCCCTTTCCAGCTGAAGCGCGTCGATTTGTCGCAGAATCAGCAATACGCCGCGGCTTACCGCGAGCTGTCGCTGACCTGCCGGGTCCCGACCCTGCAGATTGATGCGTTCCTGTTAAGCGAATCCTCGGCGATTACCGAATATCTTGAAGAGCGCTTTGCGGCGCCCGAATTTGAGCGCCTCTATCCCCGCGACCGCGAGAAGCGTGCCCGCGCCAGAGAGATCCAGGCCTGGCTGCGCAGTGACTTCCTGTGGATACGTCAGGAGCGTCCCACAGAAGTGCTGTTTGCCGGTGAGCGCTTTGCGCCGCTGACCGCATCAGCGCAGCAGGCGGTGGATAAACTGGTTATGGCCGTCGATCGCCTGCTGCCGGACGGGCAACAGAACCTGTTTGGCGAGTGGTCAATTGCGGATACCGATCTGGCGGTGATGCTTAACCGGCTGGTATTGCATGGCGATCCTTTGCCCGCGCGTCTGCGGGATTATGCTGAGTTTCAGTGGCAGCGAGCCTCAGTACAGCTGTGGTTAGCAGAAAGTGGTAAAAATCGGTAACAGCCAGGGCTTGCTCAGGCTGCCGGAAGTGATTACCTTACGCCACATAAAAATAAAGACGTGGCAAACTGCGTACCCAAGTGTACGCCAAACAGGAAAGGGTTACGGATGGTGGATCAAACTGCGGGTGACGGCATCGAGTGGGTCGATATCGTAAACGAAGAGAATGAAGTTGTTGCTCAGGCAACACGTGCGCAGATGCGCGCTGAGTGCCTGCGTCACCGCGCTACCTATATTGTGGTTCATGACGGTATGGGCAAGATTCTGGTGCAGCGTCGTACTGAGATAAAAGATTTTATGCCGGGCAAACTGGACGCAACCGCAGGCGGCGTGGTGCAGAGCGGTGAAGATATGCTGGAGTCTGCGCGACGTGAAGCGGAAGAGGAGTTAGGGATTGCCGCGGTGCCGTTTGCTGAGCATGGCAAATTCTACTTCGAAGATCAGCACTGTCGCGTCTGGGGCGGACTGTTCAGTTGTGTGTCACACGGGCCATTCGCCATGCAGGAATCGGAAGTCGATGAGATTATCTGGATGACGCCCGATGAGATCACCGCACGTTGTGATGAGTTCACTGACGATTCGCTTAAAGCGCTCTCTCTGTGGATGAGCCGCAACGGCGATAACCGGGCCTGAAAACGGGCGCTTTAACGCGTCTCAGCGATCCGCATTAAAGCTTCCGGCTCTGTTACCGGCGAAAAAAAGGCATGCCCTGGGGCATGCCTTTTTCGTTCTTACCTGACGCTTAGCCTTGTTCAGCCTGCTGAGACTGAATGGCGGTTAAGGCGATGGTATAGACGATGTCATCAACCAGCGCACCGCGCGACAGGTCGTTAACCGGCTTACGCATACCCTGCAGCATCGGCCCGATTGAGATCAGATCGGCTGAACGCTGTACCGCTTTATACGTGGTGTTACCGGTGTTCAGATCCGGGAAGATAAAGACGGTGGCGCGACCGGCAACCTGTGAATCTGGCGCTTTCGACTTCGCCACATCTTCCATGATCGCGGCGTCATATTGCAGCGGACCATCAATGACCAGATCAGGACGTTTTTCCTGCGCGATACGCGTTGCTTCACGCACTTTTTCAACGTCGCTGCCTGCACCTGACGTGCCGGTAGAGTAGGAGATCATCGCAACACGTGGATCGATACCAAAGGCTTTAGCAGAGTCGGCTGACTGAATTGCGATCTCAGCCAGCTGCTCAGCGGTGGGATCCGGGTTAATCGCGCAGTCACCGTAAACCAGCACCTGCTCCGGCAGCAGCATAAAGAACACCGATGAAACCAGTGAGCTGTTAGGCGCTGTTTTGATCAGCTGCAGAGGCGGACGAATGGTGTTGGCGGTGGTGTGAACCGCACCTGAAACCAGGCCATCCACTTCGCCACTCTCCAGCATCATGGTGCCCAGCACCACGTTATCTTCCAGTTGTTCCTGGGCGACCACTTCGGTCATCCCTTTGCTCTTACGCAGCTCAACCAGACGCGGCACGTAGTTTTCACGCACCTGTTCCGGATCAACAATCTCAACCCCTTTGCCCAGTTCGACACCCTGAGCCGCAGCAACACGCTGAATCTCATCCGGGTTGCCTAACAGTACGCAGGTGGCGATACCGCGTTCAGCACAGATAGCGGCCGCTTTAACCGTACGCGGCTCGTCACCCTCTGGCAGCACGACGCGTTTGCCCGCTTTACGCGCCAGCTCAGTCAGCTGATAGCGGAAGGCCGGTGGCGACAGGCGACGGCTGCGCTCTGACGTGGCGGTCAGTGACTCAATCCAGTCGGCATTAATGTAGCTGGCAACATATTCCTGCACTTTCTCGATGCGCTGCGTATCATCAGCGGGCACTTCAAGATTAAAGCTCTGCAGGCTCAGAGAGGTCTGCCAGGTATTGGTTTTCACCATGAACACCGGCAGGCCGGTCTGGAAGGCACGGTCACAGAGGCGCGCGATACGATCGTCAATCTCGTAGTTACCGGTCAGCAGGATAGCGCCGATCTCAATGCCGTTCATGGCGGCCAGACAGGCGGCGACCAGTACATCCGGGCGGTCTGCGGAAGTCACCAGCAGTGAGCCTGGACGGAAATGCTCCAGCATGTGCGGGATACTACGGGCGCAGAAGGTGACCGATTTAACCCGGCGGGTCTGAATCTCACCTTCGTTGATGATGCGCGCATCCAGGTGGCGGCACATATCGATTGCGCGGGTGGCGATCAGATCAAAGCTCCATGGCACGCAGCCCAGCACCGGCAGCGGGCTGTCTGAGAACAGCTGCTTAGGATCGATATTGGCGATGCTGGCTTTTGACGAGTCATCAAAAATTTCTGACAGATCAGGGCGGGTACGCCCCTGATCATCGACCGGCGCGTTGAGTTTATTGATGATCACGCCAGTGATATTTTTATTCTTCTGACCGCCGAAGCTGCTCTGCGTCAGTTCAATGCGCTCTTTCAGCTGTGCCGGAGAGTCATTGCCCAGCGCCATCACGAAGACGATTTCCGCATTCAGGGTTTTCGCGATTTCATAGTTCAGCGCGTTGGCGAACTGATGCTTACGGGTAGGGACCAGACCTTCAACCAGCACCACTTCCGCATTCTGCGTGTTGGCATGGTAACGGGAGATGATCTCTTCCATCAGCACATCCTGCTGGTTCGATCCCAGCAGTGATTCAACACGTGACATCTGCAGCGGTTCAGCGGCAGGAATCGAGGAGTTCTTACGGATAATAGTGGTGGTTTGATCCGGCGTATCGCCGCCGGTACGCGGCTGAGCAATCGGCTTAAAGACGCTAAGTCGAACGCCTTTGCGCTCCATGGCGCGGATAACGCCGAGGCTGACGCTGGTCAGGCCGACGCTGGTGCCGGTCGGAATGAGCATAATTGTACGTGACACGTTTGAACCTCTCAGTAATGGCAGGGTGTCAAAAACAACTCCGTCAGCCTGAGCTGACGGAGAGAAGTGTTTACGCAGTCAGACGCGCGGCGTCCTGGGCGATGACCAGCTCTTCGTTGGTCGGGATCACCAGCGCCGGGCGGGTGCCTTCTTTATTGATGTAACCAGACTTGCCGAAACGGGCCGCCAGGTTGCGATCGTGATCGACGTCAAAGCCCAGCAGTGCCAGTTTTTTCAGTGAGAGTTCACGAACCATCGCGGCGTTTTCACCGATGCCGCCAGTAAATACCACGGCGTCCAGGCGGCCATCCATCAGCGCAGTGTAGCTGCCGATATATTTCGCCAGGCGATGACAGAAGACATCCATTGCGCGCTTCGCATCTTCTTTGGTGGTGTAGTTATCTTCCACGTAGCGGCAGTCGCTGGTGACTTCAGTCAGACCTAACAGGCCAGACTCTTTGGTCAGCAGTTTATTGATGGCATCGACGCTCATACCCAGCGTATCGTGCAGGAAGAAGATAATTGCCGGGTCGATGTCGCCACTGCGGGTACCCATCACCAGGCCTTCCAGTGGGGTCAGGCCCATTGAGGTGTCCACACACTCGCCGTTGCGAATGGCAGAGACAGAACCGCCGTTACCGAGGTGGCAGGTAATAATATTCAGTGACTCAAGCGGCTTGTTGAGCATTTTGGCCGCTTCGTGGGTCACATAGAAGTGGCTGGTACCATGCGCGCCATAGCGACGAACGCCATGCTCTTTATACAATTTGTACGGCAGCGCATAGAGATAAGACTCTTCCGGCATTGTCTGATGGAAAGCGGTGTCAAATACCGCGACATTCTTATCTGACAGGTGAGGGAAGTTTTTCATCGCTTCATCAATACCGATCAGATGAGCCGGATTGTGCAGCGGTGCAAAAGAAGAGGCGTCTTTGATGCCCTGTACCACTTCTTCAGTGATGATGACTGACTGAGTCAGCTTCTCGCCGCCATGAACGATACGATGGCCGATTGCAGCAATTTGTGCCGAAAGCTCAGGTTTTTGTGCCAGAATGGTTTTAACGATAAAGTTCAGCGCTTCACTATGCGCTGCGCCAGCACCCAGAGGCGCTTCCTGTTTTTCGCCTTCCAGCTTCCATTTGATGCGGGCTTCAGGAAGGTGGAAACATTCCGCCAGGCCAGACAGGAATTCTTCACCGCTGGCAGGGTTGAGGATGGCAAACTTAAGGGAAGAGCTGCCACAGTTCAGAACCAGAACTAACTTACTCGACATGGAAGTACCTATTTTTTGAGAGTGGCTAAATAAAACGCAATCAGACTAACAGCGTAGCCCATGAAAGCTGGTAGATTAATGACAAACATCATGCGGTAGACAGAATTCTGCATTTCCGCAAAAAATTTCGGCAATCTTACGCGAAAATTTGAAGATTGCCTCGTCTGAACCTGGCTCAGGCCTCTTCCCAAAAGCGCAATCCGCTTCCGGAAAGGGGGGAAAACGGCGTCAGAATAGCTGGAGTCACCTTTAAAGACAAAAATAATTGAAGGATGTCACGTAAAGTTGTGTAGTTATAACTATTTTTTAATTTTTACAGCATTAGTTGAGGTGAGCCATGGCGAATGAATCTGGCAGTACCAATTGGTTTCGGATGTTTCAGCGCGGCCAACACTATATGAAGACCTGGCCGGCTGATAAGCGCCTGGCACCCATGTTCCCGGAAAACCGTGTTTCATCGGCAACGCGTTTTGCTATTCGCTTTATGCCCCCTTTGGCGATTTTTACGCTGACCTGGCAGATCGCGATGGGCGGTCAGTTAGGCCCGGCCGTGGCGACCGCGCTGTTTGCCTGTACCCTGCCGATGCAGGGATTATGGTGGCTGGGAAAGCGTTCTGTAACGCCGCTGCCGCCGACGCTGCTTAACTGGTTTCATGAAGTTCGTGCCCGGCTGGAAGAAGCGGGGCAGGCGACAGCGCCAGTAGAAGGCAAGCCGACCTATCAGGCGCTGGCCGATCTGCTAAAGCGGGCGTTCAAACAACTCGACCGCACTTTCCTCGACGATCTCTGACCTATCCCGGGCTGGCGGTAAAATATTTACCGCTAACCTGCGGCCAAATCAAAGAATGGTGATACGGCGATTTCCGTGTCGCTAACGCTGTGCAATGATTTCTCCATTGTCGATTAACTGAGCGGTCTCTGACCGGGAGTAAATGATGGAAATGACCCATGCACAGCGTTTGATTCTCACTAATCAGTACAAAATGATGGCCATGCTTGAGCCGGAAAATGCGGAGCGTTTTCGTCGTTACCAGACTATCATCGAACGCGGTTATGCGCTGCAGATGCGGGAGCTGGACAAAGAGTTTGGCGAACTCAGCGAAGCGATCTGCCGGACGGTGATCGATATTATGGAAATGCATCACGCTCTCCACGTCTCCTGGTCGAACCTTAAAGAGAAAGGTGAGCTTGAAGAGCGCCGTCTGGCCTTTCTGGGCTTCGATGCGGCAACGGAAGCGCGCCTGCTGGGTTATGTCCGTTTTATGGTCAATACAGAAGGGCTTTATACGCACTTCGATTCCGGCACCCATGGTTTTAATGCGCAGACCCCAATGTGGGAAAAGTATCAACGGATGTTAGCTTTGTGGCAGACTTGTCCGCGCCAGTACCATTTAAGTGCAAACGAAATTGCGCAAGTGATTAATGCCTGATGAGGAGTAGCGCGTGACCTACAGAGGTTTTCTATTTGATTTAGACGGCACGCTGGTGGATTCACTGCCAGCGGTTGAACGAGCCTGGAGCCAGTGGGGTGCCCGTCATGGCATCGCGGCTGATGAGATTCTGGATTTCATTCATGGCAAACAGGCGATCACCTCTCTGCGTCATTTCATGGCAGGCCAGTCGGAAGAGGCTATTCAGGCGGAGTTTGTTGCGCTGGAGCAGGCTGAAGCGGCGGACACCGACGGTGTGCAGGCGCTGCCAGGGGCCAACGCGTTGCTGAACCGGCTGAACGAACTGCAGATTCCCTGGGCGATTGTCACTTCCGGTTCAGTGCCGGTCGCACATGCACGTCATAAAGCCGCAGGCTTACCGAAGCCTGCCGTGTTTATTACCGCTGAACAGGTGGCTAAGGGCAAACCGGAGCCCGATCCCTACCTGCTTGGCGCGGAGAAGCTGGGATTAGCGGCGACATCGTGCGTGGTTGCAGAAGATGCACCTGCCGGAATCTTATCCGGCCTGAATGCTGGCTGTGCGGTGATTGCCATCAATGCGCCGTCGGAGACACCCCGGCTGGATGAGGTAGCGCTTCAGCTCGACTCACTGGCGTCACTGGTGATAACCCGCGAGTCTGACGGCAGCTTTACCTTCCGTCAGCAGGCTTAAGGGCTGGCCCGGCGGCCAGACCGCCGGGCTTAGAGTGGCGTATCCTGCGAGATTTCATCCAGTGACAGGCTGAAGCTCGGAATAAACACCTCAACGAAGTAATCCATCTCCGGTGAACGCCGAAGTGCCAGGGTCTTTTCCAGCCGCGCTTTGGCCAGTAAAAATTCGTTGTTCCCGGCAGACAACTCCTCAAGACATTTTACATATGCACAGAGCGCATCCGCCTGTTTCACAACCGCCTGCTCCTCTTCGCTGTGCAGATGCTCATCGATCAGCGGGCGATAGATCGCCTGAAACTCTTCAGGCAGCATCTCAATCAGCTTCTGCTGAGCAATCTTCTCGATTTTCTTATATTCGTGGGCGATCTGCGCGTTGTAATATTTTACCGGAGTCGGTAAATCGCCGGTGAGCACTTCGCTGGCATCGTGGTAAAGCGCCAGCATGGCAATGTGATCGGCATTAAGCGACCCGTTGAATTTAAGGTTTTTGATCACGGCCAGGGCATGCGCCACCATAGCGACCTGCAGACTGTGTTCGGAGACATTTTCGGTGCGCACATTGCGCATCAGCGGCCAGCGATTGATCAGCTTAAGACGGGAGAGATGAGCAAAGAAGTGGCTTTGTGTCATGAGCGTTCCTGTTGGCTGGCGGGGGAGAGACAGGCTCTGGCTCTCCCCAAATAGCGTCAGTATACGCGGGCCTGATTATTGACGATAGCCTTGCAGGAAGCGGCCAAATTTATTGATCGCCATCTCAAGATCATCCACACGAGGCAGCGTAACAATGCGCAGGTGATCGGGCCATGGCCAGTTAAAGGCACTGCCCTGAACCAGTAGCACCTTCTCCTGTAACAGAAAGTCCAGCACCATCTTCTGATCGTCGAAAATGTTGAATTTTTTGGCATCGATTTTCGGGAACATATAAAGCGCGCCCTGCGGCTTCACACAGCTGACGCCTGGAATATCGTTGATCAACTCCCAGGCGCGCTGCCGCTGCTCGTAGAGACGACCACCCGGCATGATAAATTCGCTAATGCTCTGGTAGCCGCCCAGCGCCGTCTGAATCGCATGCTGCGCCGGTACGTTGGCACACAGGCGCATCGAGGCGAGCATCTCCAGTCCTTCTATATAGCCTTTAGCATGTTTCTTTGGCCCGTTCAGTACCATCCAGCCCTGACGGAAACCGGCAACGCGATAGGTTTTAGAAAGGCCATTAAAGGTAACAGTCAGCAGATCGGGTGCCAGCGCTGCGATGCAGTGATGCTGTGCATCGTCATAGAGGATCTTGTCGTAGATCTCATCGGCGAAAATAATCAGGTTATGCTGACGCGCAATTTCAACCACCTCTAACAGCAGCTCTTTGCTGTAGACCGCGCCAGTGGGGTTATTCGGGTTGATAATCACGATGCCGCGGGTACGAGGCGTTATCTTGCTGCGGATATCATCGAGGTCAGGGAACCAGCCTGCTGATTCGTCACAAAGATAGTGCACTGCTTTACCGCTGGAGAGGGAAACCGCAGCCGTCCATAACGGATAGTCGGGGGCCGGCACCAGCATTTCGTCGCCGCTGTTCAGTAACGCCTGCATCGCCTGCACGATGAGTTCTGAAACACCGTTGCCAATGTAGATATCTTCTACGGTGACATCGCGCATGTCGCGCGCCTGGTAGTGCTGCATGATCGCTTTACGGGCGGAATAGAGACCCTTGGAGTCACAATAGCCCTGAGAGCTGGGAAGGTTACGAATAACATCGACCAGTATCTCATCCGGTGCTTCAAAACCAAACGGCGCCGGATTGCCGATGTTCAGCTTCAGTACTTTGTTACCTTCTTCTTCGAGGCGCTTAGCCTCTTTCAGTACCGGGCCACGGATGTCATAGCAGACGTTATCGAGTTTTCCGGATTTATCAATTTGAAAATTCATTGTTACCGCCTTAATGGGCAGAATCCTTTTGGCTGCCACAGAAATCCAACCAGCACAATGTACTCTCCTGACAGTCACAAAAGAAGGGTGCCGCCCCGTTTTGGCGGGTTCAACAACTTTTTGCCCGGTGCGCAGCGTAAAAAATATTTGTTGTCGCGTAAACTGGTTAATAAAACCATAAATTGACATTGATTCAGGATTTTAACTTGTCCAAAGCGCTGCTGAACCGACATATGGCTTTAGCATCATGAACGCTATCTGGAAGTTATTGAAATGGAACTTTTCTTTGCACCTGAAATATACACTTAGAGAAATAGTTAAAGGATATTTTATAAATGTTCAAATTATGGACGATTTTAGAACGTGCCTAAGGATTACGCCTTAACGCTGCTTAAGAGTGGCGCGTTTAAGGCCTTGTGTTCGCCGGAAAAGTGCCAAAAGCAGAGCTTCATATGGCACCTTTATTGCAGGATTGTGAGCCGTACTTAACACTTCCTCACTAAATTTCAGAACGCTGAAGGCTTAAAAAGTGATCAATAATGTGGCATAAGGGTCTGGAAATGCCTTTAGCACAAAATTTACAGCGCTTTTCACAAAATCATTTCCATTTTGAAGTCAAAAATGATTAAGTATAATTTATTATTTAGTGCACTGTGCCGCTTCGCTTTGATAGCCCGTAAAGTGCGCTTTCTATCCCACACGATTCTTTCTGGTGGGAATAAGACAACTACGCAGCTTCCTGCATTTGCGCACCCAGCGCCATCGGTTCAGAAGTTGTATCTGTCTTGAATAGCACTATGACCCTTCAGAGGAGTCAACAGTGCAGGATCCACATAAACTTTTTTTGTGTCAGTCTTCACACAGGACTGTCATTGAGCACCATTACTGCTTATCACTTTGATAAGCTTGTGATAACACCAGGGTAGTAGTTCGTAAAAATCTTATAAGTGAAGAAAAAACATGACTAATGCAAATCGTCCGATACTGAATCTCGACCTCGATCTGCTGAGAACCTTCGTTGCCGTTGCGGATTTGAATACCTTTGCAGCTGCTGCTGCAGCGGTCTGCAGAACCCAGTCAGCAGTCAGTCAGCAGATGCAGCGTCTGGAACAATTGGTAGGTAAAGAGCTGTTTGCCAGACATGGACGTAATAAGCTTCTGACAGAGCACGGTATCCAGCTTTTAGGCTATGCGAGAAAAATTCTTCGTTTTAACGACGAAGCCTGCACATCTCTGATGTACAGCAACATTCAGGGCGTGCTGACTATTGGCGCCTCTGATGACACCTCTGACACTATTCTGCCGTTCCTGCTAAACCGGGTGACCTCGGTTTATCCGAAACTGGCAATCGATGTGCGGGTTAAACGTAATCCGTTTATGATGGAAATGCTCAATCAGGGTGAAGTGGACCTGGTTGTGACGACTTCCAGCCCGGGCAATTTTACCTATCAGGTACTGCGTACTTCACCTACCTTGTGGTACTGCGCAGCGGATTATATCTTCCAGCGTGGCGAAGCCATTCCACTGGTATTGCTGGATGAGCCAAGTCCTTATCGTGATATGGCTATCGATCATCTCAACGAAGCGGGCATCCCGTGGCGTATCTCTTATGTCGCTTCCACACTGGCTGCAGTACGCGCAGCGGTGAAAGCGGGACTGGGCGTGACGGCACGTCCGGTCGAGATGATGAGCCCGGAACTGCGTGTTATGGGTGCAGCTGAAGGACTGCCGGTACTGCCGGATACGCAATATCTGCTGTGCCGTAATCCTGACAGCGATAATGAGCTGGCGCTGGCCATCTTCAATGCCATGCAGTCCACCAATGATCCTTATAACCTGAGCAATAATCCCGACGGTTCACTGTTGCTGGATGATGAAGAGTAATTTCGCTAACGTGTTGTACTCAATACCCGCGTGATTGCCTTAATAAACGCTTATAAATAAGCCTCTCCTTCCCTGAAAAGAACGAGAGGCTTTTTTGTGCCTGACCCTCGTCCGATGTTCCTTACTGCTCATCTGCCTCTCCTGACCCGACTAAAAAAGTTTCACCACCTGCTTAATTGAAACATCCAGACCAAAAAACCGAACGCTTTGTTCCGAATCACCGTTTCAGGTGGGGAAAATTAACGCATAAAGGGCAAAAGTGTGTTCTGGATCAAAAAAATAGCCCTGGAAAGGGGAGGGAAAATTCAGTGATACCTGTCAAAATATGTTTGTTAAATGCACGATCCATGCATGTGAATACCCGCTACACTAAAATTAACCCTACAGACTGAAGCGATTTAGCTGGAAAGCGGGGCATCATTTGTTAATAATATGATGCAGGTGTGAAATAATGTTTGGATACTTTTGTCAAAGTTGACAAAAGGTTATAGAAAGGAGTAAAAAACCCCATAAAATAGCTGCTTATTACGTAATAACAGCGACATTTGAAAGGTTTTTATCCTTCCCTTGAATCGATGTGGTCAGTTTGCTGCGGGAAACGCGTGCAGGATGCCAGCGCCACTTTTGATGAGTAAGCAATGAGTATGTCAACTACCACCGAAATCATCGCTCAGCACTGGGCGTTTATCGTATTTATCGTTATTGCCTTTGGCCTGTGTGCTTTCATGCTGACCGGAGGATGGCTGCTTGGCGGCAGAGCGCGCGCCCGCTACAAAGACACGCCATTCGAATCGGGCATTGAATCCGTTGGTGATACCCATATCCGCCTGTCGGCGAAATTTTATCTGGTTGCGATGTTTTTCGTCATCTTCGACGTCGAAGCCCTCTTTTTATACGCATGGGCGACTTCAATCCGTGAAAGCGGTTGGATCGGCTTTGTGGAAGCCGCAATTTTCATTTTGGTGCTCCTGGCGGGTCTGGTCTATCTGGTACGCATTGGCGCACTGGACTGGGCTCCAGCTCGCCGTCGCGTGGTGGTCAAAACCACTACGGTCAGCCACACCAATCCTCATAAGCAGTAAAAGAGAGGCAATAAGATGGACTATACGCTCACCCGCATAGACCCGAACGGTGGTGAGAACGACCGTTATCCTCTGCAAAAGCAGGAAATCGTCAGCGATCCGCTGGAGCAGCACGTTCATCGCAGCGTTTATATGGGCAAACTCGAAAATGCCCTGCATGACATGGTGAACTGGGGACGTAAAAACTCCCTCTGGCCTTATAACTTTGGCCTGTCCTGTTGTTACGTTGAGATGACAACATCGTTCACCGCGGTCCACGACGTAGCACGTTTTGGCGCCGAAGTTATGCGCGCTTCGCCACGTCAGGCCGATTTCATGGTCATTGCCGGTACGCCGTTCACCAAAATGGCCCCGGTTATTCAGCGTTTGTACGATCAGATGCTGGAACCCAAATGGGTGATTTCCATGGGTGCCTGCGCCAACTCTGGCGGCATGTATGACATCTATTCCGTGGTGCAGGGTGTCGATAAATTCCTGCCGGTCGATGTTTATATTCCTGGCTGTCCGCCACGTCCTGAAGCGTATATGCAGGCACTGCTGCTGTTGCAGGAGTCGATCGGCAAAGAGCGCCGTCCGCTCTCGTGGGTGGTTGGCGATCAGGGCGTTTATCGCGCCAACATGCCATCTGAGCGTGAAAGAAAACGCGGCGAGCGCATTGCAGTCACAAACCTGCGCAGCCCGGACGAAGTTTAAAACCGTATGGATGGAAAACAGCGCCTGCAGCAGAACATCACAATTTAATGCATGGCCCCATCCTGACGCCTTCATTTGAGTGCCTGAGACCAGGCCGGAATGGTGAGTAACGTATGACAGATTTGACCACGCAAGATCTCGCTCAGCCTTCATGGCAAACCCGTGATCACCTTGATGACCCGGTGATCGGCGAGTTGCGTAACCGTTTTGGGCCGGATGCCTTCACTGTTCAGCCAACCCGTACCGGTATTCCGGTGGTGTGGGTGAAGCGTGAACAGATACTGGAAATTATCGAGTTCCTGCGTAAATTACCCAAGCCTTACGTCATGCTTTATGACCTGCATGGCGTGGATGAGCGTTTACGTACCCACCGTGCAGGCCTGCCTGCGGCGGATTTTTCCGTTTTCTACCACCTGCTGTCGATTGAACGCAACCGCGACATCATGCTCAAGGTGGCACTCTCTGAAAACGATATGCATCTGCCGACCATCACCCGCCTTTTCCCGAATGCCAACTGGTATGAGCGTGAAACCTGGGAGATGTTTGGTATCACCTTTGATGGTCACCCGCATCTGACGCGCATCATGATGCCGTCGACCTGGGAAGGCCATCCGCTGCGTAAAGATTACCCGGCGCGCGCCACCGAATTCGATCCGTTTACGCTGACCAAGCAGAAAGAAGATCTGGAGATGGAAGCGCTGACCTTTAAGCCTGAAGACTGGGGCATGAAGCGCAGCACCACCAACGAAGACTTCATGTTCCTGAACCTCGGGCCTAACCACCCGTCGGCGCACGGTGCGTTCCGCATCATTCTGCAGCTGGATGGTGAAGAGATTGTCGACTGCGTGCCTGACATCGGCTATCACCATCGTGGTGCCGAAAAGATGGGCGAGCGTCAGTCGTGGCACAGCTACATTCCTTACACTGACCGCATCGAGTACCTCGGCGGCTGCGTAAACGAAATGCCGTACGTACTGGCGGTGGAGAAACTGGCCGGTATCGTGGTGCCCGATCGCGTTAATGTGATCCGCGTGATGCTCTCTGAGCTGTTCCGCATCAACAGCCACCTGCTTTATATCTCCACCTTTATTCAGGACGTCGGGGCCATGACGCCGGTGTTCTTTGCCTTTACCGACCGTCAGAAAATCTATGACGTGGTTGAGGCGATTACCGGTTTCCGTATGCACCCGGCGTGGTTCCGCATCGGTGGTGTCGCGCATGACCTGCCGCGAGGCTGGGAACGTCTGCTGCGTGACTTCCTCGACTGGATGCCAAAACGTCTTAAAGAGTATGACAAAGCGGCACTGCGCAACAGCGTACTGATTGGCCGTTCCAAAGGCGTTGCTGCTTACAACATGGAAGAGGCGCTGGCGTGGGGCACTACCGGTGCTGGTCTGCGTGCTACCGGTCTCGACTTTGACGTACGTAAATGGCGTCCCTACTCCGGCTACGAAAACTTCGATTTTGAAATCCCGGTCGGCGACGGCATCAGCGATGCTTACAGCCGCGTCATGCTGAAAATGGAAGAGATGTGGCAGTCGCTGCGCATTCTTGAGCAGTGTCTCAACAACATGCCAGAGGGTCCGTTTAAAGCGGATCATCCGCTGACCACGCCGCCACCGAAAGAGCGCACGCTGCAGCACATTGAAACGCTGATCACGCACTTCCTGCAGGTTTCGTGGGGGCCGGTGATGCCAGCCAATGAGTCGTTCCAGATGATTGAAGCGACGAAAGGGATCAACAGCTACTACCTGACCAGCGATGGCAGCACCATGAGCTACCGCACCCGCGTGCGTACGCCGAGCTTCCCGCATCTGCAGCAGATTCCTTCAGTAATCCGTGGCAGCCTGGTATCCGACCTGATCGTATATCTGGGTAGTATCGATTTTGTTATGTCAGACGTGGACCGCTAATTATGCACGATCAACACATTGCCATTAAAACGATCGACCCTAACGAGGTCTTCGTGCTGAGCGCGGAAGAGCATCACGCCATTGAGCACGAAAAACACCACTATGAAGATGCGCGTGCAGCCTCGATTGAAGCGCTGAAGATCGTGCAGAAACAGCGCGGATGGGTGCCGGACGGCGCTATCAATGCGATTGCCGAGGTACTGGGTATCCCGGCGAGTGATGTTGAAGGTGTGGCGACATTTTACAGCCAGATCTTCCGTCAGCCGGTTGGCCGTCATGTGATCCGTTACTGTGACAGCGTGGTCTGTCATATCACCGGTTATCAGGGCATCCAGTCAGCACTGGAACAGCAACTGAATATCAAACCGGGTCAGACCACTGCCGATGGCCGCTTTACACTGCTGCCAACCTGCTGTCTGGGTAACTGCGATAAGGGGCCAACGATGATGGTGGATGAAGACACGCATGTGCATCTGACGCCGGAAGGCATCCCTGGTTTGCTGGAGCAGTATCAATGACAATTAAACAGATCATTCGCACTGCAGAAACGCATCCGCTGACCTGGCGGATGCGTGACGACAAGCAACCTGTCTGGCTTGACGAATATCGCAGTAAAAACGGCTATGCCGGTGCGGAAAAAGCGCTGAAAAGCATGTCGCAGGATGAAATCGTTGCGGCAGTCAAAGATTCAGGCCTGAAAGGGCGCGGCGGTGCGGGCTTCTCCACCGGGCTGAAGTGGAGCCTGATGCCGAAAGATGAGTCGATGAATATCCGTTACCTGCTGTGTAACGCCGATGAGATGGAGCCGGGCACCTATAAAGACCGCCTGCTGATGGAGCAGATGCCTCACCAGCTGGTGGAAGGCATGCTGATCAGCGCCTTTGCGCTGAAGGCTTACCGTGGCTATATCTTCTTACGTGGCGAATACATTGAAGCCGCGGTGCATCTGCGTCGTGCGATTGCTGAAGCGACGGAAGCGGGCTATATCGGTAAAAATATTCTCGGTACCGGCTTTGACTTTGAGTTGATTGTCCACACCGGCGCAGGTCGTTATATCTGCGGCGAAGAGACGGCACTGATTAACTCACTGGAAGGTCGTCGTGCTAATCCGCGTTCGAAACCGCCATTCCCGGCGAGTGCGGGCGCGTGGGGCAAACCGACCTGCGTGAACAACGTGGAAACCCTCTCCAACGTTCCGGCGATTCTGGCCAACGGCGTGGAGTGGTACAAAAACATCTCTAAAAGCGAAGATGCCGGTACCAAAATGATGGGCTTCTCCGGACGGGTTAAAAATCCCGGCGTCTGGGAGCTGCCATTCGGTATCACCGCACGTGAAATCCTTGAAGATTATGCGGGCGGTATGCGTGACGGACTGAAGTTCAAAGCCTGGCAGCCCGGCGGGGCAGGGACTGACTTCCTGACCGATCAGCACCTGGATCTACCCATGGAATTTGCCAGCATCGGCAAAGCGGGCAGTCGTCTGGGTACGGCGCTGGCGATGGCGGTCGATCACGAGATCAACATGGTCTCGCTGGTGCGTAACCTGGAAGAGTTCTTTGCCCGTGAGTCGTGCGGCTGGTGTACACCGTGTCGCGATGGCCTGCCGTGGAGCGTAAAAATTCTGCGTGCGCTGGAGCAGAAGCAGGGTCAGCCAGGCGATATCGAAACCTTACTGCAACTCTGCCGTCAGCTTGGCCCGGGTAAAACCTTCTGCGCGCACGCGCCGGGTGCGGTTGAGCCCCTGCAGAGTGCGATTAAATATTTCCGTGAAGAGTTTGAAGCCGGCATGGCACCGCAGGTGTTTGGCAATACCCGCGCCATTGGCGGGATCCAGCCAAACCTGCTGAAAGCGCGCTGGTAATTCGTCGAAGAACACGGAACAGGCCTGGTGCCGCCGCCCCGACAATGTCGTGCGTCGGGGCAAGAATATGATTAACGCTCGTCTCTGACGAGCCTTACGGAAGCATGTCACTATGGCTACAATTCATGTAGACGGTAAAGAGTATGATGTGAACGGAGCGGACAACCTGCTACAGGCATGTCTCTCTCTGGGCCTTGATATTCCTTACTTTTGCTGGCATCCGGCGCTGGGAAGCGTTGGGGCCTGCCGCCAGTGTGCGGTAAAGCAATTCCAGAATGCCGAAGATACCCGCGGCCGTCTTGTCATGTCCTGCATGACGCCGGCCTCTGACGGCACATTCATCTCCATCGATGATGGCGAAGCGAAAGAGTTCCGCGAAAGCGTGGTGGAGTGGCTGATGACCAACCACCCGCACGACTGTCCGGTGTGTGAAGAGGGCGGTAACTGTCACCTGCAGGATATGACAGTAATGACCGGCCACAGCTTCCGCCGCTATCGCTTCACCAAACGTACCCACCGTAATCAGGATCTCGGCCCGTTCATCTCCCATGAGATGAACCGCTGTATCGCCTGTTACCGCTGCGTGCGTTACTACAAAGATTATGCCGATGGCAAGGATCTGGGTGTCTACGGCGCGCACGACAACGTCTACTTTGGTCGTCCGGAAGATGGCACGCTGGAGAGCGAATTCTCCGGTAACCTGGTTGAAATCTGCCCGACCGGCGTCTTCACCGATAAAACGCACTCCGAACGCTATAACCGTAAATGGGATATGCAGTTTGCGCCGAGCATCTGCCAGCAGTGCAGTGTGGGCTGTAACACCAGCCCGGGTGAGCGTTATGGTGAGTTACGCCGTATCGAAAACCGTTATAACGGCACCGTAAACCACTATTTCCTGTGTGACCGTGGCCGCTTTGGCTATGGCTACGTGAACCGTAAAGATCGCCCACGCCAGCCGATGCTGCTGCGCGGCAACGACTGGGTGACGCTGAACGCAGAGCAGGCGGTCAATGCCGGTGCAGATTTGCTGCGTCAGGCGAAAAAAGTGATCGGTATCGGCTCGCCGCGCGCCAGCATCGAAAGTAACTTCGCGCTGCGTGAACTGGTCGGTGCAGAGAACTTCTCTACCGGCATGCCAGCGGGCGAGCAGGCCCGGCTTGAACTGATGCTGAAAATCCTGCGTGAGGGCGGTATCTATACGCCATCGCTGCGTGAAATTGAAAGCTACGATGCGGTGCTGGTGCTGGGCGAAGATCTGACCCAGGTGGGCGCACGCGTGGCGCTGTCAGTGCGTCAGGCCGTGAAAGGCAAAGCGCGCGACATGGCTGCGGCTCAGAAAGTGGCAGACTGGCAGATCGCCGCGATCCTGAACATCGGTCAGAATGCGAAACATCCGCTGTTTATCACTAACGTCGATGAAACCCGTCTGGATGATATCGCGGCATGGAGCTATCGCGCACCGGTTGAAGATCAGGCGCGTCTCGGTTTCGCTATCGCCAGTGCGCTGGATGAAACCGCTCCGGCAGTGACCGATTTCGACAGCAAACTGAACGGCAAAATGGATGTCATCGTGCAGGCGCTGGCCGGCGCGAAAAAACCGTTAATTATTTCCGGGACCCATTCCGGCAGCAGCGCGATGATCGAAGCGGCTGCCAACGTGGCCAAAGCGCTCAAAGCGCGCGGTGCCGACGTCGGGATTACGCTGCTGGCGGGACACGCCAACAGTATGGGTCTTGGCCTGATGGGCGGCAATCCTCTGGAGAGCGCGCTGGAGCAGCTGAGCAACGGTGAAGCCGATGCGCTGGTGGTACTGGAAAATGACCTCTATCGCCATGCACCGAAAGCGCTGGTGGATGCGGCGCTGGCCCAGACCACTAACGTGATTGTGGTTGATCATCAGCGCACCGCGACGCTGGAGAAAGCGGGTCTGGTGTTATCAACCGCCAGCTTCGCCGAAAGTGATGGCACCTCGATCAACCATGAAGGCCGCGCACAGCGTTTCTTCCAGGTTTACGATCCTTCTTACTATGACAACAACGTAGTGATGCTGGAGAGCTGGCGCTGGCTGCATTCGCTGCACAGCACGCTGAAAAGCCGTCACGTCGACTGGACGCAGCTGGACCACGTGATCGATGCGGTGGTCAGTCATCTGCCACAGCTGGCCGGAATCAAGGATGCGGCACCGGATGCCAGCTTCCGTATTCGTGGACAGAAACTGTCGCGTTCACCGCACCGTGCCAGTGGCCGTACCGCGGCGCGCGCCAATATCAGCGTGCACGAACCGCGTCAGCCGCAGGATCAGGACACGATGTTCGCCTTCTCAATGGAAGGGAACAACCAGCCAGGCGCACCGCGTTCGCAGATTCCGTTTGCCTGGGCACCGGGCTGGAACTCACCGCAGGCGTGGAACAAGTTCCAGGTTGAAGTGGGCGGCAAACTGCGTAATGGCGATCCGGGTGTACGGCTGTTTGAAGCCAGCGCAGCCAGTCTGCCCTGGTTCAGCAACGTTCCGGCGGCATTCGTCAGTGAAGCGCAGTGGCGCGTGGCCCCTCTCTACCAACTGTTTGGTAGCGAAGAGATGTCACAGCGTTCACCGGTCTTCCAGCAGCGTATGGCACCGCCTGCACTGGTGATTAACCCGGAAGATGCAGCGAAGCTGGGCGTCAACAATGGCGCGGCGGTTGAGTTCATCTGTGCCGGTGAGACAGTGCGTCTGCCGGTCCGTTTCTCGGCGTCACTGCAGGCGGGACAGATTGGTCTGCCGCTGGGCATGCCGGGCGTTCCGCCATTCCTGGCGAACGGTAAAATCGACACTCTGCAGGAGGCGGCGCAATGAGCTGGTTAACACCGGACGTTATCGACATTCTGCTGGCCATTGTTAAAGCCATCGTGATTCTGCTGGTGGTTGTGGCCTGCGGCGCGTTCATGAGCTTCGCCGAGCGTCGTCTGCTCGGCCTGTTCCAGAACCGTTACGGACCAAACCGCGTAGGCTGGGGCGGCTCGCTCCAGCTGGTAGCGGACATGATCAAAATGTTCTTTAAAGAGGACTGGGTTCCGCCGTTTACCGACCGCTTTATCTTTACCCTTGCGCCGGTTATCGCCTTTGTTTCACTGCTGCTGGCCTTTGCTATCGTGCCGGTTTCGCCAACCTGGATGGTGACAGACCTGAATATCGGTCTGCTGTTCTTCCTGATGATGGCGGGCCTTGCGGTCTACGCGGTGCTGTTTGCCGGCTGGTCGAGTAATAACAAATACTCGCTGCTGGGCGCGATGCGCGCCTCGGCGCAGACCCTGAGCTACGAAGTGTTCCTGGGTCTGTCGCTGATGGGTGTGGTAGCGCAGGCGGGCTCGTTCAATATGAACGATATCGTCAACAGCCAGACGCACCTGTGGAACATCATTCCGCAGTTCTTCGGTTTCGTGACCTTCTGTATTGCTGGCGTGGCGGTGTGTCACCGTCATCCGTTTGACCAGCCAGAAGCGGAGCAGGAACTGGCGGACGGTTATCACATCGAATATGCCGGTATGAAGTTCGGCCTGTTCTTTGTCGGCGAATATGTGGCGATCACCACCGTTTCAGCGCTGATTGTGACGCTGTTCTTTGGTGGCTGGCACGGCCCATTCCTGCCGCCGTTCATCTGGTTCGCCCTGAAAACGGCGTTCTTTATGATGATGTTCATCCTGATTCGTGCTGCGCTTCCGCGCCCACGCTACGACCAGGTGCTGTCATTCGGCTGGAAAGTGTGTCTGCCGTTGACGCTGTTGAACCTGCTGGCGACTGCCGCAGTGATTCTCTACACAGCGCCGTAAGGGGTTAACAAATGACTTTGAAAGATATTGTCGTAGGCTTTGGCACGACAGTTCGCAGTATCTGGCTGATCGGGCTGCACGCCTTCGCCAAACGTGAAACTCAGATGTATCCGGAAGAGCCGGTTTATCTGCCACCCCGCTATCGTGGCCGTATCGTATTAACCCGCGATCCGGATGGTCAGGAGCGTTGCGTCGCCTGTAACCTGTGTGCGGTTGCCTGCCCGGTTGGCTGTATCTCGCTGCAGAAAGCCGAAACCAAAGATGGCCGCTGGTATCCGGAGTTCTTCCGCATCAACTTCTCACGCTGCATCTTCTGCGGCATGTGTGAGGAAGCCTGTCCGACCACGGCGATTCAGCTGACCCCCGATTTCGAACTGGGTGAGTTTAAGCGTCAGGATCTGGTGTATGAGAAGGACGATCTGCTGATTTCGGGGCCGGGTAAATATCCGGAGTACAACTTCTACCGCATGGCAGGTATGGCGATTGACGGTAAAGATAAGGGCGAAGCAGAAAACGAAGCGAAGCCTATCGACGTCAAAGGCTTATTACCTTAAGGAGCAAGGCATGGAATTTGCGTTTTATCTTTGCGGGCTGGTGGCGGTGCTGACGACGTTGCGCGTCATTACCCACACTAATCCGGTACATGCGTTGCTGTACCTGATCGTTTCGCTGTTATCGATCGCGGGCGTCTTCTTCTCTATGGGAGCCTATTTTGCCGGTGCGCTGGAGATCATCGTCTACGCCGGTGCCATTATGGTGTTGTTCGTCTTCGTGGTCATGATGCTGAACTTAGGCAAGCAGACCGAGAAGCAGGAGCGTGAGTGGCTCAGCCCTTCACTGTGGATTGGCCCGGGTATCGTCTCGTTGCTGCTGCTGGTCGTAATGGTCTACGCCATTCTGACTGCCAACGATCAGGGCATCGATGGCACCATCATCGACGCCAAAGCGGTCGGCATCAGCCTGTTCGGTCCTTACGTACTGGCGGTTGAACTGGCCTCAATGCTGCTGCTGGCGGGTCTGGTCGTGGCGTTCCATATCGGTCGCGAGGAGCGTCAGGGCGAAGTCCTGAGTAACCGTAATGCTGACGCCGCTCAGGTGAAAAAGGAGAACGCATGATCCCGTTACAACATGGATTGATTCTTGCTGCCGTGCTGTTTGTCCTTGGACTGACGTCGCTGGTAATACGCCGCAATCTGCTGTTTATGCTGATCGGCCTTGAAATCATGATCAACGCCGCCGCTTTAGCCCTGGTGGTTGCCGGGAGCTATTGGGGTCAGGCCGATGGACAGGTGATGTATATCCTGGCGATCAGCCTGGCGGCAGCGGAAGCCAGTATTGGTCTGGCACTGCTGCTTCAGCTCTATCGTCGTCGTCAGACGCTGAACATTGATACTGTGAGCGAGATGCGCGGATGAATCTTCTCTATTTAACTGTCTTGTTTCCGCTGATCGGCTTTCTGCTGTTAGCGTTTTCGCGCGGTCGCTGGTCAGAGAACCTGTCGGCCACGATTGGTATGGGATCCGTGGGTCTGGCGGCCCTGACCACGGCGATGGTCGGTTTTGACTTCTTCGCCAACGGTCAGCAAGCCTACACGCAGGCGCTCTGGACCTGGATGCATGTCGGCAACTTCGACATGAAGGTGAACCTGACGCTGGATGGCCTGTCGCTGACCATGCTGTCTGTCGTGACCGGTGTCGGTTTCTTCATTCACATGTTCGCCTCCTGGTACATGCGTGGAGAAGAGGGCTACTCCCGCTTCTTCGCCTACACCAACCTGTTTATCGCCAGCATGGTTGTTCTGGTGCTGGCCGATAACCTGATGCTGATGTATCTGGGCTGGGAAGGGGTAGGCCTCTGCTCTTATCTGCTGATCGGTTTCTACTACAGCAATCCGGAAAACGGCAAAGCGGCGATGAAAGCGTTCATCATTACCCGCGTGGGCGACGTCTTCCTGGCATTTGGTCTGTTCATCCTCTACAACGAGCTGGGCACGCTGAACTTCCGCGAGATGATGGAGCTGGCACCTGCGCACTTTGCCGCAGATAACCATATGCTGCAGTGGGCAACGCTGATGCTGCTGGGTGGCGCGGTCGGTAAATCGGCTCAGCTGCCGTTACAGACCTGGCTGGCAGATGCGATGGCTGGTCCGACACCGGTTTCGGCACTGATCCACGCCGCGACCATGGTGACAGCAGGTGTCTACCTGATTGCCCGTAGCCACGGTCTCTTCCTGCTGACGCCGGAAGTGCTGCATCTGGTCGGGATTATCGGGGCGATTACCCTGGTGCTGGCAGGCTTTGCCGCGCTGGTACAGACCGATATTAAACGTGTTCTCGCTTACTCCACCATGAGCCAGATTGGCTACATGTTCCTGGCGCTGGGTGTTCAGGCGTGGGATGCAGCGATTTTCCATCTGATGACGCACGCCTTCTTTAAAGCGTTGCTGTTCCTCTCTTCGGGTTCAGTGATTCTGGCCTGCCATCACGAGCAGAACATTTTCAAAATGGGTGGCCTGCGTAAGAGCATTCCGCTGGTCTACACCTGCTTCCTGGTGGGCGGCGCGGCGCTGGCGGCACTGCCGCTGATTACGGCGGGCTTCTACAGTAAAGATGAGATCCTGTTTGGCGCACTGGCTAACGGTCACATCAACCTGATGGTTGCGGGTCTGGTGGGGGCGTTCCTGACCTCTATCTATACCTTCCGTATGATCTTCATCGTGTTCCACGGCGAAGAGAAAATTCATGCGCACGCCGGTAAGGGCATTACCCATCATCTGCCGCTGATTGTGCTGCTGCTGCTCTCCACCTTTATTGGTGCGCTGATCACGCCGCCGCTGGCAGGTGTACTGCCAGCCAATGAGTTCGGTGAAGCGGGCAAAGTGGGACTTGAAATCACCTCGGGCGTTGTAGCGATTGTCGGCATTCTGATCGCTGCCGCGCTGTGGCTGGGCAAACGTGAGCTGGTTACCCGTATCGCAAACAGTGCACCAGGCCGTTTCTTCGGCACATGGTGGTTTGCGGCCTGGGGCTTCGACTGGCTCTACGATAAAGTGTTCGTCAAACCTTATCTGGGTATTGCGTGGCTGCTGAAGCGCGACCCACTGAATGGCCTGATGAACCTGCCTGCACTGCTGTCACGTATTGCCAACAAAGGCCTGGTAGTCAGTGAGAATGGCTACCTGCGCTGGTACGTTGCGTCAATGAGTGTGGGCGCCGTGCTGGTGCTGGCTCTGCTGCTGGTGATTTAAAGATTGATGAGCGGGGCAGGTTAGCTAATCTGCCCATTGAGAATGTCAAAAATTGTCCTGAGCAAGGGCGTTATCGTCGCGGCCAGTTTGGTTACCGCCAGCGCACAGCAACCGGAGCATACCGAGGTATGTGAGGATTGCGAGCACTGCCGGGAGCCAAAATGGCAAGTAAGATAGCCCGAACTAAGACAAAGAAAAGGGAAGTGTGCCGTGTTATTACCTTGGCTAATTATCATACCCTTCGTCGGTGGTCTGATCTGCTGGCTCACTGAGCGCCTCGGCGCGAAGGTGCCACGCTGGATCGCACTGATCACTATGGGGCTGACGTTGGCGCTTTCACTGCAACTCTGGTTGCAGGGAGGCTATTCACTGACGCAGGCAGCGGGCATTCCGCAGTGGCAGTCAAGTTTCTCCGTTCCGTGGATCCCACGCTTCGGCATCAGCTTCCATTTAGCCATTGATGGCCTGTCGCTGCTGATGGTGGTGCTGACCGGCCTGCTCGGTCTGATGGCGGTGCTCTGTTCCTGGAATGAGATTTCAAAGTATCAGGGCTTCTTCCACCTGAACCTGATGTGGATCCTGGGCGGCGTAATCGGTGTTTTCCTCTCCATCGACCTGTTCCTGTTCTTCTTCTTCTGGGAAATGATGCTGGTGCCGATGTACTTCCTCATCGCGCTCTGGGGTCATAAAGCATCGGACGGCAAAACCCGTATTTCCGCCGCGACCAAATTCTTCATCTATACCCAGGCTTCAGGTCTGGTGATGCTGATTGCGATTCTGGGCCTGGTGTTTGTCCACTACAACGCGACTGGCGTCTGGACATTCAACTACGAACAGCTGCTGCAGACCCCAATGTCGAGCGGTGTTGAATATCTGCTGATGCTGGGCTTCTTTATCGCCTTTGCGGTGAAGATGCCGGTGGTACCGTTGCACGGCTGGCTGCCGGATGCGCACAGTCAGGCACCAACGGCTGGTTCTGTCGACCTGGCGGGTATCCTGCTGAAAACCGCAGCTTACGGTTTACTGCGTTTCAGTCTGCCGCTGTTCCCGAATGCGTCAGCCGAGTTTGCGCCAATCGCCATGTGGTTGGGCATCATCGGTATCTTCTACGGTGCCTGGATGGCCTTCTCGCAGACTGATATCAAACGTCTGATTGCTTACACCTCGATTTCGCACATGGGCTTTGTGCTGATTGCCATCTACACCGGCAGCCAGCTGGCGCTACAGGGCGCGGTGATTCAGATGATTGCGCACGGTCTCTCCGCTGCAGCACTCTTCATTCTGTGTGGTCAGCTGTATGAGCGTCTGCATACTCGTGATATGCGTCAGATGGGTGGCCTGTGGTCGCGCATCAAATGGATTCCGGGTCTGTCGCTGTTCTTTGCCGTTGCCAACCTCGGTATGCCAGGCACCGGTAACTTCGTCGGCGAATTTATGATTCTGACCGGCAGCTTCCAGGTGGTGCCGATGATTATCATCATCGCGACCTTTGGTCTGGTGTTTGCCTCGATTTACTCGCTGGTGATGATGCAGCGCGCTTATTACGGCGAAGCGAAATCGAAAGATCCGCTGCCAGGCATGTCACCGCGTGAGTTTATGACCATCGGTGTTCTGGTGGTGCTGCTGGTGCTGCTGGGCGTCTATCCACAGCCGATTCTGGATACTTCGCACGCTGCCATGAGCAATATTCAGCAGTGGTTTACCGCTTCAATTTCAACTACAAGGCCGTAATTCGCCATGACAATAACTCCTCACCAATTGATTGCGTTGCTACCGCTGTTAATCGTCGGATTGACGGTGGTGGTTGTGATGCTGTCCATTGCCTGGCGACGCAACCACTTCGTTAACGCCACGCTAACGGTAGTTGGCCTGAACCTGGCGCTGCTCTCGCTCTACTTTGTCGGTCAGGTCGGAGCGATGGATGTCACGCCGCTGCTGCGCGTCGATGGCTATTCGATGTTCTATACCGCGCTGGTCATGCTGGCGAGTCTGGCGACCTGTACCTTTGCCTATCCATGGCTGGCGGGCTTCCCGGACAACAAAGATGAGTTCTACCTGCTGGTGCTGATTGCGGCACTTGGTGGCATCGTGCTGGCCAGTGCTAACCATCTGGCTTCGCTGTTCATCGGCATTGAGCTGCTTTCGCTGCCGCTGTTTGGTCTGATTGGTTACGCCTTCCGCCAGAAACGTTCACTGGAAGCCGCACTGAAGTACACCATTCTTTCGGCGGCGGCCTCGTCGTTCCTGCTGTTTGGTATTGCGCTGATCTACGCCGACTCCGGTAACCTGAGCTTTGTGGCGCTGGGCCAGAGCCTGACTGACAGCATGATCCACGAGCCACTGCTGCTGGTGGGTCTGGGTATGATGATTATCGGTCTGGGCTTTAAGCTCTCACTGGTTCCGTTCCACCTCTGGACCCCCGATGTTTATCAGGGTGCGCCTGCGCCGGTTTCAACCTTCCTGGCCACCGCCAGCAAGATTGCTATCTTCGGTGTCATCATGCGTCTGTTTATGTATGCGCCGGTGACCGACAGCGAAGCGGTGCGCACAGTGCTGGCCATGATCGCCTTCGTGTCGATTCTGTTCGGTAACCTGATGGCGATTTCGCAGAGCAACATCAAGCGTCTGCTGGGTTACTCCTCTATCGCCCACCTCGGTTATCTGCTGGTGGCACTGATTGCGGTGAAAGATCATCAGCTGTCGCTGGAAACGTCGGGCGTTTACCTGGCCGGTTATCTGTTCAGCAGCCTGGGCGCGTTTGGTGTGGTGAGTCTGATGTCCAGCCCGTATCGTGGCCCGGATGCTGACTCGCTCTACTCCTATCGCGGTCTGTTCTGGCATCGTCCTATCCTGTCAGCGGTGATGACGGTGATGATGCTGTCACTGGCGGGTATCCCGATGACGCTGGGCTTTATCGGTAAATTCTACGTTATCGCTTCAGGCGTCAGTGCGCACCTGTGGTGGCTGACCGGTGCTGTAGTCGCGGGTAGTGCGATTGGCCTCTACTACTATCTGCGCGTGACGGTGAGTCTCTACCTCAGCCCGCCAGAACTGCATACCCGTGATACCCCGGCTAACTGGGCATTTACGGCCGGTGGTGTGGTAGTACTGATTTCTGCCATTCTGGTGCTGCTGTTAGGGGTTTACCCGCAGCCGCTGATCAGACTGGTGCAGATGGCTCAGCCGCTGATGTAAGCGCGTTGCTGCGACTGACGAATCAGGCCTCCGGGCCTGATTTTTTTTGCCTGTAAGAGAGTGTCACCAGCAGGTGCTGGCGACACCGCGCTGATGTAGAGTGTGTGGTTTAAAGGAGAGACCATGGACATTAACTGGCAGGATAAACACCATAGCGAACTGACCCCCTCACAGCTCTATGCACTGCTGGCGTTGCGCAGTGCCGTGTTTGTGGTGGAACAGCAGTGCGCTTACCTTGATGTGGATGGCAAAGATTTGCACGCGGAAAACCGGCATCTGTTGGGAATGGCGGATGATCAACTAGTGGCCTATGCGCGACTACTCTCCCCGGAGGATGAGACCAGCCCGGTGAAAATCGGACGGGTGATTGTTTCAGATCGGGTTCGTGGTGCGCGGCTGGGGAATCGTCTGATGGAGCAGGCAATCAACAGTTGTCAGCAGCACTGGCCGGGCCGCGATCTGTTTCTCTCCGCGCAGGCGCATCTGGAAAGTTTCTATGGGCAGCATGGCTTTGTCGCGGTGGGGGAGAACTACCTGGAAGATGGGATCCCTCACGTCGATATGCTGAAGAACGCGCCATAAAAAAAAGGCGAGGCCTGAGCCTCGCCTGTTTACATCAACCCACCGTCATCTGGCGGTCATCGACATATTTACGCTGATCCGGCGCAGGCGGGAAATATTGATAGAGCCAGGTTTCACTCAGCGTCTCATCTTTGCTGCGCAGGAACAGACGCATCTCTACCGGCTCGGTGGAATCGCTATTCGGATACCAGTCAAACAGGATGCGATAGCCCTTAAGCGGATCGACATAAAGAATCTCAACCTGCTTCACGCTGCCGGATGAAACGGTAATCACCGGCTCAATACCTTTCGGCGCAGCAGCCTGCAGATCGCCACCAATAAAATCAATGGCGAAGCGGCGGCACCAGGTTTCCGGGAAGTGTTCGCCTGGCGCCCAGCCTTCCGGGAAACCACCGATACCGGTACGGGTTGCATCCACGCGCGCCAGACCGCTACGCACCGGCGGCAGACCACTCCAGTAAAGCTTGTAGGAGAAGTTCAGCTCGCTGCCCGCTTTGACCGGCTCAGCCGGTTGCCAGAAGCAGACCACGTTATCCAGCGTTTCACCCGTGGTCGGGATCTCCATCAGGTTGATCGCGCCTTTGCCCCACTTACCGACCGGCTCAACCCACAGGCTGGGACGTTTGTCATACCAGCCAATCACATCCTGATAATCTTTGAAGTCGTGATTAAGCTGCAGCAGGCCAAACCCACGCGGATTCTCATCTTCATAGGCGTTGAACTGCAGACGCTGAGGATTATTCAGCGGGCGGGCAATCCATTCGCCTTTACCGGTCCACATCGCCAGACGATCGGAGTCATGGATCTGCGGATGGTAAGTGTTACACATGCGGCGTTCGTTGGTGCCGCAGCTGAACATACTGGTCATTGGCGAGATGCCAATCTGACGGATCTCTTTACGGGCAAACAGGTGGTTTTCCACCTCCATCACCACGCGTTTCTCTTCGCAATGGATGATGAATTTATAAGCACCGGTGACGCTGGCACCATCCAGCAGGGCGTAGCAGGTAAAGGTGGTATCTTCCGCTTTTGGCGTTTCAAACCAGAAGGCGGTGAAATCGGGAAACTCCTCCTGGCCATTGCTGAAGGTGTTGATCGCTACGCCACGCGCCGAGAGGCCGTACTGGAAAGTATCGTCAACGGCACGGAAGTAGCTTGCGCCAAGGAAGGAGACGATGTCGCGACGGGCCAGTTCCGGTTTTTTAAAGGCGCGGAACCCGGCGAAGCCGAGGTCAGTTTTGCCCTCCAGCTGCTTCGTATCGACCCTGGCGTCGTTGTAGTTGAACAATTCGGGACGGAAGTGAATTTCGCGTGCTTCGCGACTCTCACCGTCAACAGAGAACATGCGGATGCGCCGCTTGAAGCCCATACCGACATGGAAGAACTGAACGTCCAGTTGACGATCGGGCAGGTTGTTCCAGAGTGAGTGGTTGGCGTCATACTGAATTTCGTTGTACGCCTGCGGGGTCAATGTGGCCAGCGTCTCCGGCAGCGCGCCCGGTGCTCCGCCCCAGGGTTTTTTCGCCAGTGCAGCCGCGTTTTTCTTCAATACGTCGAAATCGAAGCGTACGGCGGTTCCGTCAGCAATGCCATCTTCTGCCCATGCGGATTGCGCAAACAGCGTTGACAGGCCGGTCATGCCGCTGACGGCGGAGAAGGCCATTGACGCTTTCATAAACATTCTTCGATTCATGCCAGAGATTATTCCTTAGCTGTTCGAGGGTGTCGTGACTGTCGTGCAAAATGCACTTTCATGGCCCGATAATCACAGGCAACAGAGGGGTACGACAGTAGGGTTACTGGAAAATTCAGTCACGACAAAATTTATCAGATTAATCAAAGAAGCGAAGCGAAATTCCGCGGTTGCCGCTGCGTCTTACACTTCTTTGCGTAGCGAAACGGCGCACAGCCTGCACTGAGCAAGATTAACAGATGAAAAATCAGGTGATTCCTGGAGCAGGAAATCAGCAGAGCGCCAGATTATGACTATAGTTAATGAACTGCTTTGCAATTCACACGGAGGAAACGATGGTAAATCAGACAAATCAATTCGAAACGGGCCTCGATGACGATATTGCGTTACTGACTGAAACGCTGGAAGAAGTCCTTAAGGCATCAGGTGATCCGGCCGATCAGAAGTACATTGAGCTTAAGAGCAAAGCCGAACAGGCGCTGAACGATGTGAAATCCCGTGTCAGCCAGGCGTCCGATAGCTACTACTATCGCGCTAAACAAGCGGCTTACCGTGCAGACGACTACGTGCACGAAAAACCGTGGCAGGGTGTCGGTATCGGTGCAACAGCCGGTCTGGTACTTGGTCTGCTGCTGGCGCGTCGTTAACCGCGATTCGCTGACCTGGTTGTAGCAGACAACTGTAGTAAAAAAACGGCGGGGCAATCCCGCCGTTTTTATTGGTTTTTAACTCCCTGAACACCTTCACCACTCTTGATCCTGCTTCACCCTCGCTATCTTTATGTGCAACGTGCCTGAGACGCAGTGGTCACAATCCCTGGTGATGCCGATTGTGTCTGGCGGGAGGAGTTCGTACAGTAAAGCAAACGTGAAAAGGAGAACTCAACGTGATTAGAGTAGAGATGCTGTCGACCGGGGATGAGGTGCTGCATGGCCAAATCGTCGATACCAACGCAGCCTGGCTGGCGGATATGTTGTTCCAGCAAGGGTTGCCTATGACCAGCCGTACCACGGTAGGAGATTCACTCGAATCGCTAATCGCCACGCTACAGGCGCGCAGCCATGAGGCAGATGTGCTGATTGTGAATGGCGGTCTGGGGCCGACCAGTGACGATCTCAGTGCGCTGGCAGCAGCCAGAGCCTGTGGCGTTGAGCTTGAGGTGCAGCAGGAGTGGCTGGAACAGATGGAAGCCTGGTTCGCCAGCCGGGGACGCGTGATGGCGGCCAGCAATCGCAAGCAGGCGGAAATCCCGGCCAATGCGGAACTGATTGATAATCCGGTCGGTACCGCCTGTGGCTTTGCCCTGCAACTCAATCGCTGCTGGATGTTCTTCACGCCTGGTGTGCCGTCTGAATTTAAAGTGATGGTGGAGCAGCAGATCATCCCCCGTCTGAAAGCGAAATTTTCACCGCCCGAGCCACCGATTTGTCTGCGGCTGACCACCTTTGGTCGCGGTGAAAGCGATATTGCCGCCGAACTGGAGCCGCTGGCGCTGCCGGAAGGCGTGGTCATGGGATATCGCTCGTCCATGCCGATCATTGAGATCAAGCTCACCGGCCCGGCCAGTCAGCGGGTGGCGATGGAGCAGGTGTGGCAGCAGGTGCGCCTGCAACTGGCGGAGTGCACCATTTTCGAAGGTACCGAAGGCTTACCGGCGCTGCTGGCACGTGAGCTGGAGCAGCGCGGTGAGCAGCTGGCAATCAGTGAGCAATACACCGCCGGACTGCTCTACTGGCAGTTGGCTGGCGCCAGCGTGCCGCTACGTGGGGCTTACATCCTGCCATCCCGGCAGGAGACGCTGGAGCAGCAGGTGATCCGCACCCGCGAACTTGCTGCACAGCAGCAGGCCGCGCTGGCGCTCTCTGTTGGCAGCCTGGAGCAGGAGGAGATTTCGGTGGCGCTGCATACACCGGATGGCAGTTTTGGTCAGCGCGTGAAGTTCAGTACCGGTCGCCATAATCTGGAGACGCGGCAGAAGGTGGTGGCAATGATGGCGATGAACATGCTGCGCCGCTGGTTACACGGCAGCGAAGTGAGCACCGGTCACGGCTGGATTGATGTGGTTGAAACTGTCAGACAGTAATATCAGTGAAAATAAAACGGGCGCCTGAGGCGCCCGTTTTTGTATGTGACTGCGAATTAACCCCCATACAGCGTCATTCTCGCAGCAATAAATTAGCTCAAAGCGCAGGGAACACGGGCAGAGGAGGAAAGCGTCCCGCGCCTGGGACAAAAACGCCGGGAGCGTTTTTGAACAACGCAACGCGTTGGCCCGGCTACGGGCGCACCTCAGGGATGAGGTGCGTAATCGCGCGGGCCGAGCTGTCAGGCTGACGCTTTTTGCGTCTTTCCGATCTGACCGTGTTCCCTAAGCTGACTCGATCTCACAGCAAATCAAGCCAGACTTATTCCACCTCAGTTATAACTCCAGCTCAATCTCGCCTTTGGCTTTGCAGCAGCAGGGCAGGATCTCATCCTGCTGCACAAAAGCCAGCGGCCGTTGTGGGTAATGCACTTCGCCTTTCAGCAGCCGCATCCGGCAGGAGCCGCAGTAACCTTCGCGGCACTGAAACTCCACGCAGAGATTGTTGGCTTCCAGCAGCGTCAGCAGATTGGTATGTTCGTCTGTACATTCCAGCCGGGTGCCGGAACTGCGCAGAATAACAACGTCGCGGCTCATCATTAAAGCTGGAAGTCGTCGAAGTCGTTAGCGCCTACTTCAGAATCGATCTGACCCACCAGATAGGAGCTCACTTCCACTTCCTGTGGCGCAACCTGAACGTTGTCAGAGACCAGCCAGGAGTTAATCCATGGGATTGGGTTTGAGCGCGTCTGGAACGGCAAATCAAGGCCGACAGCCTGCATACGGATATTGGTGATGTACTCAATGTACTGGCAGAGAATATCTTTGTTCAGGCCGATCATTGAGCCGCCGCTGAACAGATATTCTGCCCACTCTTTCTCCTGCAGCGCTGCTTTCTTAAACAGCTCGAAGCACTCTTCACGGCACTCTGCCGCAATCTCTTTCATCTCCGGATCGTCTTCACCGCTGCGCAGCAGATTCAGCATGTGCTGGGTGCCGGTCAGGTGCAGCGCTTCATCGCGGGCAATCAGCTTGATGATTTTGGCATTGCCTTCCATCAGCTCGCGCTCGGCGAACGCGAATGAACAGGCGAAGCTGACATAGAAACGGATCGCTTCCAGCGCATTGACGCTCATCAGGCAGATATAGAGCTGCTTCTTCAGGGCGCGCAGGCTGACGACAACCGGTTTGCCGTTGACCTGATGCGTGCCTTCACCCAGCTGATGCCAGTAGTTGGTCATCTCAATCAGATCGTCGTAATAGCGTGAGATATCCTGAGCACGCGCCAGAATCTGCTCATTGGTGACGATATCGTCAAACACCACTGCCGGATCGTTAACGATATTACGGATGATGTGGGTGTAAGAACGGGAGTGAATCGTCTCTGAGAACGCCCAGGTTTCAATCCAGGTTTCCAGTTCAGGAATCGAGATAAGCGGCAGCAGCGCGACGTTCGGGCTGCGGCCCTGAATCGAATCCAGCAGTGTCTGATACTTCAGATTGCTGATAAAGATATGTTTTTCATGGTCCGGTAGCGCCTGGTAATCGATGCGATCGCGTGAAACGTCGACCTCTTCCGGACGCCAAAAGAAAGAGAGCTGCTTTTCGATCAGCTTTTCAAAGATGTCATATTTTTGCTGGTCGAAGCGCGCCACGTTTACGGACTGACCGAAAAACATCGGCTCTTTCAGCTGATCATTTTTGTTCTGTGAGAAAGTGGAGTAAGCCATAAAAGTTGTCCAAAAGTAGACGAAGCCAGGCCTCGTGAAATGAATGAGGCGGGAGATTCTCCCGCCTGACCATTAGATCTTACAGGCGCCGCTCTCGCAGCCATCATCCTGGATAGAAGGTGCCAGGTCATCCTGCGCATCTTCAGCACCGTCACGGGTGTTTTGATAGTAGAGCGTTTTCACGCCGAACTTATACGCCGTCAGCAGATCTTTCAGCAGCTGTTTCATCGGCACTTTACCGTTGGTGAAGCGCGACGGATCGTAGTTGGTGTTGGACGAAATCGCCTGGTCGATGAATTTCTGCATCAGACCCACCAGTTGCAGGTAGCCATCGTTGTTCGGCATTTCCCACAGCAGTTCGTACTGATCTTTCAGACGCTCATACTCCGGTACGACCTGACGCAGGATGCCATCTTTCGACGCTTTGATGCTGATGTGACCGCGCGGAGGCTCAATACCGTTGGTGGCATTGGAGATCTGCGACGAGGTTTCAGACGGCATCAGCGCAGACAGAGTCGAGTTGCGCAGGCCGTGCGTTTTAATCTCTTCACGCAGGCTTTCCCAGTCGAGATGCAGCGGTTCGTTGCTGATCGCGTCCAGATCTTTCTTGTAGGTGTCGATAGGCAGAATGCCCTGCGCATAGGTGGTTTCATTGAACCACGGGCAGGCACCTTGCTCTTTCGCCAGCTCATTTGAGGCTTTCAGCAGGTAATACTGAATCGCTTCAAAGGTTTTGTGCGTCAGGCCATTGGCGCTGCCATCGGAGTAGCGCACACCATGCTTCGCCAGATAGTAGGCGTAGTTGATGACGCCGATACCCAGTGTACGACGACCCATCGCGCCACGCTGGGCAGCCGGGATCGGGTAGTCCTGATAGTCGAGCAGCGCATCAAGCGCGCGTACTGCCAGGGTAGCCAGCTCTTCCAGATCGTCGAGGCTTTCGATGGCGCCGAGGTTGAACGCAGAGAGCGTACACAGGGCAATCTCACCGTTTTCGTCGTTAACATCTTCCAGCGGTTTCGTCGGCAGGGCGATTTCCAGGCAGAGGTTAGACTGGCGAACCGGCGCGATGCTCGGGTCAAACGGGCTGTGGGTGTTGCAGTGATCGACGTTCTGAATGTAGATACGGCCGGTAGAGGCGCGTTCCTGCATCATCAGTGAGAAGAGATCGACCGCTTTAACACGCTGCTTGCGGATGCTCTGATCCTGCTCATATTTGGTATAGAGGCGCTCAAACTCATCCTGATTGGCGAAGAATGCGTCATACAGGCCAGGCACGTCAGACGGGCTGAACAGGGTGATATCTTCGCCCTTCAGCAGGCGCTGATACATCAGCTTGTTGAGCTGTACACCATAGTCCATGTGACGCACGCGGTTGCCTTCAACACCACGGTTGTTCTTCAGCACCAGCAGGCTTTCGATTTCCAGATGCCACATCGGGTAGAACAGGGTGGCTGCGCCGCCACGAACGCCGCCCTGAGAACAGGACTTCACCGCGGTCTGGAAATGCTTGTAGAACGGGATACAGCCGGTATGGAACGCTTCACCGCCGCGAATCGGGCTGCCCAACGCACGGATACGACCGGCGTTGATACCGATGCCGGCACGCTGAGAGACATATTTCACAATCGCGCTGGAGGTGGCGTTGATGGAGTCCAGGCTGTCGCCGCACTCGATCAGCACACAGGAGCTGAACTGACGTGTTGGGGTGCGTACGCCAGACATGATTGGCGTCGGCAGGGAAATTTTAAACGTCGAGATCGCATCATAGAAACGCTTGATGTAATCCATACGCGTGTCGCGCGGGTAGCCGGAGAAGAGGCAGGCGGCGACCAGAATGTAGAGGAACTGCGCGCTTTCGTAGATTTCACCCGAAACGCGGTTCTGCACCAGATATTTGCCTTCCAGCTGCTTCACAGCGGCATAGGAGAAGTTCATGTCACGCCAGTGGTCGAGGAACTCGTCCATCTGCGCAAACTCTTCCTGGCTGTAATCTTCCAGCAGGTGACGATCATATTTGCCCATGTCGACCATCTTAACGACCTGGTCATAGAGCTTTGGCGGCTCAAACTGACCATACGCTTTTTTGCGCAGGTGGAAGATCGCCAGGCGGGCAGCCAGGTACTGATAGTCAGGGGCATCGCGGGAGATGAGGTCTGCTGCGGCCTTGATGATGGTCTCATGAATGTCAGAGGTTCTGATGCCATCATAGAACTGAATGTGAGAGCGCAGCTCAACCTGTGAAACTGAGACGTTGTTCAGCCCTTCAGCTGCCCAGTCCAGCACACGGTGAATTTTGTCGAGATCAATGCGCTCCTGGCGGCCATCGCGTTTAGTAACGAGCAGACTCTGGTTCATGTCGCGTTTTTACCTTTGCGTGAGTATCCAAAAATTAAAAGAAATCCCGGTTTATACACAGCCTATTCATTGTGAATAATGTGTGGATAAACACTACATCTAGGGGGTGATGGGAAAAGCCATAACTACATGGGGGCATATTTTAGTATTTTACGGCCGCTTAACAAGAGCAAAAAATGATGGCTGGAGGGGTTGTAATTCTTGCGAAATTTCTTAGCCCACGCCTTGTAAGGCCTGGCATCATGTCAACCAGATCACACTTTTTTTTCTTATTATGATCGGGCGCGTGTTTCTTATTCAATCCTCAGGATTCAGCAGGAAAAGGGATGAAAAATGGCTAAAAGCCGCTAGCGGGTTGCTGGTCAGCAGAGAATCGGATGCGGTAACGCTGAAGAGGATGGAGCCGGGCTGATGTAACCTATTGGCAGACATCAGAATGCCTCTGGCGCGGTGAGTGCTGTGACCGGCACAGGGAGAACGGGCGCAGAAGAGGAGATGCCCGCCCTGATTCAGGCGGGCGGGTCACTCAGACGGCGCGGTGGGTGTGCACCATATAATTCACGTCAGTGCCGGGAGCCAGTTTGAATCGGTTAGTCACCGGGTTGTAATGCAGGCCAATGATGTGGCGTTCACGCAGGGCCGTTTCATCGACCCAGCCCAGCAGTTCGGAAGGACGGATAAATTTCTTCACGTCGTGGGTGCCGCGCGGCAGCATGCGCAACACATATTCCGCACCAAATATCGCCAGCAGCCAGGCTTTTGGATTGCGGTTCAGCGTAGAGAAAAAGACTTCGCCGCCGGGTTTGACCAGCTTCGCACAGGCGTGAACCACTGAGCGCGGATCCGGCACGTGCTCCAGCATCTCCATGCAGGTCACCACATCATATTTTCCGGCGTGCTGCTCCGCATGCTCTTCGACGGTCTGCTGCACGTAGTCCAGCGTCACTCCGCTCTCCAGAGCATGCAGGCGCGCCACGGCCAGCGGTTCCGCGCCCATGTCCAGACCCGTGACCACGGCGCCTTCGCGCGCCATACTTTCGGCTAAGATGCCGCCGCCGCATCCGACGTCGAGCACGGTTTTACCGAATAAGCCGTTGCTGTGCTGCGCGATATAGCCCAGGCGCAGCGGGTTAATGCGGTGCAACGGTTTAAATTCACCCTCCAGATCCCACCAGCGCGAGGCAACGGCCTCAAACTTGGCAATTTCCTGCGCATCGACGTTCTGCTGATGATTCTGCGGTTGTGCATTCATTGAATCGTAACTCCTGACAAAATGTGCCCACAGTATAAACGCTTAACCGCAGATGGCACACCTTTCAGGCGCAAGGAAAAGCGGGTGAAATCGGTGGTTAGCGTTCACCAGAGCATTGCAGTGTGATATACTTTCGCACCTTTAAAATCCGGGATTAAGTAGAGGGATAGCGGCTCCATGAGCGACCTTGCGAGAGAAATTACACCGGTCAATATCGAAGAAGAATTAAAAAATTCTTACCTCGGTTACGCCATGTCGGTCATCGTTGGCCGAGCTTTACCCGATGTGCGTGATGGCCTGAAGCCGGTTCATCGTCGCGTACTTTTTGCGATGAGCGTACTGGGTAACGACTGGAACAAACCCTATAAAAAATCTGCCCGCGTCGTCGGTGACGTTATCGGTAAATATCACCCGCATGGTGATTCCGCCGTATACGACACCATTGTACGTATGGCCCAGCCTTTCTCCCTGCGTTACATGCTGGTGGACGGACAAGGCAACTTCGGTTCCATCGACGGCGACTCCGCCGCGGCGATGCGTTATACCGAAATTCGCATGTCGAAAATCGCCCACGACCTGTTAGCTGACCTGGAAAAAGAGACCGTCGATTTCGTACCGAACTACGACGGCACTGAGCAGATCCCTGAAGTTCTGCCGACCAAAATTCCTAACCTGCTGGTGAACGGCTCTTCCGGTATCGCCGTGGGTATGGCAACCAACATTCCGCCGCATAACCTGCGTGAAGTGATTAACGGCTGTCTGGCTTACATTGAAAATGAAGACATCAGCATTGAAGAGCTGATGGAGCACATTCCGGGGCCAGATTTCCCGACCGCCGCTATTATCAATGGTCGCCGTGGCATCGAAGAAGCGTACCGCACCGGACGCGGTAAAATTTATATTCGTGCGCGTGGCGAAGTGGAAGCTGATGCTAAAACGGGCCGCGAGACCATCATCATTCATGAGCTGCCGTATCAGGTTAACAAGGCACGCCTGATTGAGAAGATTGCGGAGCTGGTGAAAGAGAAGCGTGTCGAAGGCATCAGCGCACTGCGCGATGAGTCTGATAAAGACGGCATGCGTATCGTGATTGAGATCAAGCGCGATGCGGTCGGCGAAGTCGTGCTGAATAATCTCTATTCACTGACCCAGTTGCAGACCTCGTTTGGTATCAACATGGTCGCCCTGCATCAGGGTCAGCCGAAGATCATGGCGCTGAAGGAGATTCTGGACGCCTTTGTTCGCCATCGTCGTGAAGTTGTGACGCGTCGTACTATCTTTGAACTGCGTAAAGCGCGCGATCGTGCGCATATCCTGGAAGGTCTGGCGATTGCGCTGGCGAATATCGATCCTATCATCGAGCTGATTCGTCGTGCACCAAACCCGGCAGAAGCGAAAGCGGGTCTGATTGCACAGTCGTGGGATCTCGGTAACGTGTCAGCGATGCTCGAGCGTGCCGGTGATGACGCCGCGCGTCCGGAGTGGCTGGATCCACAATATGGCATCCGTGATGGTCAATACTATCTGACCGAGCAGCAGGCTCAGGCAATTCTGGATCTGCGTCTGCAGAAACTGACCGGCCTTGAGCACGAGAAGCTGCTGGATGAGTATAAAGCGCTGCTGGAGCAGATCGCTGAGCTGCTGCGCATTCTGTCGAACGCGGACCGTCTGATGGAGGTGATCCGCGAAGAGCTGGAGCTGATGCGTGATCAGTTCGGTGATGAGCGTCGCACAGAGATTACCGCCAACACGGCTGACATTAATATCGAAGACCTGATCAATCAGGAAGATGTTGTGGTGACATTGTCGCATCAGGGCTATGTGAAGTATCAGCCGCTGACCGACTATGAAGCGCAGCGTCGTGGTGGTAAGGGCAAATCAGCCGCACGTATCAAAGAAGAGGATTTCATTGATCGTCTGCTGGTCGCCAATACGCATGACACGATTCTTTGCTTCTCCAGCCGTGGCCGTCTCTACTGGATGAAGGTTTACCAGCTGCCGGAAGCAAGCCGTGGCGCACGTGGACGTCCAATCGTCAACCTGCTGCCGCTGGAAGCCAACGAGCGTATTACGGCGATTCTGCCGGTACGTGAGTATACCGAAGGCTTTAATATCTTTATGGCGACCGCGCTCGGTACCGTGAAGAAGACCGCACTGAAAGAGTTCAGCCGTCCACGCAGCGCGGGCATTATTGCCGTGAATCTGCGTGACGACGATGAGCTGATCGGTGTGGCGCTGACCAACGGTAACGATGAAGCGATGCTGTTCTCAGCGGCCGGTAAAGTGGTGCGCTTTGCAGAAACCGCAGTCCGTGCGATGGGTCGTACCGCCTCTGGCGTACGCGGCATCAGGCTGGCTGAAGGCGATCGCGTTGTGTCATTGATTGTGCCGCGTGAAGAGGGTGCAATTATGACCGTGACGCAGAATGGTTACGGCAAGCGTACGGCCAACAGCGAATACCCGACCAAGTCGCGTGCGACTCAGGGTGTTATTTCAATCAAAGTGACCGAACGTAATGGTCCGGTGATTGGCGCCGTTCAGGTCGTTGATGGCGATCAGATTATGATGATCACCGATGCCGGTACGCTGGTGCGTACCCGCGTTTCAGAAGTGAGCGTCGTGGGTCGTAATACCCAGGGTGTGATTCTGATTCGTACCGCAGAGGATGAGAACGTCGTGGGTCTGCAGCGTGTTGCCGAGCCGGTTGAAGAAGAAGAGCTGGATTCAATCGACGGTAGCGTGGCGGAAGGCGAGGAAGATATCGCGCCGGAAGCAGAGAACGACGATGAAGAGATTGCGCCGGAAGCGGATGCAGAAGACGAAGACGACGCGGCTGAAGACGAAGAGTAATTTGTCTGGCGTGAGCTGAGGTTCGTTGCAGAAACGGCAGGTCAGGGGAAACCCGGCCTGCCGTTTTTTTTGTGTGATGGGGAGGGAGCAGGGAGCTTAGGGCTGGAGGCTGGAGGCTGGAGGCTGGTTGCTGGTTGCTGGTGGCTGTGAGTTGGGAGCCGCCGAAAGGCCCACTATGCCCGATCGCAAAGGATTCCCGCATCCATGCGGATCGGCCACGCCATCGCGGGCCAGACGCTTTGCTCTTCGGGCATAGCAGGCCTTTCTTGTTGGGGTTGTGATGTCGCTTTGATGGGATATGTGTGTATTTGTTTAAGCCGTGAGAGGCGGCCATTTTTTGTTGGGATAAAGATGTTGCTTTGGCTGTCTTAAAAGATTCCCAAACCGCCCGCTAAGCCTGCGGCTGGCTGGCTTTTTACGCCCGATAAAGCTAGTGTATGGGCATTAAAAATCGATGATGCGACTAACCTTGCCAACTGCGAGTTACCTTTGAAATATCCTGTCTCTTTCCGCACTACGCTTCGCATCTCGCGCTATCTTTTCCGCGCGCTGGCGCTGCTAATCTGGACGCTGGGCGCCGTTCTTACTGCGTTTTACATTATCAGCGTGCTGCACAATAAAGAGACGCAGGTTCGGCAGGAGTTTGCCAGCAACTACGGCACGATACAGTGGTATGTGCGCCATTCGGCGGACATGATGCGTGAGCTGAAATATATCACCGAGAACCGCTTAACCAACGCCAGCAGCGGTCTGGATGTGCTGACCGGTATGATGCCAGGCAAAACATCCCAGCCGCAGTTTACGCCCCTGTTTTCGGATGGCGACTGTACCTCGATGAGCAATACCTGGCGCAACTCGCTCGATTCACTCAGTTACTACATCAATTACTGGAAAAGTAACTTCGCCTCATCGTATGAGCTGAATCGGGTGTTCTTTATCGGTGGCGAGAGTCAGTGTCTGGCCGACTTCACGATTGGCAGCAGCAATGCTGACCGGGAACGCAGCCTGAAATCGCTGCGTGAGAATGTGCTGCGCTATCGCAATAGCAGCGAAGAAGATCGCCGCAATCCGATGTACTGGATTAATAGCAGTGCTCAGCCAGGCGTCGGAACCTTCTTTATGGTGGTGCCCGTCTACGTTGCTAATAAGTTACAGGCGCTACTGGGCGTCGAACAGAATATCCGGCTGGATGAGTTTATTCAGCCGGGCAGCCTGCCGATTATCGCGTCCATTACCGATGAAAATTATCGTCCACTGCTAAATTCGCGGCGCGGCGGGCTGGGCTTCTCGCTCGATAGTCTTCCTGATGATAAAACCTGGTTCGGATACCTGAATGGTTATCGTCAGCTGGTTCTGAAAAAGCCGCTGCCGCCTTCCGATCTTAACGTGGTGTGGTCGATATCTACCGACGTGATGGTGGATCAGCTCAAGCTGATGATCATTAATGCGCTGCTGCTCAATATTTTCAGCGCCGTTATTCTGTTTACCCTCGCCTGGCTGTTTGAGCGCCGGATGTTCCTGCCGGCTGAGGAGAACGCGCACCGGCTGGAAGAGCACGAGCAGTTTAACCGTAAGATTGTCGCCTCTGCGCCGGTCGGGATCTGTATTTTACGCACCAGCGACGGCACCAATATTCTGAGTAACGAGCTGGCGCACAATTATCTGACGTTGCTGACGCAGGAAGATCGCCTGCGGCTGAATGAGATTATTGGCGGGCAGCAGGTCAACTTTGTCGATGTGCTCACCGGCAGTAATACCAATCTGCAAATCAGCTTCGTGCATTCGCGCTATCGTAATGAGAACGTGGCGATTTGCGTGCTGGTCGATGTCTCGGCGCGCGTGCGGATGGAGCAGTCGCTGCAGGAGATGGCCCACGCGGCAGAGCAGGCGAGCCAGTCAAAATCGATGTTCCTTGCCACGGTCAGTCACGAACTGCGCACGCCGCTTTATGGCATTATCGGTAACCTCGATCTGCTGCAGACCAAAGAGCTGCCCAGCGGTATCGACTCGCTGGTGACGGCGATGAACAACTCCTCCAGCCTGCTGCTGAAAATCATCAGCGATATTCTCGACTTCTCAAAAATCGAATCAGAGCAGCTGAAAATTGAGCCGCGTCCGTTTGCACCTCGTGAAATCGTGACCCACATCGTCGGCAATTATCTGTCGCTGGTGGTGAAGAAGCGGCTTACGCTCTACTGCTTTATCGAACATGACGTTCCGCAGGTGCTGGACGGCGATCCGCTGCGTCTGCAGCAGGTGATCTCGAACCTGCTGAATAACGCGATTAAGTTCACGCATACGGGCTGTATTATCCTCCACGCTTACGTTGCGCAGGGCTATCTGGCATTCCGCGTCCGTGATACTGGCGTCGGCATTCCGGCAAAAGAGCTGCCACGCCTGTTTGATCCCTTCTTCCAGGTGGGAAATGGCGTGCAGCGTAATTTCCAGGGCACCGGGCTGGGACTGGCGATCTGTGAAAAGCTGATCAACATGATGGATGGCGACATCGAGGTCGACTCAGAGCCAGGCATGGGCAGCCAGTTTATTGTGCGTATTCCAATCTACAAAGGGCAGAAGCCATCACTGATGCTGCTGGAGGATTTACAGGATAAGAAAATCTGGCTGGCGATGCGCAACGAGTACCTCGCGGAATTTATCACGCGTCAGATTCAGCAGCAGGGCATTCAGGTCGGGGAGTATAACGGTAAGCCTGGCCATGACGATGTGGTGATGACCGATTACGAACTGGATATTGATGTTCCGTTGCGGGCACTGGTCACTTTCGATGGATCGCATGTGGATATGCCGCGTGAACGTCAGCCTGGCCGCTGGATCCACTCTACCGCCACGCTGCATGAGGTTCCGGCGCTGCTGGCGCGCATCTATCGAATCGCACTGGGCAACGACGCCGCAGATGCGCTGTTGCTGGCCGCACCGGTAGAAGAGAAAGTGCATAACGATGACATCATGGTGTTGATTGTCGATGACCATCCGATTAACCGCATGCTGCTGTCGGAACAGCTCGGCACGCTGGGCTATCAGGTGAAGACTGCGCAGGATGGCGTTGATGCACTTAATGTACTGAGTCGTAATGAGATTGATATCGTACTGACCGACGTGAACATGCCGAATATGGATGGTTATCGCCTGACGCAGCGGTTGCGTCAGCTGGGCCATCTCTTCCCGGTCGTTGGCGTGACGGCGAATGCGCTGGCGGAAGAGAAACAGCGTTGCATGGATGCGGGCATGGATAACTGCCTGTCGAAACCGGTGACGTTAGATGTGCTGAAAGTGACGCTGGCAATCTATGCTGATCGGGTACGTAAAACGCGGATGGGATAGGGCAGGAAAGGGCAGAGGCGAGGCGGTGCAGGCTGCACCGCCTCAGGAAGTAACTTAGTCTCTTTCGACCTGAGTCTGGCTGACAGACGACAGGTAGTTCAGCAGTGCGATATCGTTATCCACGCCCAGTTTCATCATCGCTGATTTCTTCTGGCTACTGATGGTTTTGATACTGCGGTTCAGCTTCTTGGCAATCTCGGTGACCAGGAAACCTTCTGCAAACAGACGCAGCACTTCGCTCTCTTTCGGTGACAGGCGTTTGTCGCCATAACCACCCGCGCTGATTTTCTCCAGCAGTTTCGCAACGCTTTCCGGCGTATATTTCTTGCCTTTCTGCAGTGCAGCCAGTGCCTTTGGCAAATCGGTTGGCGCGCCCTGTTTCAGTACAATCCCTTCGATATCGAGATCAAGCACTGAACTCAGAATCGCCGGGTTATTGTTCATGGTCAGAACAATAATCGAGAGATCCGGGTAGTGGCGTTTAATATATTTAATCAGCGTAATACCATCGCCATACTTCTCACCTGGCATAGAGAGGTCGGTGATCAGGACGTTGGCGTCAAGCTTGGACAGATTATTGATCAGTGCTGTTGAGTCTTCGAACTCACCTACAACGTTAACCCATTCAATTTGTTCCAGAGATTTTCGGATACCGAAAAGGACAATTGGATGGTCATCGGCAATAATTACGTTTAAGTTATTCATCTTATTGGTTACCTTGCTGCAGCAGTTGATTGACGTAAGCGTCAATATCACTGGTGGTATTTGTAATGTTTGAATCGTCACACGCTTTAATGTGGTGTTCTAACTCTTCACAAAGCTGTTTGCCGGGAGTCAGATTGAGCATGGCAAACACGCCCTTTAGGCGATGCGCTGTCTGAGCAAGCGAGGCGTAGTCCTTTTCCGCCGACTCAGTATACAGCCTCTTCACATCAACCGGTACTGTCTCCGTAAACAGCTGGAAATAGCCGCCGCTCATCAATGGCGTGGCCGCGTCGTCTTCCGTGTCGTTATCCATCACATCATGCGACAGTTGCTTCTCTATCAGTGCCAGCAATGCATCCAGCAGCGCATTACTGAGATTGAAATTGACCCGATACTGCTGGTCGTTCAGTGCATGGTGCCCCAGTTCATCTTCCGCCAGCAGCAGTGCCCAGCCGCTAAGCTTTGATGGATCGTCGGTCACCAGCACATCGTGATCCTGACCGGAAATGCGCTCGTCGGGTGTCAGACAACGCGCTCCCCAGTTTTCCAGATGGCGGCAGACAATTTTATGCACGTCCTCCACGGTGATCTCCACCAGCGCGGTAACGCCATCCAGAATTTTTTCCTCTTCTTCTTCGCGCTTCTGCTCCAGCACCAGCGGCAACTGCATGTTGTAGCGCGTGCCGATATCCGCTTTTGCCACGATATCCAGGCTGCCACCCATCTGCTTGCAGAGCTGCTTACAGAGGAAGAACGCCATGCCAGAAGCCTGTCCGTAGCGATCCTGACTGGTATCGCCCAGGAACGGGAAGTCGACATTGGCCAGTTCATCCACCGTCAGGCCCGCACCGGTATCCACCAGTTCGATAATCAATCTATCGGCCTGCTTGTCCGCAGCCTTAACTTCCAGGGTGATTTTCCCCCAGCGGGTGGTGGTCAGGGCGTAGTGCATCAGCGTGGTCAGCACTTTACGCAGGGCGCGACGGTCGCCAAAGCGCGTCTCATCATTAGCCAGGTGATTATTCACCACCAGCGACAGCCCTTTGCGGCGCATCAGCGGCAGGCTTTCCAGCGCGATCTCATCCAGCAGTTCCTGCAGGTTAAAGACGGTCGCATCGGGTGACCAGTCGTGCGCCTCAAGCCGGTTCAGCAGCACGATATCATCCACCAGCCGCGCCAGCCCCTGACTCTCATCGAGCAGGTCCAGCACGGTCTCATCGGCATCACGCTGGCTGAGCTGTACCAGCTGCGTCACCATCTTCTCCAGGGGCTGATTCAGCGCGTGGCCCAGATTGTGCAGCAGCTGCTGTCGCATCTGATGGTTACGATCCAGCACCTGCTGCGCTTTTTGCAGCTTCTTATTCACCAGCAGCTCGCGATCCTGGTCACGCATCATAAACAGCTGGGTATGCGGCGACAGCACGCTGCGGGCGTGGCGAATCTCATACACTTCGTTATTGATGGTGGCCTGCAGCACGCCCTGATGCTGGTCGGACATATTAATGATCTTCTGCAGATTGAGGTGAGGCAAAAGATGTTCAGCAATCTTATTGCTCAGCAGGGTGCGGTTGCTGGCAAAGTCATACACCAGCAGGCCGACAGGCAGACTGGCCACAATCTCTTCATTCAATACCCGCAGCGAATCGAGTTCAGCGCTCTGATTCTCGCTGGGACGCAGCGACTGCTGGCGCAGCAGCACGATACCCGCCAGTGAAAGCAGGAACAGCAGCAGGTTGATCAGCAGCGGCCAGAGCAGATTATGCAGGGTGTCGATAATCAGACGGCCAATCGGCACCTGATAAACCAGCTGCAGCGAGGTGCTGGGCAGGGTGGCCGTAATCTCGATATTGGGATTAACCAGTGAGATGCGGGTATTTTCCACCTCCTGCTGTTCACTGCTGCTGGCAGGCATTGAGCTGTCCTGACGCAGCTGGAAATTTTCCAGCGGCATGTTCTGCGGAACAATATCGTTAACCGGCAGATCAAAGGCGACCACCGTGGCCAGATGGCCTGGCTGGTTAAAGGTGGTACGCAGCGTGAAATAGTGATCGTTCTGGAAGGCGAGGTGGCGCAGCGGTGAGAAACTCTCGCGCTCATCGAGCGCATTCGCCTGCTGCAACATCTCAGCACGACGACCATCGACCATTGAACTGATGGCGCTCTCTTTATAGCGCGTCGCCATATCTTTCAGCGGCAGGGTCGAGATCATAATCAGGCTATTGTCCTGACCATTTAAAAAGTACATCGACCAGGTGGGATTTTCTGCGCCCCACAGCGTGTCGAGATAGTTCGACATCCGCATGGTCATGTCCAGCGTGCTGCTGTCATGTGAGCCGAAAATCAGCGCTTCCGTTTTACGCCGGGTTTTTTCCAGGTAGTAGACGTCAGGACGCAGTCGCGTTTCCTGCAGGTTACTGCCGGGTGTTGCACCTGCCGCACTGGTAGAGAGGTTTTCATAGATCTGCCAGGTGGCAAAGCGATAGGCATCAATGCGCTTCTGAACGTCACGAGCCAGATCGTCCATGGCATAGCGCTTCCCGGTCAGCCAGGCATTCACCGAGTTATGCACCATAAAGCCCAGCGCCAGCAGGAGCACCAGATTGAAAACCACAAAAAAGCGGGTGACGTTGCCGGAGGTCAGTGGAAACTTATACAACATAGCGTGTCAGGTACCTGAATTATTGCGCAACTTTTCGCGCACTGGCGGCTACCGCTAACAGCAACAGGGCGATCGCTAAAAATGCGCCGCTGAGGCTGATCCATTGCGAAATGAATCCGATTAAAGCCGGACCTGAGAGAATACCCGCATATCCTAGCGTTGTCATGGCAGAAATCGCCAGGTTCGCAGGCATATCCTGTTGATTCCCGGCAGCATTGAACAACATCGGCACCGTGTTAGATAAACCAAAGCCGACCAGCAGGAAAGCCAGCAGGGCGATCTCCGGCCACGGCAGCCAGACGGCCAGACTCATGCCCGCGGCGGCGGTCAGCGCGCCGGTCAGCATCACCGGGTAGCGACCAAAACGCTGGATGATCTTATCGCCGCTAAAACGTCCCAGCGTCATCGCCACGGAAAAGACCGCATAGCCCAGTCCGGCCCAGGCGGGTGACATCTCCGGGTTCTGCAGCAACAGCAGCGCGCCCCAGTCCAGCACGGCCCCTTCCGCCAGGAACAGGATAAAGCAGAGCAGGCCAAGAAACGCGACCCAGCCGCGTGGGATCACCAGCCAGGGTTGATCGGGCTGATGCAGGCGTTCATTCATTAAGACCGGCAGTCGCCACAGCAACAGCAACAACATCACTGCCATTACCACCAGCGTGGCGGCCAGGGGTGAAAAAGACTGGCTCAGCAACAGGCTGACCGTGCCCGCACCCAGAATCCCACCAAGACTAAAGAAGCCATGGAAGCCGGACATCATCGGTTTATCCGCCGCCTGCTCAACCTGAACCGCCTGATAATTCATCGCCACATCCAGCATGCCCAGCCCGGCGCCAAACAGCATCAGCGCAGCCGCCATGATTAGATGAGAGTCAGCCGTGGCCAGCAGCGGCATCATCATCAGCACTAACAGGGTAGAGAAGCACATCACCCGACGGCAGCCAAACCGCGCCACCAGTGTGCCGGTCACCGGCATCGCGGCCAGCGAACCAATACCCAGACAGAGCAGTAACGCGCCCAGTGATGCACCGCTGAGCTGCAGACGATCGCGGGCAAACGGCACCAGTGGAGCCCAGGCTGACATTCCTAAGCCATTGATCAAAAAGATGGTGCGTGTGCCCCAGTTCAGGCGGCTCTGATGTTTGTTTTGTTGTGCAGCGTCCAGTGCGGTCATAGGTCAGATTCATCAATGGTAAAGCGGAAAAGTGTAGCACTGGCCGTGAGTCAGTGGTCGTTGCGCCTCTTATCAGGAAGGGGGCAGCAACATGGCATAAATGACAAAACCGGGAGTTTACCGACTTTTGTCGCGCTGCGAATTTTTTCCAGAACTTTCCTGGCATGACCACCGCCCCGCAGAATGACTTAACTCAAATTTCACTGTCGTTTTTCAACGACTTGCTGCTGAAAAATCGGATCAGGGCCACTGATAAATGATGGCTGAATCGCTTAATGAACAAATTTTTTTACAGCCCTGATGTTCCGGTAGTGGTGGTTTTTTAACCTTTCCGCATCATTTCCGGAAACAGTCAGCAATAAATTGACATGTAAAAACAAAGGCAAAGCGGATTTTATGAAACCCTTTTTTCAAGTGAGGCTTATGTAATTAAGATTAAACCATAATGAAATCTGTACATTGAAATTGTTTTTTAACACGGCTACGCTAAAACTTAATCTGTCAGAAACGTTACATTTTGCGTGAGTCTGTACAAGTAAAACTAACAATAATAGCGTCACTCGCCACTGTGATTAGGGACGTGTGACCAGCTTTGGCTTTGCCGTTTCGACATACACCAGGTTAAGACATCTTCTGATCTTCAGAAGGTGAAACTATGTGTGAACACTGTAAGCATAAAATAATTTTATGTTTATGGATTCAGTATATTAGCTAATCTGGTGGAGTAGAGGTTACAAATGGCAGAACTCACGCAAGGCCGTGTAGACATTATCTCGCGCGAAAACGGCACACTCATCTCGCAGTCCGTCAGCGGTTCGTCACAATCCATTAACCTCACCGAGCCCAGCGTCGTGCGCATCAGCGGCACCCGCGACATGGTGACGCAGTATGAGCGCCAGGGTAACGATCTGGTGCTGCATATGCGCGACGGCAAGACTGTCCGCTATCAGAAATTCTTCCTCGACGACGCCGATGGCCAGCACAGCGAACTGGTGTTCGATGATGGCGTCAACCCACCGGAACACGCGCTCTTTCCGCAGACCGCAGAAGGGGCTGAACTCGCTTCCACGTCGGTCACGCCAACCTATGAATCACTCGACAGCGTAGAGCCGCTGCTGCTGGCAGATAACGCCAACACCTCGATGGGTGTGATAACGGCGGGCGGTCTGGGTGTGCTCGGCTTAGCCGGTCTGGCCGTTGGCGTCGGCGGTGGTGGTGGCGGCGGTGGGGGTAACGGTGGCGGCAATGACGGTGGCACCGATCCCGGAACACCGGTCACGCCGGGGACGCCTGCCATCACGCTCAATGCATTCGCTGGCGATGATGTTCTGGATAACGCGGAAAAAAGCAGCGATCAGGTACTGAGCGGCACCACCAGTAATGTCGAAGCGGGTCAGATTGTCACTGTCACGCTTGGCGGCCAGACCTACAACGCCGCCGTCGGTGCTGACGGCAGCTGGAGCGTTACTATCCCTGCTGCCGCGCTGGCGGGACTCGCCGCAGGCACCACCACCATCGACGTCAGCGTCACTAACGCGGCGGGCACGACGACCACCGGCAGCCTGCCCATTACCGTCGCGGCCGCCGATCCCGGCACACCGGCTGCGCCGTCCATTAGCCTGAACCCGTTTGCGGGCGATAACCTGCTGGATAACAGCGAAAAAACCACGCCACAAACGTTGTCCGGCAGCACCAGCAATGTCGAAGCGGGCCAGCAGGTCAGTGTGACATTGGGCGGACAGAGCTATAACGCCACTGTGGGGGCGGATGGCAGCTGGAGCGTCTCAATACCGGCTGCCGCACTCTCGGCGCTGGCTGCAGGCAGCAGCACCATTTCGGTCAGTGTGACCAGCGCCGCGGGCACGGCGGCTGCCGCCAGCCTGGGTATCCAGGTGCAGGCACCTGACACCACCCCTGGTGTGCCAGCCCTGACGATCGCCCCGTTTACCGGCGACGACGTGCTGAGCAACGCAGAAAAAACCAGCGATCAGATTCTTAGCGGCAGCACCACCAACGTCGAAGCCGGGCAGATCGTCACGGTTACACTGGGCGGCCAGAGCTACAGCGGCAGCGTGGCAGGCGACGGTAGCTGGAGCATTATCGTGCCTGCTGATGCGCTGACCGCACTGGCATCCGGCACCACCACGGTGACTGCCACCGTTGCTAACCAGGCAGGAACCGCCGCCAGCGGTAGCCTGACCGTAAACGTAGAACCACCACTGACTCAGCCGGGTACGCCCGTTATCACCATCGATCAGTTTGCCGGTGATGACATTCTCAGCAATGCCGAGAAAAGCAGCGATCAGGTTCTTAGCGGCACCACCACCAATGTGGAAGCGGGCCAGATTGTCACCATCACGCTGGGCGATCAGACCTACAGCGCAGTAGTGGATGCGCAGGGCAACTGGAGCGTCACGCTCTCGCCTGCGGCACTGAATGCGCTGGCAGCCGGTTCGGTGGCGATTTCCGCGGTCGTCACCAGCCAGGCTGGCATTGAAGCCAGTGAAAACCGCGCGATCAGCATTGATACGCCGGTCGTTCCGGGCCCGCCATCCGTCACGCTGGATGATTTTGCCGGGGACAACGTGCTGAGTAATGGGGAGAAAGCCACCGATCAGACACTCACCGGCAGCACCAGCAATGTTGAACCCGGTCAGCTGGTAACAGTCACCCTGGGCGGCCAGACTTACAACGGCAGCGTTGATGCGCAGGGCAACTGGAGCGTTACTTTGCCATCGGCGGCCCTGAGCGCCCTGGCGGCAGGTGAAACGACGCTGACGGTTTCAGTCAGCAATGTGGCCGGTGATACCGTGACCGGCACGCTGCCCATCACCGTGGAAGCCCCTGTCACATTGCCGGGCGAACCCACAGTCACCATTGGTCAGTTTGCCGGGGATGACATCCTCAGCAACGATGAAAAAGGGACGGCCCAGACGCTCTCCGGCTCCACCACCAACATCGAAGCGGGCCAGACGGTGACAGTTACCTTCGGTGGCCAGACTTACCTCGGCACCGTCGATGGCAGTGGTAACTGGAGTGTAATTGTTCCGGCAGCCGCGCTGGGTAATCTGCCTGCGGGAGCTAATGCCATCAGCGTCACCGTCAGCAATGCCGATGGCGTGAGCACTACCGAAATCCGCGATATCGCAGTTGAGACGCCAGTAACGGAACCGGGCGTGCCGTCTCTGACCCTGAATGATTTCGCCGGCGACAACCTTCTGAGCAACGACGAAAAAGCGGTCGATCAGCTTGTCAGCGGTAGCACCAGTAATATCGAAACCGGGCAGATCGTGACGGTTACCCTGGGCGGTCAGACCTACAGTGCCAGCGTGCAGGGTGATGGCAGCTGGAGCGTCGCCGTGCCGTCAGCCGCGCTTAATGCGCTGGCAGCAGGCACCACCACACTGACCGTCTCGGTCAGTAATGCAGCGGGCGACACAGTCACTTCAACGCAGCCAGTCACTGTCGAAGCCCCGGTAACGCAGCCGGGTGAAGCCACCGTAACCATCGACGCCTTTGCCGGGGATGACATCCTCAGCAACAGCGAGAAAGCCAGCGATCAGCTGCTGAGCGGCACCACCACTAATATCGGTGAAGGCCAGCAGGTCACTGTCACCCTGAACGGAGAGACTTTTACCGCCACGGTCGGCGCGGATGGCAGCTGGAGCGTGTCGATTCCTGCCAGTTCACTGGCTGCGCTGACAGCCGGTAGCGCAGCCCTGAATGTGACGGTGACAGATCAGCTTGGTACTCAGATCACTGAAACCCGCGACTTCCTGGTGGAGTCCTCGGGCACCGGGCCAGGCACCCCGACGCTAACCCTCAATGCCTTTGCTGACGACAATATCCTGAGCAACGATGAGAAGCTGGAAGCGCAGGCGGTCTCCGGGACCACCACCAACGTCGAGGCGGGCCAGATTGTCACGGTGACGCTGGGCGGCCAGAGCTACAGCGGAACGGTTGGCGCCGACGGCAGCTGGAACATTGCCATTCCGGCCGATGCACTCGGTGCGCTGGCAGCAGGTTCTGCCTCGCTGGTGGTCACGGTCAGCAACGCGGCAGGTACTACCGTCAGCGACACCTTGCCGATCACGGTTGAGCCGCCGGTTACCGAGCCGGGCCAGCCCACTATCACGCTCGATCAGTTCGCCGTGGATGACGTGCTGAGCAACGATGAGAAAACCAGCGATCAGCTGCTGAGCGGCAGCTCAACCAATGTCGAGGCGGGTCAGGTCGTGACCGTTACGCTGGGCGACCAGACTTACAGCGCCACGGTCGGCGCGGATGGCAGCTGGAGCCTGAGCGTCCCGGCCAGCGCGCTGGCGGCACTGACGGCGGGCAACGCAACTATCGCGGCTACAGTCACCAATCAGGCGGGCGTAACAGTCAGCGAAGATCGGGTGATTGCGGTGGAAGCGCCAGCGGAACCGGGTACGCCGACGGTGACGATCGCCCTGTTTGCCGGTGACGATCTGCTGGATAACAGCGAAAAAGCGCTGGACCAGACGCTGTCCGGCAGCACCAGCAACGTGGAGGCGGGCCAGACGGTCACCATTACCCTGGGCGGCCAAAATTACACTGCGCTGGTCAACGCGGATGGCAGCTGGAGCACGCAGATCCCCTCTGCGGCGCTCAGCGCACTGGCGGCGGGCAGCAGCACCATCGCGGTCAGCGTCACAACGGCGGCAGGCGCCTCAGCCACCGACACCCGCGATATTAACGTCGCCCCGGCGGCAGGCGAACCTGGCGTGGTTTCCATTAGTGAACCGGTCAGCCTTGATGGTTTCCTGAACCAGCAGGAGCTGAGCAGCGATCTGATCATCAGCGGCTCTGCAGTGGGCGTTAACCCGGGCCAGGCGGTGCAGGTTAACTTTAACGGCAGCAATTACAGCGCGGTAGTGAACAGCAATGGCTTCTGGAGCGTCACTGTTCCGGCAGGCGATCTCACCACTATCACCGACGGCGTAAAACTGATTTCGGTCACCACTACCGACACCACCGGCGCACTGCTGACCGACTCCGCTCAGCTGAATGTAGTCGCAGCCACGCTGCCGCAAATCACGCTGGAGGAGAGCGCAATCACCGATGGCCTTCTCAACCGGGTGGAAGCGGGCAGCGATCTGCTGATCGGCGGCAGCACCGGCAAAGCCGTGCCGGGCCAGCAGGTTGAACTGGAACTTAACGGTAAAACCTACAGCACCACGGTCAATGCAGACGGCAGCTGGAGCCTGGCGCTGCCGGCCGCCGATCTCGCCTTACTGCCGCAGGGCGCCAACAGCCTGATCATTACCGCGATTGATGAAGCAGGCAACCGCGTGGACGAGACGCTCAACTTCAGCGTCGACACGCTGCCACCGAATCTGATTGTGGCAGAGGTCGCAGGCGGCGATGGCATTCTCAACAGCAGCGAAGTGGCTGCCGGTCTGCCGGTCAGCGGTTCAGGTGCGTTGCCGGGCGAAGTGGTTTCTGTCTCGCTGAATAACGAGAGTTACAGCGCCACCGTAGATGGGCAGGGTAACTGGACGGTGGATGTGCCGCCAGCGGCGCTGCAGGCCCTGTCAGATGGCAGCAGCTATACGCTGGTGGTTACGCTGACAGATGCCAGCGGTAACACCACCACGCAGACGCAGCCCCTGGCGGTCAGCACACAGCCTCCGGTTGCGACCGTTACCGCTCCGGGCGGTGATGGCGTCCTGACCAACAACGAACTCACTGCGCCGCTGCAAATCAGCGGAACCGGCACCCCGGGCGACAGCGTGACGGTGGAATTAAACGGTAAGTCCTACACCGCCATTGTTGACGAAAACAGTAACTGGAGTGCATCCGTCCCGGTGGCCGATCTCGGCACGCTGACCAATGAGACCTATCCGGTGATCGTCACCGTGACCGATCCGGCCGGTAACATCAGCACTCAGAATACGGAACTGCGGGTGGCTACCGCGGTGCCCGCTCTGACGCTCAACGATCTCAGCGATGATGGCGTGATCAACGTCAGCGACGCGCAGCAGCCGCTAATCGTCAGCGGAACCGGCGACGAAGGCGACATCATCCGCGTCACGCTGAATAACGTAGCCTACAGCGCCGTGGTGGCGCAGGGTGGCAGCTGGAGTGTCACCGTTCCGGCATCCGACCTGGCAAATGTGCCCAACGGTACCCAACCGGTATCGGTAGTGGCGACAGACGCCGATGGTAATACCACGCCAGCCAGCAGTTCACTGATTTTCGCCACCACACCGCCGTTGCTGGAAGTCTCCACGCCGGGCAGTGATGGTTATATCAATATCGCTGAACACACTCAGGATCTCACACTCGACGGACGCGGGGGGGCCCAGGGCGACACCGTCACGGTGAGTTTCAATGGCGAGACCTACACCGCCACCGTGGATACCGATGGCGCGTGGAGTGTTACGGTGCCCGCCGCGATTATCAGCCAGCTGGGTGACGCAACCTATCCGGTGGATGTGGTACTCAGCGATGCATATGGTAACAGCAGCACCGTACCGGCCAGCGTCACTGTGCTGGCGGCAACGTCGCCGGCGCTGACCATTAATCCCGTGACCGGCGATAATCAGGTCGACAGCGCTGAACAGCTCACCGACATTCTGGTCACCGGTAACGTCACCGGCGTACCGGCAGGTCAGCCGGTATTGCTGACCATCAATGGCCAGTCTTACGATGGCGTAGTACAGGCGAACGGTAGCTGGAGTGTGTCGCTGCCAGCCGGATCGCTGGGCGGTGCAGGCGATAAAACCTTCACCGTGGCGATTACCGATGTGGCCGGTAATCCGGCGCTGCCTGCTGAAGGGCAGTTCAGCGTGGTTACCTCACCCGAACCGTCGCTGTCGATTGCCCCAATCAGTGACGACAATGCGCTGAATGCCCTGGAGGCGCAGAGCGATCTTATCCTCAGCGGCGGTTCAGCGAACCTGCCGGCTAACAGCCCGATCAGCGTAACGCTGGTGACTGGCGGCACCGTCTACACCACCACAACCGATGAAACCGGCGCGTGGACCCTGACCGTGCCGGCTGCCGATCTGGCGACGCTGCCGCAGGGCACGACCACCGTTACCGTCTCTTCGGGTGATGTGCAGAACAGCCTGCCGCTGCTGGTGGCGACCGCGCCGCTGGCAGACCCGCAAATCAACACGCCATTCACTGACGGCATACTCAATACCGATGAAGCCAGCGCGGCGCAGACGCTGACCGGCACAGTGCTGCCAGGCCAGGCCGTCAGCGTGACCCTGGGCGGTGCCAGCTATTTGGCCACTGTAGACGCGAATGGTGAATGGAGCGTGACGATACCCGCAGACAGACTGCAGGCACTTGCGCAGGGCAGCAATCCGATTACCGTGACGGTGAGTGATGAAGCGGGTAACAGCACCAGCATCAGCGAGCCGCTGATTGTTGATACCGGCGTACCGGCGCTGACCGTTAACCCGATTGCCACCGATGGCACGATTAATGAGGCTGAAACCGCCACCGATCTGACCCTCAGCGGCACCGTTACGCCAGGTAGTAGCGTCAGCCTTGCGCTGAATGGCCAGACCTATGACGCAGTGGTTGCCGCCGATGGCAGCTGGACCGCCACCGTGCCTGCTGCGAATCTGCAACAGTTGCCAGATGGCCGTTACGATCTCAACGTGACCGTCACCACCGTCAGCGGCAACGTCGCCACTACGCCAGTGTCGGTTACCGTGGATACCACGGCACCAGACTTCAGTATCGCTGCGCCCGCGGGTGATGGCGTGCTGAATATCGCTGAGCAGGCGGCAGGGTTCAGTTTCAGCGGCGCAGGCAGTGAAGGCGACCGCGTCAGTGTGACGCTGAATGGCGTGACCTACACCGGCACCGTTGATGGTGACGGAAACTGGGCGCTGGCTGTTCCGCCAGCGGCGCTTGCCGGTCTGACCAATGGCAGCAGCTATCCGGTGGTGGTCACCGTCACCGACGCGGCCGGTAACAGCAGCAGCCAGAACAGTGCCCTGACGGTTGCGACTACGCCGCCTCCGCTGGTCGTCGCGCCGGTCAGCGGTGATAACGCGCTGAACGTCGGGGAACTGGCAGAGCCGCTGGTGGTGAGTGGCAGTGGTCAGAATGGCGACGTGGTCACGGTCCAGCTCAATGACCAGCTCTACAGCACCACCGTTGGCGTTAACGGCCAGTGGACGCTGCAGATCGCCCCTGAAGCGCTGGCGGCGCTGCCTCCTGGCAGTAATCTGGTGACGGTGACGGAAACCAGTGCTAACGGGAATCAGAGCAGCCAGGTGGTTGATCTGAATGTGGCAACCGCGCCGGACGTGCAGCCTGTACTGACCATCGACAGCAGCACCTTCGCCGGTGACGGCATCGTTACGGCAGCGGAGCAGCTGCAGCCGATAACGGTGCGCGGCAGCAGCACGAATGTCGAACCTGGCCAGCAGGTGATCATCTCCCTGAATGGCATCGAATACAGCGGTGTGGTCGAGGCCAGCGGCAACTGGAGCATTATTCTGCCTGCGGGCGCCCTGGCTGAACTGGGAGAAGGCACTCAGACGCTGAACGTCAGCGTCATCAACGCCGTGGGTAACACCGCCAGCAGCACGCTTGACTTCAGTGTGGACAACACCCTGCCGTCGATCGCGCTGGCACCCGTCAGTGACGACAACTACCTCAATGCGCAGGAATTGGGTGGCGCCGTCGTGGTCAGCGGCAGCACCAGCGGTCTGCCTGATGGCAGCATTGTCACCGTGCTGGCCAACGGCACCACCGTCAGCACCACCGTGACGGCAGATGGAAGCTGGAGCCTGACCTTACCGGCAGGCACCTTTACCGGAACGGCAGATGGCCCGCAGACCATCACCGCCACCGCCAGCGACGCTAACGGACAGCCGCTGGCGACCAGCGACGCTACCCTGACGGTGATCGCCAGCGCATTGCCGGTGGCGACCCCGGGCGTGGCCTTTGATGATGGCATTCTGAACGGTGAGGAAGCCGCCGCCGGTGGCACGATCACCGGTAACACGGGCGTGACCGGCGACGGCCAGACCGTCGTCGTGACGCTGGGCGGCAACAACTACAGCGGCACGGTCGATGCCGCAGGCAACTGGCAGGTCGCCGTTCCGGCCGATGTCTTGTCTGCGCTGCCACAGGGCAATAGTGGCTACACCGTGGTCGTCAGTGATGTGGCGGGCAACAACAGCCAGGCGGATGGCAACCTCGTGGTGGATACGCTGCCTCCGGTGCTGAACTTCATTACGCCATCCGATGGCATCATTAACGCCGCTGAAAGTCAGCAGCCGCTGACGCTGACCGGCAGCAGTGAAGCTAACGCCCTGATTGTGGCCAGTTTTAACGGCACCACCCTGAGCACCACCGCTGACGTCAACGGCGTCTGGTCGCTGGATCTGCCCGCCACGGTTTACACCGGGCTGGGCAACGGCAGCTATCCGCTGACCGTGACCGCCAGCGATGCGGCAGGAAATGCCACCACCACCAGCCGCGACCTGGCGCTGAAAGTGGAGCCAGGCACACTGCCGACCCTGACGCTGGATGCCTTTGCCGGTAACAACGTGGTCGATGGCGCGGAGCGCCTCACCGATCAACGTCTCTCCGGCACCACCACCAACGTCGAAGCGGGTCAGCTGGTTACCGTCACCGTTGACGGCACAGTCTACAGCGCCGCCGTGCAGGCGAGCGGGGCATGGAGCATGATCGTGCCAGCCGGTGCGCTGGCCGCGATTAATGATGGCAGCGCCAGTTTTACCGTGGCGGTCAGCGATGTGGCGGGCAACACCACCACCAGCAATCTCACCTTTGACGTCAACAGCAATGCCTCTGGCCTGGCGATGGATGCCATCAGCGAAGACAACTACCTGAATGCGCAGGAGCTGGGTCAGGCCCTGATCGTCACCGGTACGTCGGTGAACGTGACAGAGGGCAGCACGGTCACGTTGCTGTTTAACAACATCAGCTACACCGCGCAGGTCTCGGCCAGCGGCCGCTGGACAGTGATCGTTCCGGCTGAGGCACTGACGGCGCTCGCCGATGGACCTTACACCCTGACGGTCACCGCAACGGACAGCGGCGGGGCGATCCTGAGCAGCGAGGCAGCGCTCAGCGTGCTGGCGACGCTGCCAGCACCGCAGATCGTCTCGGCCTTTGGCGATGGCCTGCTCAACAGCAGCGAGATCGCCACAGCACAAACCCTGAGCGGCACCACCGGCATAACCGGTGACGGCCAGACGGTGAGCGTGCTGCTGAATGGCGCAACCTACAACGGCACCGTCGACGGCAATGGCAACTGGCAGATCAGCGTGCCGGCTTCCGCGCTGGCCGGCCTGCCGGAAGATCTCCTGAACTATACCGTCACAGTCCAGGATGCAGCGGGTAACACCGGCAGCAGCCAGGGCAGCGTGACGGTGGATCTGACGCCACCGACCCTGACACTGAATACGGTTGCGGGCGATAACAGTATCAATATTGCCGAAAGCACCGCGCCGATTGTTCTCAGCGGCAACAGCAATGCCGAAGCGGGACAGCAGGTCACCATTACCCTGAACAACCAGACCTGGACCACCACGGTTGACCAGAACGGCGAGTGGAATCTGACGCTGCCTGCGGGTTCGCTGGCCGGCATTCCGGCCGGGGCGTACATTCTGACCGTGACGGTCAGCGATGCGGCGGGTAACCCGGTAACCGAAACCCGTGAAATCACCGTGGCGACGGCGTCGCTGGCCGTCAGCATAGACACCCCGTTTGGTGATGGTTATCTGAACCTGGCGGAACAGGGGGTCGGTCAGACGCTGACCGGCAGCACCGGTGTAGCGGGCAACGGTCAGAGCGTCAGCGTGACGCTGGGCGGGAATGATTATTCCGCTACGGTGGATGCGCAGGGTAACTGGACGCTGACCTTAACAGCAGATCAGGTGCAGACGCTGGGCGAGGGGGTTACTACGCTGGTGGTCAATGCCAGCGATGCCGCCGGTAACAGTGGTTCGCTGACCAGCGCCGTTACGGTCGATCTCACGCCGCCAGTGCTGACCGTCAATGCCATCGGCGGCGACAACATCATCAATTCGGTAGAGGTGCTGGAAGCGGTCGCCATCAGCGGCAGTGCGTCGGTAGCGGATGCCGGACAGACGGTCACCGTCAGCTTCCAGAACGTCGATTACACCACTCAGGTGCTCTCTGACGGCACCTGGGAGGTGACACTGCCAGCCAGCGTCGTGCAGGGGCTGGCTGACGGCAGCTACACCGTTGCTGTCTCGATGACCGATGCGGCGGGGAACCCGGCCACGGCCACCCAGACCCTGACGCGTGATGCTGACACTCTGAACCTGCCAACCCTGACCATCGGGACCATCAGTGACGATAATTTCCTTAACCAGGCGGAGTCGCTACAGGATCTGAACATCGGCGGCACCAGTAACAACCTGGTGGAAGGCCAGCTGGTGACGGTGACGCTGAATAACATTCAGTACAGCGGCACGGTGGCAGCCGATGGCAGCTGGACGGTGACCGTTCCGGCCGCCGATCTGGGTAATCTGCCGGATGGCGATCAGCTGCTGGTCGTGGTCTCAGCGGATACGTCTGGCAATCCGGCCAGCGCCAGCACCAGCCTGGTCGTGCTGGCCAGCGCGCAGGTTCAGCCGACGCTGACCATGAACGTGGTAGCCGGCGATGATGTGATTAACGCCACCGAGGCTACAGCGGATGTCGCGGTCAGCGGCAGCAGCACCCTGCTGGCAGCGGGTACGCTGGTGACGGTGTCGTTTAACGGCACTGACTACAGCACCACGCTCGACGCTGACGGCAACTGGACGGTGAATGTGCCGTCTGCTGCCTTTACCAGCGTGGCTCCGGGCAGCACGCAAATCTTTACCGTGACCGCCACTGATGTCGCAGGCAATCCGGCGACCGCCACTCAGGAGGTTAGTTTCATTACCACACCGCCTGCGCTGACGAATATCACGGTCGATGCGGGAGATACCCTTAACCTGGCGGAGTCGCTGCAGGATCTCACCATCAGCGGCAGCACCACGGGCGCATTGCCGGTGACGGTGACGCTGAATAACGTCAGCTATACCACCACGGCCGATGCCGACGGTAACTGGTCACTTACTATTCCGACCGCTGACCTGCAGCAGCTGGCGGACGGCCCCAATGCGATTACCGTTTCGGTCACCGACGCGGCGGGCAATATCACCACGGATAGCACCACGACACTGGACGTAGCGTTTAATACCCTGCCAGCGCTGACGCTGAATACGCCGTTTGGCGATGCGCTGATCAGTGCGGCAGATGCGGAAGGGGCGTTAACGCTGAGTGGTGACAGTACCAATCTGCCGGAAGGCAGCGTGGTGAACATCTCTGTAGGCGGGCAGAACTTCAGCACCACCACGGATGCCAGCGGTAACTGGACGCTGAACCTGGCACCGGGCGCGCTGACGGGCCTGGCCGATGGATTGACACAGGTGGTGGTCAGCGCCGCGGATGGTGCCGGTAATCCGGCGCAGGTTACCGCAGGCGTTGAGATCCTGCAGAGTGATCCTGTTTCAGCCGCCTTCGACACGACACTGTTCGGCGATAACATCATTAATATCAGCGAAGCCGGTTCCGTTCAGCTGGTCACCGGCACCTCCACCGTCGTGCCGGGCCAGACCCTGAGCGTCACGGTAGGCGATGACAATATCCCGCTGTCGGTGACGGTCGATGCCAATGGCAACTGGACTGCCAGCCTGCCCCCAGAGTTCATTGCCAGCCTGGGAACCGGTGAACATACCCTGACCCTCACCACCACGGATCGGGCCGGTAACAGCATTGAAACGACCAAAACGTTCGTCGCTGCGATTACGCCGATTGCTGACCCAACGCTGGATACGCCATTTATTGATGGCCGTATCAATGCTGAAGAGGCCGCCTCAGGCGGATCCCTGACTGGTGCGGTGAATATTAATAACGCCGCGTCGGTCACGGTGACCGTTAATGGCACGGTCTATTCCGCTACGCTCAGTGCGGATGGTTCGCGCTGGTCGCTGGATCTGCCACCTTCTGTATTGCAGTCATTGCCGGATGGCAACTGGCCGGTGAGCGTGACGGTTACCGATGCGAACGGCAACGTCGGCAGCACCAGCGGCACGATACTTGTAGCCGTTAACGCGCTGCCGGATGTCACCCTGAACCTGCCGTTTGGCGACGGTGCGCTGAACGCAGCAGAGGCGGCCGGTGAACAGATCCTCAGTGGCACAACCGGCATTACCGGTGCCGGACAGACGGTAACGGTGCTCATCTCCGGCTTTAACAACGGTCAGCCGCTGGCAGCCACGGTGCAGACCGATGGCAGCTGGTCTCTGGCCCTGTCGCCAGCGCAGTTAGCCACCTTCACCAGCGGCACCCACACCATTACCGTGACGGCGACCGATATCGCGGGTAACAGCGACGCGACGGCGCAGAACGTGGTGACAGAGGTGGCGCTGCCTGTGCCGACCTTCAACCCAGGCGCATTTGGCGGCGACAACCTGCTGAACATCAGTGAAGCCGCGGCAGGGGTGACCCTGACCGGCACCACCGGCAGTGTCGGGGCGAACCAGGCGGTCAGCATTACCGTGGATGTCAACGGCAGCCTCTATTCTGGCACGGTGGCAAGCAACGGTAACTGGACTGTTAACATTCCTGCCAACGCCCTGAGTTCACTGGGTGACGGTGCGCAATCACTGACGGTTAACGTCGTGGATGCGGCGGGCAACAGCGCATCGGCGCAGCTGCCGTTCACCGCAGATCTCAGCGCGCCGCAGCCTGCGGTCAATCCGGAATTCCTTGGCAGTTATGTGAATGGCGGCGATGTGGCCGCGGGAGTAACGCTGAGCGGAACCACCGGTGAGGCGGGCGCGAATCAGACTGTGCAGCTTACGCTTGGCGGCACAACCTATTCCGCGACAGTGGATGCCAATGGGAACTGGACGGTGCCACTGACAACGGCGGAGCTTTCACTTCTGCCGGATGCCACCTATCCGGTTACCGTGACGGCAACCGATGCGGCGGGCAACAGCACCACCATTAACAGCTCGCTGGTGCTCGACACCACACCGCCGGTGCTTAATGTTGCCGCCTTTACCGGTGACAATGCGCTGAACTACACCGAGAGCATTCAGCCGCAGAGTCTCAGCGGCACCGCAGCGGGAGCCGAGCCGGGATCAGTGGTTTCGATCTCACTGAATGACACGCTGCTTGGCACCGCGATAGTGACAGCCAACGGCAACTGGAGTGTAACGCTGACGCCAGAACAGATGGCCACCTTTGGTCCATCGACGACCCTGGCGCTGGCAGTGACCGATCTGGCAGGCAATACCGCCAACGGCACGGTTGCGCTGACGGTAGATCTTACCCCACCGCCAGGGCCGCTGGTCACGCTGGGCACGGTGTCGGGCGACAACATCATCAGCACTCAGGACGTGGCGGGTGGTGTGGTAGTGAGTGGCACCTCCGCTAACCTCGGTGCGGGTGGGGTAGTGACGGTGTCGATTGGTGATCAGGAGTACGCGACTACGCTGGATGCGTCGGGCAACTGGTCAACGGCGGCATTGCCGGTCAGCGCCTTTGGCAATGCGGACGGCAGTGTTGCCATCACGGTGAATGCTACCGACGGCACTAATCCTGTAACCACCAGCGGTAACGTGCTGATCGACCTTACGCCACCGGCACTGACTCTCAATCCATTTACCGGTGACAACCAGGTCAATGGCAATGAAAGTGCCACCAGCCAGGCCATCAGTGGCACCGCCGATCTCAGCGAAGTGGGTCGCACGGTGGTGGTGACCTTCAATAATCAGACCTACAACGCCGTGGTGCAGAGCAACGGCACCTGGTCCGCAACGGTTCCTGCCAGCGCGATGCAGGCTCTTCCCGATGGCAGCTCGCCGGTGATCACCGCGCAGCTGGCGGATGCGGCCGGTAACGTGACGACGACCACCCAGACGGTGACGGTGGATACCGCTGCACCGCTGGTCCAGGTCGACGCGTTCCTCGGCGACAACGTGATCAACGCCGCTGACCTGGTGCTAAGCCAGGTGCTGACCGGCAGCGCGCAGGGAGCAGAAGGCCAGACCATCGGTCTCTATCTGGGCGATGCCGCGCCGATCGCCACCGCGACGGTGGGTGCTGACGGACGCTGGAGCATCGATCTCGCGCCGGATGTCCTGTCGAGTCTCACTGACGGTGCGCTGGTGTTTGGCGTGAGGGTCAATGACGGTGCGGGCAACCAGACCGACGCCACGCTGACGGTCAACAAAGTGGTCAACAGTGCGCTGACGCTGGTGGTCGACTCGGTGTTCGGCGACGGCACGCTCAGCGCGCTGGATACCACGGTGGCGCAGACTATCTCCGGGGTTGCGACTTCGGCGGGTGTGGGCGCCACGGTATCGGTAGTGCTGGGCGGCACAACGCTCTCTGCGTCAGTGGGCCAGGATGGTAAATGGGCCATCGTGGTGCCGCCTTCGGTGCTGGGCCTGTTAAGCGATGGCAATCTTGCGCTTGACGTCACCCTGACCGATGCCGCGGGCAACACCCGTACCGTCGGTGAAACCGTCACGGCGATTGTCGATGCGGTGCCGGTGGTTGGCGCGCTCACCGGGCTGTTTGGCGGTGATAACCTGCTGAACATTGCGGAAGCCGCTGCCGGACAGCTGGTCAGTGGCGTGATAGAAAATGCGGCTGTGGGTTCCCAGGTAACGGTCACCTTTGGCAGCAAGAGTTACAGCACGACGGTGCAGGCGGGTGGAGTGTGGAGCGTTAACCTGCCGGGCAGCGATCTGACCTCTCTGCTGGATGGCAATCTGACGCTGGGTGTCAGCGTCAGAGACGTGGCGGGCAATGTCGCCTCCAGCAGCGCATCCATCGGCATCTTTACTCAGACACCATCAATCTCGCTGACCTCACTGTTTGGTGATGGGGTGCTAAACCTGGCTGATATCGCCACCGGACAGGTGATCAGCGGGGTGGTGAACAACGTCGCGCAGGGCAGTGTGGTGACGCTCTCGGTTGGAAATAGCCAGGTGACCGCCACCGTGGGTGCGGGCGGGGCGTTCAGCGCCACGGTGACGCCAGATATTCTGGGCACGCTGGCGCAGGGCAACCTGACGGTGGGCGCATCGGTAACGGATGCGGCGGGTAATACCGCCAGCACCAGCGCCGGTATCCGGGTCGATACGCTGCTGCCGACCATCACCGTGAATCCGCTGTTTGGCGACGGTCTGCTGAACGTGGCGGATTCGCTGGTCACCCAGGTGATCGGTGGGGTGATTGGCGGCGCGGAAGCGGGATCGCGCGTGGTGGTGTCGGTAGGTTCACAGCAGTTGGTGACGGCGACCGATGCCAATGGCAACTTTAACGTCTCGCTGACGCCAGCGCTGTTGCAGGGGATTGCAGATGGCAATCTGACCGTGGGCATCAGCGTCACCGACAGCGCGGGTAACACCAACAGCACCACGGCCGGGGCACTGGTCGGTATTCACAACCTGCCGAAAGTCACCCTCAGTCCGCTGTTTGGCGACGGCGTGCTGAACCTGGCGGAGTCGCTGGTGACTCAGACCATCAGCGGCACGGTCTCCGGGCTGGCTGCGGGTAGTAGCGTCAGGCTGGCAATTGGCAGCACCATCGTCAACGCGCAGGTCAACGCGGATGGCAGTTTCTCAACCGCCGTCTCGCCAGCGATTCTGTCAACGCTGCTGAACGGGAACTTCACCGTCAGCGCGGCCGTCACCGATCCGGTCGGAAACGTCAGCAGCACCAGCGCGGGCGTGTCACTGGGACTGTTCCAGCCGACCCTGTCGGTGAATACGGTGTTTGGCGATGGTGTGCTGAGCGCCGCGGATCTGGCCTCTAACCAGACCCTGAGCGGGACGTCCAGCCTCTCTGCCGGTTCAACCGTCAGCGCCACGCTGAATGGCCTGACCTACACCACCAAAGTGGTCAGCGGCGGCAACTGGAGTATTACCGTCCCGAAAGCGGATCTGGTTGCTATCACTGACGGCAGTAAAACCGTCACGGTCACCGGCACCGATGCCTACGGTAACGTGGCAAACAGCAGCGGAACGCTGAGTGTCATCAGTCAGTCGACGCCGGTGGTCGCCATTACCTCGCTGTTTGGTGACAGTGCGCTGAGCGCGGTGGATGTGAAAACGGCGCAGACCATCAGCGGCACCGCCAGCAACGCCGAGGGATCGGTCGTGCGTGTCACGCTGGGTGGCCAGACTTACAGCACGACGGTGAGCAGCAACGGCAACTGGAGTCTCTCTGTTCCGGCGGCTAACCTTGCTGCCATTACTGACGGTCTGCAGACCGTCACCGCCAGCGTGACCAACGGTGCGGGCAGCATTGGCAACACCTCGGCGTCGCTGGGTGTGGTCAGTCACACTACGCCAACGGTCAGCGTCAACAGCTTCTTTGGCGGCGATGGCTACCTCAATATTGCGGAAGCCAACAGTACTGAAACCATCAGAGGAACCAGCACCAACGCGGCGGGCGGCACGGTGACGGTGAACGTGGCGGGCAATATCCTCACCACTACTATTGGTGCGAATGGCGCCTGGAGCATCAGCGTGCCGTCAGCGACGCTGAAAGGGATCGCCGATGGCAGCCATCCTCTCACCGTCACGGTGGCGGATATTGGCGGCAACACCGCAACCAGCACCAGCAGCTTTACCGCGCTGTCGCACAATCAGCCGCTGGTCGGGGTCGATCCGGTGCTGAGCATCGTCGGTTCCTTACTGGCGGGTCTGGTGGTACAGGGTGGATCGCTGAATGCCGCGCAGGGCTCGAAAGTGAGCGTTACGCTGCTGCTCTCCAACGGCAACAACGGCCCGACGTTGAACACCACGACCGATGCGCTGGGGCGTTACGCGGTTAACTTCTCACCTTCACTGCTGTCGGTGGGTGGCCTGCTGCTGTCGCTGGGAACGCTGGCGAAAGTCACGATTACCGACGCGGCCGGTAACAGCTACTCGACCACCAATACCCTGTTACTGGGTGCCGTGCTACCGGTGACGCTGGCGGCAAACGAATCGGTTGCGCTGTTCTCGGTGGCGGATGACAGCGCTACTGTCGCCAGCGCGGAGACGCAGCATAACAGCAGCACCAGCAGCGACGAGAGCAGCGCCCATGTGGCGGTGGCTTCCACGCTGATCACCGAAGCGGATACCGTGACACCCGTCGGCAGCAGTGAAAACGCGGCGGCAAATGACGCCGCGGTGGCAGCGGCACCGGCAGAGGAGGTGGGTTACACCATCGGCGGCGTTGTGATTACGCTGGCCGATGGCAGCACCATTGAGGGGCCGACAGTGACCGGCAGCAGCGGGGCGGATATCGTGACGGTCAGTGACCTTAACTTTACCCATATTGATGGCGGCACAGGCACCGATACCCTGGTGCTGAATGGTGAGCATCTCAGTCTGGATCTCACCGCGCTGGGCCTGAAGGTCGAACACATTGAGGTGCTCGATTTGGGTAAAACCGGAACCAACTCCGTGAAGCTCGATCTCAATGAAGCACTCAATATCACGGATAAGCAGAGTGACGATTTGCTGATCAAAGGCGCAGATGGCAGCCAGGTGACACTGGCTAACAGCAACGGCGGAATCTGGGAAGTGACGGGCGAGCGTACCGTTGAGGGCAGAGTCTTTGAAATCTACCACAACTCGGCGCTGACCAGTGATAACACCCTGGGCGATGTGCTGGTGCAGCAGAACCTGCAGGTTCATGTTGTGTAGTGACTGAAAGGTCTGTTCAGAAGATGAATAGAGCGGGTGCGAAAGCACCCGCTTTTTTTGTTTTAGTCACGTGATAATTGCATTTTCCAGATTATCGCCACTATTCATTAGCAGAATGAAAGATTAGGGTAGGCGCAACAAACGGCGTCACGCCGTAAAATCAGCATTCTGACTCTATTTGGCGCTTTTATTAGCGTCCTGTTTATCAATCCTTGTTACCTGCGGGTAACCGGTTCCGACCAGCGGAAACGGGCAGCTTCAGCTGTCCCACTACCATGTCGTCAGACTAAACGATCGGTTTATCCGATGGTTTTTGTCTGCGTTTCTGTTCTGAACTGAGGTTACCTATGTCATCACGCGATACGCTTCGTACTACCCGGCTTGAATCCATTTTTCAGACGGCGGTGAGCGATTTTGCCGTCGCCGATAGCGCTGTGCCCGCCATTGCGCCAGCCGCCACGCAAAGTCTGAGCCTTCCTTTCGCCACGCCGGGCCAGAGCCTGCCGATCACTACGCTCTCCACCGAGTCACTGCATAGCAGCCCGCTCAACGACAGCACACTGGCTGTCAGCGCGGTGAAAAGTTCGCCGCCAGCTATGCTGCGACCCTATGAACCGATCGCCAGTGATGGCGTGATCGCTGGCTGGGAAGCGCAAAAGCCGGTGCATCTGCGCGGTCGTGCTGAAGGTGAAGCGGGCTCCACCGTCACGCTGACCTTCAACGATCAAAGCTGGCACAGCACCGTCAATAAGTGGGGCTACTGGAACGCCTCCATGCCGGCTGATGCGCTGAAAGGCGTAGCGGATGGCAATCACACGCTGACGCTGACCATTACCGATAAAGCAGGGCAAAGCACGGCAACTACCGTTGATTTTGGTCTCTATACCGACCGCACGATCAAACCTACCCTGACCGTGGACACGGTCAGTGGTGACAACGCGGTGAGTATTGCTGAGAGCATTTATGGCGTCGAGATTAGCGGCAGCGCAACGCACTTGCCGGTGGGGTCGGTGCTGAAACTGACGCTGGGTACGCAAACCACCACCGCCAGCATGGGAAATGACGGTAAGTGGTATGGCTCATTTCATGAAAGCGATATGCAGGCGCTGAAAGACGGGGTCTACAGCCTGAAAGTCACGGCGACCGATCCCAATGGAAAAACCGCCACCGAATATCACGATCTGACGCTGATCACCCATCTGAGTAGCCTGCCAAAAATTAGCTTCGATAAGATCACTGCGGACGATGTGATAAACCTGGCAGAAAGCCAGCAGGACCTGCTACTGAGCGGCACGCTCTCCACCGTCATGCCGGGCCATCGCCTGGTGATCACGGGTGCCAACCAGAAAGATTATGCCGCCACCATAGGCGATGATGGACACTGGCAGGTGGTGATCCCGGCAGCGGATGTGCACGCCTTTATCAACGTTGGGGAAATCCGCGCCTGGTCGATCGACGGGGCCAAAAACTACATCGACGTCACGCATGAGCTGAATATCCACACCGGTTTTATTCCGATCTACACCGAAATGGATATCGGCGGTGACATGACGCTCAACTATCAGGAGGCGCAGCACGATCTGAGCTTCTACGTTGAAGGCGCCAACACCCTGGAGATCAACGGTAAAACCTACCAGCCCGATGCCAAAGGTATGGTAACACTGACCTCCAGCGAGCTGCTGGCACTGCCGGATGGCCCGGTCGCCGCCACCTTTCACCGCTGGGATGAATATGGCAACAGCGACACCCAGACCAGCGATAAACTCTTTACCGTAGCCGTGCACCAGCGGCCAACGCTGACCCTGGACACGGCTTTTGGTGATAACAAAATTGATGCTGCCGATGTCAACAGCTGGCATCTGATTCAGGGCAGCTCCAGTCATCTGCAACCGGGCAGCCTGGTGGAATTAACGCTGGGCGATCAGCACTACAGCGCCAGTGTAAAAGCCGATGGCGGCTGGGCGCTGACTATTCTGGCCGGGCAGCTGGCACCGCTGGACGATGGTGAGTACCAGATGACAGTCAGCGGCAAAGACAGCGCCGGTAATCTGGCCAGTGCCAGCCAGACGGTGCAGGTGGCATCACATACTGAAAGTGCCAACCCGCTGGAGGGTCAGACGGTGGACCAGTTGCTGGAGACGGTCAGCCTGACCCAGCAGGCGGAGACGGCGCACGTGGCGCAGGCATCTTCTGCCGCCGCCGCACCGCAGGAAAGTCATCTGTTCTCTGATATTCCTTATACGCTCGCCGACCACCTGCTGCAGCATCCTGCGGCACACCCCCTGGTCTGACGCTGACACATTAGTAAACGCACTGCCTTCCGGACAGGTCTGTTAAGCCTGTCTGGATTGGCGCGAGCTCGCTCAGTGGTTGCTTTTCGTTCGTTCAGCAGAAATATTAACGATTTCATCTGTTTTTAGCAGGAATAAGCGCGGGATCTGATCTAATAATGTTAAAGGTCGTTTAGCGTCTCGCTTGCGAACCATAAATAAAATAACGCAGTAAATCTGTCAGACGCTGAGTAGCACCCCTTTTTGCTCGCTTTGTTCACCAGGAAAAACACCATGATGATAAGAACCCCTGTTGGTATGGATAATGAACAAAGCGCGATTAACTTTTTTGTTGTGCGCCCTGAGTGGCGTTGCAGTGCACGCGGCCTTTGCCGCACCGTTACCTAAAGCCGAATTTAACTGGCGCGCCGCGCCCACCGAAGAGCAGATTGCCAGCTTAACGCTGCGCGACGCCATTCTTCGGGCCTTCGCCCGCAATCCGAAAATCTCGGAAGCGGCGGCACAGATCCACATCGGTGAGGGGGATCTTGATGCCGCCCGCAGCGCCTGGTATCCGCAGATCTCACTGCAGGGCGCGGCGGGACGCTCTCATCAGACTGACTCCGCCGGGAGCCTGAACAATAACGGCTCCGGCGGTATCACACTCAGCCAGCTGCTCTACGACTTTGGCCGCACCGGCAGCGCCATCGATGAGCAGCACGCGCTGTCGGATGCTTATCGTTACAGCCTGTTCGACTCGATGACCACCGTGGCGGAAGATACGCTGCAGGCCTACCTCGAAGTCAAACGTTACCAGGCGCTGGCAGAAACGGCGCATACCAATATTGCCTCGCTGAAGCGCGTGCGGGATATCGCGAAACTGCGCGCCGATGCCGGCCTCAATTCCCAGTCCGACGTGCTGCAGGCAGAAACCCGCATCGCCGCGATGCAGGCCACGCTGGAGCAATATCGCGCCCAGCATCGTTCCGCCACCGCGCAACTGACCGTGCTGACCGGCGTGGTCCCCGCTACGCTGCCTGAACTGCCACAGGCGCTGCTTAAGCAGCAGATCACCCTCGACAAAATCGCCTATGAAAGCAGCGCGGCGGTGCGCAGTGCGCAGTCGAAGCAGGAAGCCGCTCGTGAACGGGTGCGCCAGGCAGAGTCCGGTCACTGGCCGACGATTAAAGTGCAGGCGGGCCGGACCCGCTATGAAAACGATCGTCAATCTTACTGGGATGATGAAGTGCAGCTGCAGGTGGAAGCGCCGCTTTATCAGGGCGGCCTGGTGAATGCGAAAACCCAGTCAGCGGAGGGCGATCGTGAAGCGGCGCAGGCCGCTATTCAGCAGGCCAAGCTCGCCATCAATCAAAACGCCTCTACCGCCTATGCCGACATGATTGGCGCGCAGCAGCGGCAGGCTGCCGGGGAAGTGCAGCTGGCCAGCGCCGACCATACCCGTAATGTCTACGCCGATGAATATCGCCTGAGTAAGCGCAGCCTGAACGATCTGCTTAGCGTGGAACAGGATGTGTTTCAGGCTGACAGCTCACGTATCACCGCGCTTTACGATGGCTGGGACGCCACCGTGCGTTATGCCGCCGCGGTAGACAATCTGCTCGATATCATGGGTATCGATCGCCAGCAAAGCAGCGGCGATCTCCTTCCTTCGCTGCAATAGCGATAAGGCATTAATAATGAGTACATCAACCCTGAATACCGATAACTGGATTGCCGCCATGCTGCGCGTAGCCGCGCGATTCGGTAAACCTGCCGATGGCAAAACCCTGCGTCAGCAGATGCGCTGGTTTGAACATCTGCCGGTGTCACAGCAGCTGGAACGACTCTCCGGCCTGCTGGGACTGCATCTGACCATGGTGCCGCAGAACAAACTGCGCTGGCGTCAGGAGATCACCCCGGTGGTGCTGGTGCTGGAGAATGCCAGCGTGGCGGTGCTGGAGAGCATCGATTCAGACAACAGCGCGCGCTACTGGCTCAGTGAGGGCGGCGATGTGGTGCGTGAAAGCGCGTTATCAGAACTGCTGGCACGCGCCCAGGGCGATGTCGGCGTGATTGGCGTAGCGGCGCGTGGCCGTGATGCGCGCATCGACGAATTCGTTCAGCCTTATGAGCCACACTGGTTCTGGAAAAATTTTCGCGGTATGGGCCGCCGTATCACGGAAATTTCGCTGGCCTCGGTGATCAGTAATGTGCTGGCACTGGCCGGTATTCTCTTTTCGATGCAGGTCTACGATCGGGTGATTCCGGCCCAGTCGCAGTCCACGCTGTGGGTACTGTTTGTCGGCGTGCTGATCGCTGCGGCCATTGAGTATCTGATCCGGCTGATGCGGACCCAGGTGTCAGACTTAATGGGCAAACGCATCGACCTGAAAGTCTCGGCCATGCTGTTTGCCCGGGCGATGAGCATACGTAATGAGGCGCGTCCGAAGTCGACCGGTTCGTTTATCTCGCAGCTGCGTGAGATCGACCAGGTGCGTGAGCTGCTCACCTCGACCACGGTAGGCGCAGCGGCCGATCTGCCGTTTGTTATCCTGTTCCTGTTTATTATGTCGTTTGTTGGCGGCTGGCTGGTGCTGATTCCGCTGGCAGCGATCCCGCTGATCGTCATTCCCGGTCTGCTGGTGCAGATCCCGATGGCGCGGCTGGCCAAAGAGGGGCTGCGCGAGGGCGCGCTGCGCAATGCGGTGCTGGTAGAGACCATTGAAGGGATTGAGGATATCAAGGCGCTGCAGGCGGAACCCTATTTTCAGCGTCAGTGGGAGCAGACGCACGAAGTCAGCGCCTCAATCAGTAACCAGCAGCGGTTGTGGGGCGCGCGTCTCACCGGCTGGGCCTCGACTGTGCAGCAGCTCACCTATGCGGGCATGCTGGTATTTGGTGTCTATCTGGTGCTCGATTCGCAAATCACTACCGGTACGCTGGTTGCCTGCAGCCTGCTCTCATCACGCACCATCGCCCCGCTGATGCAGCTGACCATGGTCTTCTCGCGCTGGCAGCACGCCAAAATGGCGATGAAAGGGCTGGACGAGTTGCTGAAAAAGCCGCTTGATCAGCCTGAAGCGACGACGCTGGCACACTGCCCGACGCTCACCGGCCAGTACGATCTGCGCAATGTGCACTACAGCTATGACGAAGAGAATGAAAAGAATGTGCTCAACGTTCAGCAGCTGCAGATTAAGCCCGGCGAGAAGATTGCCATACTGGGCAAAGTCGGAGCAGGGAAATCGACGCTGCTGAAGATCCTCGCCGGTCAGGCGCTGGCTACGCAGGGCAAAGTGATTGTCGATGGCGTCGATATTGAGCGTATCGATCCCACCGATTTACGTCGTCAGCTCGGCTGGCTGTCGCACGACTCCCGCCTCTTTTTTGGCACGCTGCGGCAGAATCTGATGCTGGGCAATCCCCATGCCAGCGAACAGGAGATGCTGCAGGCGCTGCGCATCAGTGGCGCGCTGTCGCTGGTCCAGCAGGATGCCGCCAGCCTGGACCGCATTATCAATGAAGGCGGGCGCGGACTTTCGGGCGGCCAGCGTCAGATGGTGATGCTGAGCCGGTTGATCCTGCGTCAGCCGCAGGTGGTGTTGCTGGATGAACCCACCGCGGCGATGGATGAACAGCTGGAGGAGCATGTGATCCGTCAGCTACAGGGCTGGATCAGCGGCCGGACGCTGGTGCTGGTGACGCACCGTCCGGCGCTGCTGAAGATGGTCGATCGTATAGTGGTGATGGATAACGGCCGGATTGTGGCCGACGGCCCGCGCGACGAGATCCTGCGCCGTGCGACGACACCCGCGTCGGCACCGTCGCCAGGTAAAGGAGACACCGCATGAGTCTGGTTATTGTTGATAAAGATCTTGCCCGTCATGAGCGCCGGACATCGGCGATTATCTGGCTCTGCACCGCCGCGCTGGCGATTTTTCTCATCTGGGCGCACTTTGCCATTCTGGATGAGGTCACGGTCGGCACCGGTAAAGTCACCCCTTCCAGCCGCGCGCAGGTGATCGACAGCCTGGATGGCGGCATCGTCAAACAGCTTAACGTGCATGAGGGCGACATTGTCGAAAAAGGGCAGGTGCTGGCGACCCTCGATCCGACACGCTTCCAGTCGAACTTCGGCGAGGCGCAGGCCAAAGTGCGCACCCTGCGCGCCTCGTCCGAGCGGCTGGAGGCGGAGCTGTCGGGCACGCCGCTGACATTCAGCGCCGAAACGCTGAAGGAGCCGAACCTGGTGACGCGCGAACGGCAGCTCTACGAGTCGCGACGCCGTAATCTCACCGAAACCATCAGTAATCTGCAGCAGTCGCTGCGACTGGTGCAGGATGAACTGCGCCTGACGGAACCGCTGGTTGCCAAAGGCGCAGCAGGGCAGGTCGAGGTGATTCGACTGCGTCGTCAGGTCAGCGATCTGCGCGGCAAAATCGATGAGGCGCGCAATGACTATCTGGTGCGCGCCCACGAAGAGCAGGTGAAAAACAATGCCGAACTGGATGCGCAATTGCAGGTTGCTGCAGGCAAAGAGGATCAGCTGACGCGTGCCACGCTCTATTCACCGGTGCGCGGCATTGTTAAAGATATTCAGGTCACCACGGTCGGTGGGGTACTGGAGCCTGGCGGCAAACTGATGGAAATCGTCCCGCTGGAGGATCAACTGCTGATTGAGACGCGCATCAATCCACGCGATATCGCTTATATCCGGCCCGGTCTGGCGGCTACCGTCAAAGTGACCGCCTATGACTCCTCCATCTATGGCGATCTGCACGGCGAAGTTGAAACGGTCTCGCCAGATACCCTGCAGGATGAGGTAAAACGTGATCAATATTACTATCGTGTTTATGTTCGTACCCAGAAAGCCGAGCTGACTAACCGTGCCGGACGTAAATTCCCGATCGTGCCCGGTATGGTGGCCAATGTAGAGATTAAAACCGGTCAGAAATCGGTTATGGATTATCTGATTAAGCCCCTGAATAAAGTCAAAGAATCGATGCGCGAGCGCTGAAAATCCGCACCAGCTAAAATATCCGCCTGCTTAATTACGGTGATAAATTAACATGGCGGATATTTGGGCAGTCAGGGCGCAAAGTGTGCGTATTTTAACAATATGTGCGGAAACAGGCCGTAGTTAATTTAACCCGGTTAAGAAAGTTTACGAAGATATAACGGAACGGCAAACAGCAGGCAAAAAAATGCCGGACAACTTGTCCGGCGGGAAATAATAAGTTGTACATCTCATTCGGGGAGAATGAAGGTAATAATGGAATAAATGATGATAGCGGGGTCTATTCTATTACCAGATTCCGTATAAGTTTTATCATTCAGTGCTTCGGAATACTCTGATGTAACCCGTTGATAACATAGCTCTCTGAATCGGTTTATCGATTTGTGCGCCATTTTTTATCGATCCGTGCTGGTTATTAGTTCCCCGTTATTTACATTATGAAATAACTGTTTCGACGTATGAAACACTTTTGGAAATTTAGTAGCATTTTCCTGGTGGATTATTGCCCGTTATAAAACAACAATGGCCTGCCGGCTGAATTTTTAATCATTCAGTTAGCAGTGGCAAATAATAAAGGCACATAACAGAGGGTAATAAAATGAAACGTCGCGTTCTCTCCCTGATGATCCCTGCGTTGCTGGTTGCAGCAGGATCAGCAAACGCAGCTGAAATCTATAACAAAGACGGCAACAAATTAGATCTCTTTGGTAAAGTTGACGGTCTGCACTACTTCTCTGATAACGATGGTTCTGATGGCGATCAGTCTTACGTTCGCTTCGGCTTCAAAGGCGAAACCGAAATCAGCAATGAGCTGACCGGTTACGGCCAGTGGGAATACCAGGCGGCGCTGAACAACGCCGAGTCTGAAGGTACGGCTGACAGCTTCACCCGTGTTGGCTTTGCCGGTGTGAAATTTGGTGATGCAGGTTCGTTCGACTACGGTCGTAACTACGGCGTAGCTTACGACATCGGCGCATGGACCGACGTGCTGCCAGAGTTCGGCGGCGACACCTACGGCGCAGATAACTTTATGTATCAGCGCGGTAACGGCATGGCGACCTACCGTAACAATAACTTCTTCGGTCTGGTGGATGGCTGGAACTTTGCAGTCCAGTATCAGGGCAAGAATGGCAACAGCACCGAGTCTCCGAATGGCCGTGACGTACTGGGTCAGAACGGCGACGGCTGGGGTCTGAGCACAACTTATGATCTGGGTTCAGGTTTCGGCATTGGTGCGTCTGCTTTCCAGTCTGACCGTACCAACGACCAGAACAGCGCAACATCAGGCATCCTCGGGAGTGGCGATAAAGCGGAAGTCTATACTGGCGGTCTGAAATATGACGCGAACAACGTCTATCTGGCGGCTATGTACTCACGCTCGTACAATGCGACCCGCTTCGGCGACAGCACCAATGACTCTTCAGCTTATGGCTATGCGGATAAAGCGGACAACTGGGAACTGGTTGCGCAGTATCAGTTCGACTTTGGCCTGCGTCCATCCCTGGCGTATGTCACCTCACGCGGCACCGATGTTCAGAACTGGGGTAAACAGAATCTGAAAAAATATATCGACGTTGGCGCGACCTACTACTTCAACAAAAACATGTCCACCTATGTTGATTACCAGATCAACCTGCTGGACGACAACGCTTTCACCGACGCAGCCGGTATCAATACCGACGACGTGGTGGCACTGGGTCTGGTTTACCAGTTCTGAGTTGTACGGGAGCGCAGTTACCGCTGCGCTCCTGCGTCACCTTTCGGGCTGAGCGCTTCAGCCTTTCGCCACTTGGTGGCTTCCGGCGCGGTTGTCACTGACGACACCACGCTGCCGAATCGCGCGCCTTCAAATGCCACGCCTGCCAGGGTGAAGGCTGAAAAGCTCAGCCAGTGATGCCATGCTGACTGCCACTTCTGTGAATTTTTCATTCTGCACCTCTCAGAGATAAACACTGTTTCAACAGTGCAGAATTCATGCCAGCTTTACCGCTCTCACAGCCACAGACCTCGCGCGCACTTTGGTACACTTGCCGCGCGCGTCAGGGCGATCTTGCCCCAATCAGGTGCAGTGAAGCCTGTTATTGGCGCGGGCGTGAGGGTGTCATGTGACGATGACGACGCTGATGCAAGACTTTATAGCTACTGAAGATAAACAGCCCCAGGGCAATGACGAGAATCAGATAGATCATCTGCCGCTCCTTACTTTGGTTAACGTTAGTCGCCTGATAAAAGGCGCATACAGGGTAGATGACCGGTGAATACTGATAGGTTTCAGAGAAATATTCAACTCTCTTTAAGCGTCTTTACCCGAAGTTTATGCTTTGTAGCAGAGCTGAATAAAGTGTTACAAGTGAGGAAAGATGCGTTCTCAGATTAATCTGCTGTTTATAGCGATGTTAGCGTTGATGTTAACGGCCTGTGATAAGCCAGCGACCACATCCGCGCTGGTGCTGGAAGGAAAAACCATGGGAACCGTCTGGCGGGTAAGCATGGCCGGTGTGGCGAGTGAGCGCAGAGCGGAACTGCAACAGCGGATTCAGCAGCAGCTGGATGCGGACGATGCGGAGCTCTCTACCTGGAAGCCAGACTCCGCCTTATCGCGCTTCAACCAAAGCCGTGACCTGTCACCGCAGCCGGTGAGTGAAAACATGGCAGATATTGTCACGACCTCACTGCGGATTGGCCGTAAAACCGGCGGGGCGATGGATATTACCGTCGGGCCACTGGTCAACTTATGGGGCTTTGGCCCGACGAAGCAGCCCGGCCATACGCCGGATGCGGCACAAATCGCCGCCGCCCGTGCGCAGACCGGATTGCAGCATCTGCGGGTGGTGCAGGGCGCAGATGGACAGTGGCTGCAGAAAGATCTGCCAGGTCTCTATGTCGATCTCTCGACGGTGGGCGAGGGCTTCGCCACCGATCATCTGGCGCGACTGATGGAGCAGCTCGGCATCAATAACTATCTGGTGTCTGTGGGCGGCGCCGTGCTGAGCCGTGGCCTTAATGCGCAGCAGCAGCCGTGGCGGGTGGCGATTCAGAAACCGACCGATCGTGAGAATGCGGTTCAGGCGCGCGTTAATCTGCAGGGACACGGCATCAGTACCTCCGGCAGCTATCGCAACTATTATGAACTGGACGGCAAACGCATTTCTCATGTTATCGATCCCGTTACCGGACGGCCAATTGAGCATAAACTGGTTTCCGCCACGGTGATCGCCACCACGGCGCTGGAAGCCGATGGCTGGGATACCGGACTGATGGTACTTGGCACGGAAAAAGCCCAGGCGCTGGCGATCGAACAGCATCTGGCGGTCTATCTGATCAGCAAGCAGGGCGATAAATTTGTCAGCTGGATGTCGCCGCAGTTCGCTGCTTTCCTGATCCCCGCTGAATCCGGAGAACCCTGATGTTAGATCTGTTTAGTGAAGAACAACCCTGGCAGGAGACGCTGGCTGAGGGCGCGGTGATCCTGCGGCGTCGCGCACGTGAGGATGCAGAGGCGCTTTATCAGCAAATAATGGCAATTGCGGAGCAGAATCCGTTTGCCCATCGCATTACGCCCGGTGGCCATCGCATGTCGGTGGCGATGACCAACTGTGGCGATTTCGGCTGGTCGGTGGATTCTCGCGGCTACCAGTATCAGCAGCAGGACAACCTGAACGGGCGTAAATGGCCGGCTATGCCGCCGCTGTTTCGTACTCTGGCGCAGCAGGCGGCGTCTGAGGCGGGGTTCCCTGGCTTTAATCCGGATGCCTGCCTGCTTAATCGCTATGAGCCGGGCGCGAAGCTGACGCTGCATCAGGATAAAGATGAGAAAGATCTGCGTCAGCCTATCGTTTCGGTGTCGCTGGGTTTACCGGCGGTCTTTCAGTTTGGCGGTTTCGAACGGGGTGATAGTACCCAGCGTGTGCTGCTGGAGCATGGCGACATTGTGGTGTGGGGCGGGCCGTCGCGCCTGCGTTACCACGGCATCCTGCCACTTAAGCCAGGCGTTCATCCGCTGGTGGGTGCCTGGCGTTATAACCTGACGTTTCGACGCGCTTTCTGACCCACCACGCCGGTTACGGCGTGGTACGAATAACTATTGCTATCATTTTGCATCCCATTACACTGCAGGCTGTTTTTTGACTGCTGGATTGCCTGCATGACGTTGCTAAGCGTTGTTTTTCGCCAGTTCCGCTGGCCTTTTATCGGGGTGATTGCGCTCACGTTGTTAAGCGCCGTGCTGGGTATCGGCATGATCGCCTTTATCAATCGCGAAATGATTGTCGCCATCAACACCTCATTTGCGGTACTGCCGCAGTTTCTGTTGCAGCTGGTGGTGCTGATGGCGGTGACGCTGGCCTCGCAGCTGGCGCTGACCATGCTTGGCCATCAGTTTGTCTGGCGACTGCGCGGCGAATTTATCAAGCGTATCCTCGATACCCGCATTGAACGCATCGAGCAACTCGGCAGTGCGCAGCTGCTGGCGGGACTGACCAGCGACGTGCGGGCCATTACTCTGGCCTTTGTGCGTCTGCCGGAGCTCTTTCAGGGTGTTATTATTACGCTTGGCTCGGCGATCTATCTCGCGTGGCTGTCGCCTAAAATGCTGCTGGTAACCAGTGTCTGGCTGGGTGTCACGCTGGTTGGCGGCTGGCTGCTGGTCTCGCGGGTTTACCAGCACATGGCAAAGCTGCGGGAAATCGAAGATAACCTCTATCGCGATTATCAGACGGTGATTGAAGGGCGCAAAGAGCTACAGCTTAACCGCTCACGCGCTCAGCAGGTTTACGACACGGTTTATCAGGAAGATGCCCGCGCCTGGCGACACCACATTGTCCGCGCCGATACTTATCATCTCAGTGCGGTCAACTGGTCAAATATCATGACGTTAGGCGCTATCGGCATGGTCTTTTTTATGGCCAACAGCCTGGGCTGGGCCAATACCGCCGTCGCCGCTACCTTTTCCCTGACGCTGCTGTTTTTACGCACGCCGCTGCTCTCCGCGGTGGGCGCGTTACCGACGTTGCTCAGTGCCCAGGTCGCATTCCGTAAGCTCAATGCCTTTGACCTTGCTCCTTATCAGTCAGGATTCCACTCCGCCTCCACGTCCTCAGACTGGCAAACGCTGGAGTTGCGCGACGTCTCTTTTCACTATGGTGATAACGGCTTCCAGGTCGGGCCGGTTAACCTGACGCTGCGCCGGGGCGAACTGGTCTTTCTGATTGGCGGCAACGGCAGCGGGAAATCGACGCTGGCGATGCTGCTGACTGGTCTTTATCAGCCTCAGTCCGGCACGCTGCTGCTGGATGGCAAGCCGATAACGGCGGATGAGCTTGATGTGTGGCGCAGTCAGTTCTCGGCGGTCTTTACCGACTTACACCTGTTTGACCGGTTAATGGGGCGGGAGGGGATTGCGGCCAATCCGGCGCTGGTTCAGCTCTGGCTGGAGAGACTGAAGATGCAGGATAAGCTGAAGATTGAAGGCAACAAAGTGCTGAATCTGCAGCTTTCTAAAGGACAGAGTAAGCGACTGGCACTGCTGCTGGCGGTGGCAGAAGAGCGCGATGTGCTGCTACTGGATGAGTGGGCGGCGGATCAGGACCCTCACTTCCGACGTATCTTCTATCGCGAGCTGCTGCCGTGGCTACAGCAGGCGGGTAAAACGGTGTTAGCTATCAGCCATGACGATCACTACTTCATTCATGCCGATCGGCTGCTGGAGATGCGTGAAGGCAAGTTGACGGAGCTGACCGGTAATGAGCGCGATCTTGCCACGCTCGACTCGGTGAAACGCACCGACACCGGGCTTTAACGGCAGCTGGCAAAGCTTAGCAAAAAAGCGTAGTGGCGTGTTTCGCCTGAACCAGGCTACGTTAGCGATCAGCAGAAACCCCGGTTTCTGCCATTCTGAACCTTTTCTTTCGTCTGTGTTACCCCCGGCTAAACCGCAAAGTTTTAACGCGTATTGTTTAGCCGGTTTTTTTAAAGCCGATGTGTGATTAGCGTGATTACCTGAGTATCCCGCCACACAAAGCTCGCCTCCAGTAACGTCCCCATCGCAAAACATCCGCTGAAGTCCTTAGTCAGTCGCAACGTCGCGCGCTGCTGCGCGAAATCTACCGACACCAGTTCCGCATCCGGAAAGTCCATCGGCTGAAGCAGTTGCGGCCACATGGCTTTATAAACGCTCTCTTTGAGGGAGAAGAGCAGGGTAGCGGCAGCGCGGAAAGAGACGGGCAGCGTCCGTAACAGGTGCTGTTCCTGCTCGTTCATCAGCAACTCAGCCGTTTCATGCGCCGTCGTCTCCGACATGAACTGCTCGACATCCACCCCAACAGCGCAGGGCTGACGGGTTGCCGCTACCACAGCGATGCCTGCACTGTGCGACAGTGACGCCTGAATGCCAGCGGGCCAGCAGGGGGATCGATCGGCTGCATTGGACAGAATGAAATCAGCAATACCCAGTTCTGCCATCACTGACCGGACCAGCAGACGGCTGGCGAGGTATTCAGCACGCCGTTTACTGACAGCCTGCTGCAGTCGGGCAGGCAGCGGAATATCCCATTCGACAGCCAGCCCGTCATGATACTTTTGCGGATCGAAGTGACTCACCGCCAGCAAAGGATCGCTGCGGTTAAGGTGCCGGGAAAGGATAAAGCCGCCTGCAACAGGCGGCAGCGGCAGGTCGGGATAGCGCATGCGGGACCATCATCAAAACCAAAAAGGCATTAAATCAGGCGCGATGGATCAGGGCAAGCAGCCCGCCGGAATCAGTCGTTGGGAGGAATGGCAAAACTCTTCAGAGAAACAACGAAATGGTGGTGACCCCTGCTGATGCGTGCACCTCGGTCGCACCAGTGGCTTGCCAGACGAAAGAAATCGTCGCTGCCAATGTCATACGCCAGTTCCACTTTGCTAATGCCTGAATGCAGCAACGCTTCTGCATCCTTCAGGCTTTTCGCTTTGATCGCCATAAAAATTATCCGTCAATTTCTGGGGATTTCAGGGTAGGCATTTTCTGTGACATTTTTGTTTCAGTTTGATGAATAAGCGCAGCCGGTAGCCGATTTTGTGAAGCAGATCAGATTATAATGCAACTGTTAACCTGCTGATTGTAAGAGGAATGTTAACTGCCACACGGGAATATTCTGAATGTTAAACGGAGAGGTAAGCTGAGATAGAAAGGCCGCGTCAGACGCGGCCCCGTGGGTTACTTCTGGTCTGGCGGGGAAGGTTGCTTATCGCCTGACTCGGGTGCTTCTGTTGGATCGTCTTTTTCAATATATGTCATGAACTCTCCTCTTGTTACCCACACGCAGTTAAGTATAGAACGGATTGTGGAAGGTGCGAGGAACGTTAAGGTTTGATGACAGGGAGCAGGTCAGTCGTGATGTGTGAATGCCTGGTGGAGCAAGTCGAATCCTGGCCATAAATATTTATTGCACCCTCTGAATATCACAGAGAGTGAGTACTGAAAGGGCGCTGTATGGCTTAAGGTCTGGCTCCATGAGTGGAAAGCCGGTAAGGCTAAAAATCAAGCTCCAGGCCAGCGATAGTAGTGACATGCATTGTCAAATGAGAGCCGTGGTCACTATAAAGAAGCTTTTTTGTTTCTGGTGTTTTATTAATTTTAATCAAAAATTGTCTCTCAGATTAAGTTTAAAGTTCGCCCGTTAATTTTTATCACAAAAGAACTTTAACTTTCTTTACAGAGATTAAAAATAATGAAATTCCGGATGATAGCTTTATTCGTGAGCGCTGTTTCTTCAGTGTCTGCTTTTGCGGGAGAGTTTGATACTGCTGTTAAAAATCGTGATAACTTCCGCGCGGCTGAAGCTAAATCCGTAGCGGCCTTTAATGATGTGGCCAGCCGTGACGGTTCAGGGCGGTTCAATGCAGATGGTTCTACATTCAGTGCTTCAACAATCAGCAATAACCAAAGGGCCATCGCTAACCGTATTGCCGCTGAGAATGCAGTGAATGGTACTCACTACCGTAATCAGGTAACAGCACAACAGACTAACCAGATTAACAAACAGTTTGGACAATCCTACATAGATGCAAAAAATAATCAGTCTGCAACAGCGCCTGTAGTTAATGCCACTTCATACCGCTTAGGCATCACCCAGCAACAACAGAAAACTATGGGTGTGGCTTCAATCAACAAAGTAAGCCTGGATAATGCTCATAGCATTAATGTAGCGGCCGCCAGCCTTCCAGCTAACACGCCAGTAACAGCAACTATCCACGGGGTTTCTCAAACTACAACCGCTGGCGCTATTGCAGCCTTGAATCCTGCTGAACAAATTGCTGTCCCACACGTTGCCGCTTTCCAGCGTACAGCTGTTAAAGGTGGTGCGAGTGGTAAATCAGGCCATTCAACTACAACTGGTCATGATGGACACGGGCAAGAAAACGCGCATAGCCACGCTTTTGGCGGTCATGGCTATGGCGCTGATAACAGTCGGTCAGAAGGTTTTGGCGGGCACTCTCATTTTCACTAAGGGGTAATATTAAAAAGAGTTTATTTTTTACTATCAGCTCATTAGCCAACCAAGCGACAACGATAGCGACTATTGCTACTCCTTACCTTGTCAGAGAGTGGATGAATAAAAAATGAAGAAATTTATACTTGTGGTAGCGCTTTCCCTGAATATTCTTAACTTTGCCTCTGCATCTCCTTCACATAATCACACTTTATCGACTGGTAAGGTATCGCAGTGGAAAGGGTACGGTGTCACTGTTAAAAGAGACAGCTCAGGGATTGTCACTGTTGACGGGAAACCAGCAGCCCCGCATGAAGTCACAGAGAAAGCGACAACCTATCAGCAAGGGTTGTTTAATGTGATCATCTATAAGAGCGGTAAAGTGGCGCTGATGAAGCAAGGGCAGTTTGTCGGTTATCTGAAAAGAGATCAATTAAGAGGGGGCTGATAAGCCTAATGCTGATCAGTTAAAATTAGATTTGTAAAGGCTGTCACGGTCAAACGTGGCAGCTTTTTTTCTGGGCGAACGAGTCGCAGTGCGGGCCTGAGTACCTCTGCTGCTGCCGGGCCGTCCTCGCGCCGCTCACGCGGTACCTTCGGCTTTGACGTCGTGCCGACGAACCGTTCGGGGATCGGCCCTCCCTGGCCGGCCCCGACCTGTCCACGCTTCCCGGCGTGGACTTCTGGCCCACCGTCACGCCTCAGCGCTGCGGATAGCCCTTTCAGCAGCAGAGGCGCTCAGGCCTCCACTCTCGTGCCCTTTTTGACAATACACACTGAGGTTTCAGAGCACGCCGGCACCAGACTGCGTTATCACCTGTCGCTTAAATGGCTGGCATTAGGCTGATAAGCTTCCTTTTTTATGGGGTATGTGTGTGGGATATGTACGCTGTAGAAAGGGTCAGAGAATTAATGGCAAGGGAAGAATATAAAAAACATCAGCTATTACAGCTTGTTATTGATTCAGAATGACACATTAGATTTAAGGCCGCGTTCAGTCCTGAGGTAGAGGTTAAATCACCTTGAGTGGCGTTGATCAAAGAATGACAAGATGAAAATGAATTGGTCTGGATGAAAGGGCTGAAATAGTAAAACCTTTTGCCGTGTTTGATCGCGCTTAGGCCGCCATCCCATCCTATGGAAGGCACTTGCACCTGAAGTCAGTCTCTAAGCTATGGATGTTCTTTGGGTCTAATGTCACCTCGTGGGGATCTCAGGGCATGAATAGCCCTGTCAGGACCTGTTTGAAGCAAGCAAAGTATATATGCAAAATAAAGAAACGAAAAAAGCAGCCTTTAGGGCTGCTTTTCAGGGAATTTGGTCGGCACGAGAGGATTTGAACCTCCGACCCCGGACACCCCATGACCGTGCGCTACCAGGCTGCGCTACGTGCCGAACACTGGAGGATTAGTCTACTGGTTATCACCATTAATGCAAGATACCTGCAGACTATTTGCCTGATTATTAATCAGTTAGCGATAAACCGCTTCTCTTCAGTTAATACCTGCAACAGCAGCGCCAGTTCTGGCTTGTGATCTTTCAGGGCGTTGCCCTGCGCATCATAGGCGCGATAGCTGCCGTTATTGTTGAGTACCAGCGTCACCTGCGGCGTGGTAATCACCAGCTTATTCTCTTCGCTGCTGACGACCCAGTCATGGCGGCGGCGCGCAGCAAACAGATCTTCACCCTGAGAGTAGTTCACCGGATTGGTCCGCACATGCAGCAGTCGCTGCATGAGCGTCGACATCACATCCTGATGATCAGAAAGGCGATCAACGGTCTGTGCGGGCGTATCTGGCCAGTGAATCACTAATGGCACCTGCAGCGTCTGGCGGTTTCCAGCGCTGTCAGGATTGCCATCCAGTGCCAGTCCACGCTGCGCCGTAATCACCACCACCGTGTTCTTCAGTAAATCACGCGCCTGCAGGCTGCTGAGCACCGCGTGGATCTGCTCATCAACGGCAGGAGCCTGGCGCAGATAGCTGCGCTGACGCGCTTTTGCACTGTCGCCGGTGACGTCCGGGCCGTTCAGGGCAATCCATGAAAACCACGGCGCCTGTGAACCGTTCTGTTTCTCCAGCCAGTTCTGCCATTGCGCCACAGTACTGGCGTTGGGCTGGCTGGTCGTTGCAGGCAGTGAATAATCAGTCAGCAACGCCTGTCGGTAGAGCGGTGGATTAAAGCCTTCCGAGGAGAAGAGGCCAAACTGGTAACCCTGGGTGCTAAGCGCGCCCAGCAGCGCCGACGGCGTTCGGGATGCCAGAATACCGTTCATGTAGCTGGATGAGATCCCATAGAACAGGCCAAACAACCCTTTCTCCGGCGTATCACCCGCGCTGTAGTGCTCGATAAAACGCACGTTCTCGCTGGCGAACTGATTAAGCTCCGGCAGCGCTTTGGCCAGCGTGGCGTTGTTCAGACCATCGACCGTCAGAACCAGCAGGTTGTTGCGTGTGCCGGCATCACGGAAAGTAATCTCGCTCAGCGGATATTCCACCGCCACTGCTTCCGGGTCGCCCTGCTGAATCAGCCGACGCTGATACTCCTGGGCATCCAGCAGACCATGACGCTCAAGGAAGCGGCGGGCAGTCATCGGGTAGGAGAGCGGCAGGTTGGCACGCTGCATGGTAATCGGGCGATAGAAATTCGCATCGGCCCAGATATACATCAGGTGGCTGGCAAAGAAGGCGCTGATAAACAGGGCGGCGACAGGCTTGCCAAATGAACGGCGATTCAGGCTGCGAAGCTTCTGCCAGCTCCAGGTCGCAAACAGCATCTCAACCAGGAAAATCAGCGGCACGCTGATAAACATCAGCTGCCAGTCGCGCGCCATCTCGCTCTGATCAGGGTTAATGACCAGCTCCCACACCACCGGATTCAGGTGCAGGTGGAAGCGGCTGAACACTGCACTGTCGACCATCACCAGCGTCAGCCCGGCGGTAGCGACCACCGCGGACAACACCCGCATCAGCCGTTGCGACATCACCACAAAGGTCAGCGGGAAGATAATCAGCAGATAGGCGGCAAAAACAACAAAACTGAAGTGGCCAACCCAGCTGGTATAGGCGTAGATGCGCCCCGCCAGCGAAGAAGGCCAGTCGGCGACCAACAGGTAGCGACTGCCTAAAATCAGCGCGAATAAGATGTTAAACAGAGCAAACCAGTGACCCCAACTGATCATCTGGGAAACTTTTTCGCGGTAGCGCTGCCGGTTGGTTACCATATTATGAAGTCAAATCAGCCAATTAATGGGCGTTATCGTCACGCACAGACGCCTGAAGGGCATCGGCGAAAGATCGTGCCAGTGAACGACGTTGCGCCGGAGCGACATCGCTGTTAATTAAGTTGGTCACCATATTTCCCAGAACCATCAGGGAGAGATCGGTGGGGGCTTTGTCCTTGTGCAGGATTTGGGCCATTTCCGCGAGGAGTTGTTCCACGCGTTCGTCACTGTAACGGGATGATTGTGCCATATCGTCGTCTAAGCTCATTTCAAAAGGCGATATATTACCGGAACAGCGCACTTTTTACCGCAATTTTATCGAAAGCCGCGCGTTCGCTATACGCATGGAGTTGAAAGCCGATGCTGGCGGTGTTTGAATACGCGCCTGTGCTAAAAGGAGAGTCTACCATGAGTCTGGATATCGACCAGATTGCCCTGCATCAGTTAATTAAACGCGATGAAAACCAGCTTGAACTGGCGCTGCGCGATTCGCTGCTGCCTGCCACCAACACGGTCAACGCGATGGTGGAGGAGTTACACCGGGTCTATAGCGCAAAAAGCAAAGCCTATGGCCTGTTCAATGCAGAGAGTGAACTGGCAGAAGCGCTGCGTAATTGTCGTAAGGGCAACGATGATTTTCTCGCTTTTAGCCGTGCCGCGACCGGTCGTCTGCGCGATGAGCTTGCAAAATACCCCTTCGCTGAAGGCGGCGTGGTGCTGTTTATTCACTACCGCTATCTGGCGGTGGAATACCTGCTGATTGCGGTGCTGAACAGCCAGTCCAGCATGCGCGTCAACGAGCAGATGGATATCAGCAGCACCCACTATCTTGACATCAATCATGCCGACATCGTGGCACGCATCGATTTAACCGAGTGGGAAACTAACCCGGAATCGACCCGTTACCTGACTTTCCTGCGTGGACGCGTCGGACGTAAAGTGGCTGACTTCTTTATGGATTTCCTGGGTGCCGAAGTGGGATTAGACACCAAGGCGCAGAACCGCGGTCTGTTGCAGGCGGTAGATGACTACTGCAACGAATCGGAACTGGATAAGCAGGAGCGGCAGAACTATCGCCAGCAGGTCTACAGCTACTGCAACGAGCAGTTGCAGGCGGGCGAGGAGATTGCGCTGGAAGAGTTGTCGAGCGAACTGCCACCGCTGGGTGAAAAAACGTTCCAGGCCTTTACCCAGGAGCAGGGGTATGAGCTGGAAGAGAGCTTCCCGGCGGATCGCAGTACTCTGCGCCAGCTGACGAAATTTGCCGGAAGCGGCGGGGGCCTGACCCTGAACTTCGATGCGATGTTGCTGGGCGAACGCATTTTCTGGGATCCTGCAACGGACACCCTGACGATTAAGGGCACACCACCCAATCTGCGCGATCAGCTGCAGCGCCGTACCAGCAGCAAATAAAAAAGCCGGGCTTAGCCCGGCTTTCATTCCCTGCACGCGGCGATCATTTCACCGGGCAGCGCCAAAAGAAAAGGGCCGGTTTCGCAACCGGCCCTTCTGCTTTCAACGAAGTTCGCGATTAAGCGCGAACGAAGTCGATGTGGAACAGTTTTGGCTTGAACGGGTGACGCTGAACAGCCTGAACTTTCACTTTAGTTTCTTTACCGTCAACTGACAGGGTCAGCACTTCGTCGTAGAAACCTGGCTTAGATTGCAGGTTCATTACGGAGTCGTGATCCAGGTCGATGGCAACAGCCGCTTCAGAACCACCGTAGATGATGGCCGGGAAACGGTTTGCTGTACGCAGGCGGCGGCTCGCACCCTTACCCTGCTCTTTACGTTCTACTGCATTGATAGTGAGCATTAATATATCTCTTTATTTAATTCCTGCTACAGGCGACCCAGTAACAGGCTGGTTATTCAATACCGCTGATGCACATGCAAAAGCGGGCGGCAGTATAGCCGTTATGCCGGGTGGTAGCAAACGATATACCCGCCAGCCGGGTTCGGCATCCGGTTAGCCGGACCCATTAGCGCTCATTAGCGCAGCTCATTGGCACGGCGATAGCGACCCTGATAATCGAACATTTTTTCGCGGATCTGCCAGAACTGACCTTTGGCCCGCGCCACCACAAAGTCGGGATGACGCAGCAGCGGCTGCAGCGCCAGCACGTCAGCGGCGCTCTGCCAGCCCAGCGGCACGCCGGGCGCGCGCTGATGCGGGCGCATAAAGAGTTGTTCAAACGCTTTGCGCTGGGCCGGTGTCTGCAGACGAAACCGTTCGCTGACGCTGATGCCTTCCTCGTCATAATAGGTCGCCTTGAGCCATTCACCTTTGGCGTCACGGCCCTGTTCCAGCGTCATGCCGCCACAGCGCAGCACCAGCGCATCTTTAAGCTTCAGCGCCGCTTTGAGCATATCGTCAGGATCGACCAGAATTTTGTCGCACTGGTGACAGCGCCGTGCGGCAATATCATTTTCTGCGCCACAGTCGGGGCAGCTTTTAAAGCGGAAGCGGAAGTCACACTGTTCGCGCTCGCCCTCATCATCTTCCAGCACGCCCTGACAGCGTCGGCCAAAATGTTCGATAACCATGCCATCTTCGGTCGCCTTGCCCCAGAAGGTGTTGGCGAAACCGCAGGCGGGACAAAAAACCTGTACCGGCTGATTGTCGCTGGCCCCTTTGGGCGCGCCGACCTCGGGCGTAAAAAGATCGTGCAGATTACCGGCATAATCGAGAATCAGACAGTCGGTTTTACCGGGCGAGAGCCGCAGGCCGCGTCCGACGATTTGCTGATAGAGGCTGACCGACTCGGTCGGGCGCAGAATCGCAATCAGATCAACGTGGGGGGCATCAAACCCGGTGGTCAGCACCGCCACGTTAACCAGGAATTTCAGCTGCTGCGCCTTAAAGGCCAGAATCAGGGCATCGCGCTCTCTGGCAGGCGTTTCCGCTGACACCAGCGCGCTGTTAGCGGGCAGCAGCCGCAAAATTTCATGCGCATGCTCAACCGTTGAGGCAAAAATCATCACCCCCAGCCGATCTTCAGCGAACTCCACGATCTGACGGATAATATGGGGCGTCACGCGCTGCTGCTGTTTCAGTTCACGATTAAGATCGGCTTCGCTGAACAAGCCGCTGCTTTGTGCCGTCAGGCGGCTGAAGTCATACTGCACCACCGGCATATCCAGTCGCTCCGGCGGCACCAGAAACTGATGTTTGATCATGTAGCGCAGCGGCAGTTCATAGATACAGTCGCGAAACAGCGATTTTTCGTCGCCACGCACCATGCCGTGATAGTGGAACTGATAAATCCAGCCCTTACCCAGCCGGAAAGGCGTGGCGGTCAGGCCCAGTAAACGCAGTTGCGGATTATGCTGACGCAGATGATTGAAGATCTGCTGATACTGACTCTCTTTATCATCACCGATACGGTGGCACTCATCGACAATCACCAGTGAAAAGGCGCTGTCGAACTGGTCGAGGTTACGCGCCACTGACTGCACGCTGCCAAACACCACTTTGCGCTGACTCTCTTTACGCTGAAGTCCGGCGGCAAAGATATCCGCCTCCAGCCCGTAAGCCTGATATTTACTGTGGTTCTGCGCTACCAGCTCTTTGACGTGCGCCAGCACCAGCACCCGGCCACGCGCCAGCCGTGCCAGCTCGGCAATGACCAGGCTCTTTCCGGCACCGGTCGGCAGCACAATGACTGCAGGCTGTTGATGACGACGGAAATGCGCCACGGTGGCATTCACCGCATCCTGTTGATAGGGGCGTAAGGTAAAAGACATGATGCTCACTTTTGCAAAACTGGGGGTAATTATGCCATGAAAGTGCGGTAAACGCGCTGTCAGGCTGGCGCGGATCACGTTATACTTCCCGCACATTTTCAACGGTTAACCAGGCCGTTTCAGATTCCCTCCGCAGTAACAGGCAAAACGAATTCATGCGACTCGACAAATTCATCTCTCAGCAACTGGAAATCAGCCGCGCCATCGCCCATCGCGAGATCCGTGGCCAGCGTGTCACCGTTAACGGGGAAATCGTACGCGATACCGCGTTTAAACTGCTGCCCGACCACGAAGTCGTCTATGACGGCAACGTACTGCAGATGCAGACTGGTCCACGCTACTTTATGCTGAACAAACCGCAGGGTTACGTCTGCTCAACCGACGATCCCGATCATCCCACCATCATCTATTTCATTGAAGAACCGATGTCATTCAAACTGCACGCGGCGGGGCGTCTTGATATCGACACCACCGGACTGGTGCTGCTGACAGATGATGGCCAGTGGTCACACCGTATTACCTCGCCACGTCATCACTGCGAGAAAACCTACCGTGTGACCCTGGAATCACCGGTCAGTGACGATACCGCCGCGCAGTTTACGGCGGGCGTGCAGCTGCACAATGAGAAGAGCCTGACTAAACCGGCTCAGCTGGAGGTGATCACCCCGACAGACGTCCGGCTGACACTGAGCGAAGGCCGTTATCATCAGGTAAAACGGATGTTTGCGGCAGTAGGCAATCGGGTCCTTGAGCTGCATCGCGAGCGCATCGGTGACATCGTACTGGACGCCGATCTGGAACCGGGCGAATATCGTGCGCTGACAGAAGAAGAGATCGCCAGCATCGGTCTGCCGAAAGAGCTGCAGACAAAATAACCGGACGGGCCCGGCGGCCCGCATTACGACCATAAGGGCAGGAGAGGGTGTGCGTAAGGAAAAGAATTCGCCAACAGGACTGGTGGTCATCCTCGGTCTGTTAGCCATGCTGATGCCGTTGTCGATCGACATGTATCTGCCCGCCATGCCGCAGATTGCACGTGAGTTCGGCGTTTCAGCCGGTAGCGTGCAGATGTCGCTCAACCTCTACATTCTTGGCTTCGCGATTGGGCAGCTGATCTATGGGCCGCTGGCAGACAGCTATGGGCGTAAGCCGGTGATTGCGCTCGGCACCCTGATCTTTGCCTGCGCCGCCGCGGCCTGTGCGCTGTCGCAAACCATCGATCAGCTGATTACGATGCGCTTTCTGCATGGGCTGTCGGCTGCCGCAGCCAGTGTGGTGATCAATGCGTTAATGCGTGACAGTTACTCGAAAGAGGACTTCTCCCGCATGATGTCCTTTGTGATGCTGATTACCACCATTGCGCCGCTGCTGGCGCCGATCATCGGCGGCTGGCTGCTGGTGCTCTGGAGCTGGCACGCCATCTTCTGGGCGCTGGCGGGCGCGGCGTTAGTGACGACCGTGCTGGTGACCACGCAGATCCGTGAAACCCTGAAGCCGGAGCAGCGACAGCGGTTTCATCTGCGTACTACGCTGGGCAATTTCGTAACGCTGTTTCGCCACAAGCGCGCGTTCAGTTACATGCTGTCGAGCGGTTTCTCCTTTGCCGGGCTGTTTACCTTTCTCAATGCCGGTCCCTTTGTTTACATCGAACTGAACCACGTTTCACCGCAAAACTTTGGCTACTACTTTGGCCTCAATGTGGTGTTTCTGTTTGTCCTGACGCTGATTAACAGCCGCGCCGTGCGCCGCTTTGGCCCGGTGGCGATGTTCCGGATGGGACTGCTGATACAGTTCTGTATGGGGATCTGGCTGCTGCTGGTCAGCGCCTTCAGCCTCGGCTTTTTGCCGCTGGTGATGGGGATCGCGATGTTTATCGGTTGCGTATCGATGGTTTCATCGAATGCGATGGCGGTGATTCTGGATGAGTTTCCACATATGGCGGGTACGGCATCGTCGCTGGCGGGCACCCTGCGTTTTGGCGTCGGGGCATTTGTTGGCGCGCTGCTGTCGCTGGTGAGTTTCAACAGCGCCTGGCCAATGGTCGGCACGATTGCACTGTGCGCGACAATCTCTCTGCTGCTCTTTTTCTACGCTTCACGTCCCCGCACTGCGTCCCGGTAATCGGGCGCAGTGATTTCCCTCTGCAATGACCTGCCGACTTGCACGCCTCCTGACTTTGTTTCGATATTGTGAAAATATTTTGTTAAAAAAGTAATCACAATGCAGCTAAAATGATTGTTAACGGCGTGTGAACGCGGTACATATAGGCTGAAGTGCGATGTGAGTCGCAAAAAATGCGCTTCTGCAATCCACACGGACGGGCCATTAAACCCTGTCCGGACTCAGCGGTTATCAGGCCGCTTCCAGCTGGGCTGCTTTGTGTTGCGACATAAACTCATCCGGGGAGAGTAAACTATGCTGCAACTTTCGATTGTGCATCGTCTGCCACAGCATTTTCGCTGGGCCAGCGATCACCACAGTGCTATCGAATCCGATGACACCACGCTGGACGAGCAGGATTTCGTTGCGCTGCGATTGATCAGCCATGACGGCATTCCGGCGTGGGAGATCCTTCAGCAGCTAAAAGAGGTTCTGGCGGATATTCAGGTCGATTGTAAAGTGGCCGAGTGCGAAGGACAGCCCTGCCTGTTCATTCAGCGTCGTGACGAAAGCGCCACCAACTGCTGCCTGAAAAATCAGGGCGTAGCGATTGCCGAAACCTTTATCGCAGGTTGAGTTGCGCCGACTGCAGCAGCTCGCGGGTATACCCGGCCGCGGGTGAAGCAAACAACCTTTCACACTCTCCCTGTTCCACCACTTCTCCCTGACGCAGCACAATAAGCTGGTGACACAGGGCGCGTACCACATCCAGATCGTGACTGATAAACAGATAGCTGAGCTGCCGCTGCTGCTGTAAGCGGCGTAACAGCGTCAGAATCTGCTTCTGCACCGTGCGATCCAGCGATGAGGTCGGTTCATCCAGCACCAGCAACTCCGGCTCCAGAATCAGTGCACGCGCAATGGCAATACGCTGTCGCTGACCGCCCGAAAATTCGGCCGGATAACGATGGCGACTTTCCGCTTCAAGCCCCACCTCCGCCATTACCTCGATGACCCGCTGCTCCTGTTGCGCACGGCTAAGTTCGGGCTGATGTACCGCAAGCCCTTCCGCAATGATCTGCTGCACTGTCATACGCGGATTCAGTGAAGAGTTAGGATCCTGAAACACCACCTGAATGCGCTGACGCAGCGGCAATAACTGACGACGTGACAGCTGATGCAGCGGCTGGCCGTCAAACCAGACTTCGCCGCGCGAGGCAATCAGCCGCAGCAGTGCCAGCCCGGTAGTGCTTTTACCTGATCCGGACTCGCCCACCAGCCCCAGACTTTCGCCGCGCCGCAGGCTGAAGCTCAGCCCGGAGAGCACCTGTTTCTCACCACTCTGCCGGCGGAACAGCCCGCGCCGCAGCGGAAAGCTGACCTGAAGATTATCGACCCGAAGAATGACCGGCGCGTCTGCGGGCAGCGGCAGCGCTTTTCCTTCCGGTTCGGCAGCCAGCAACTGCTGGCTGTAAGGGTGTTGCGGCTGATTCAGCAGGACCTGGCAGCGGTTCTGTTCGACGATGTGACCATTGCGCATCACGCTAACGTTATCCGCCAGCTGACGCACGATATTCAGGTTATGGGTGATAAACAGCATGCCCATATTCAGCTCATGCTGCAGTTCACGAAGCAGCGTCAGGATTTGCGCCTGCACCGTCACATCCAGCGCGGTGGTTGGCTCATCGGCAATCAGCAGCTGAGGCTCGGTCAGCAATGCCATAGCGATCATCACCCGCTGACGTTCCCCACCCGAGAGCTGGTGGGGGAAATCATTGAGCCGGGTGGCGGGCTGCCGTATCCCGACCCGATCAAGCACGCTGAGAATTTCACCGCGTGCCGCCGGACGACGCAGCCCGCGATGCAGCGACAGTACTTCATACAGCTGCTTCTCCACTGTGTGCAGCGGATTAAGCGATACCATCGGCTCCTGAAAAATCATCGCGATCTGGTTGCCGCGAATTCCGCGCAGGCGCTGCTCACGTGCGCGCAGCAGATCTTCACCGTTAAACAGAATCTCCCCGCTGGGATAAACCACCGCAGCCTCATGCAGCAGTCGCATCACCGACAGTGCCGTGACGCTCTTACCGGAACCCGACTCGCCCACCAGCGCCAGCGTTTCGCCCGCGTCGATGCGCAGTGAAACGTCATTCACCACCTGGCGAAGCGTCTCGCCCTGACGAAAGGCGACCGAGAGATGATTGATGGCAAGCAATGGCGTGTTCATTCAGGCTCCTTTGCCCGGATCAAAAGCGTCGCGTACCGCTTCGCCAATAAAAATCAGCAGCGAAAGCAGGATCGCCAGGGTGAAAAAGCCCGCCAGGCCTAACCAGGGTGCCTGCAGGTTATTTTTGCCCTGCAGCAGTAACTCGCCCAGCGAGGGCGAACCCAGCGGCAGGCCAAAGCCGAGAAAATCGAGTGAGGTCAGCGTGGTAATCGATCCGCACAGAATAAACGGCAGAAAGGTCAGGGTGGCGACCATGGCATTTGGCAGCATGTGGCGCAGCATAATCCGGCCGTCGCTAACCCCCAGTGCCTGCGCCGCACGGATGTAATCAAAGTTTCGGGTACGCAGAAACTCGGCCCGGACCACGCTGACCAGGCTCATCCAGCCGAAAGCCACGGTGACCAGCAGCAGCCACCAGAAACCCGGCTGGATCACGCTGGAGAGGAGAATCAGAAGAAACAGCGCAGGCATGCCGGACCAGACTTCAATCAGCCGCTGCCCAATCAGGTCAATCCTGCCGCCGAAATAGCCCTGCAGCGCGCCGACCACAATCCCGATGACGCTGGAGAAGAGCGTCAGCATCAGTCCGAACAGCAGAGAAATGCGCGTGCCATAGAGCAGGCGTGCCATCACGTCGCCGCCGTTGGCATCCGTGCCGAGCCAGTTCTGCGCAGAGGGCGGAGAGGGGAAGGGCACTTCGGTGGCAAAGTTGATAGTGCTGTCGCTGAAACGAATCGGTGCCCATATGGCCCAGCCATTCTGCTCAATGCGCTGCCGCAACCAGGGATCCTGATAATCCGCCGCTGTCGCCAGTACGCCGCCATAGTCGGTCTCGCTGTAGTCAAACAGCAGCGGCACTGTCCAGCGCTGCTGGTAATGCACCAGCAGTGGCTTGTCATTGGCAATCAGTTCGGCACCCATCGACAGCAGAAAGATGATCAGAAAGATCCACAGCGACCAGTAGCCGCGCCGGTTATGACGAAAGCGCTGCCAGCGCTGTTGATTTAGCGGAGAGAGCGTCATGAGCGGCTCCCGAAATCGATGCGCGGATCGACCAGCGTATAGGTGAGATCACTGAGAATATTCATCAGCAAACCTATCAGCGTAAAAATATAGAGCGTGCCAAACATCACCGGATAGTCACGTTGCAGAGTCGCATCATAGCCGAGTAGTCCAAGCCCGTTGAGCGAGAACATGACCTCGATCAGCACTGAACTGGTAAAGAACATGCTGATGAAGGTGGCGGGGAAGCTGGCGATCACCAGCAGCATCGCATTGCGAAACACATGGTGATAGAGAATACGGCGCTCCGGCACCCCTTTGGCGCGCGCAGTCACCACATAGAGCTTGCGGATCTCATCCAGAAACGCGTTTTTCGTCAGCATGGTCAGCGTGGCGAAGCCGCCGATCACTGTCGCCAGCACCGGCAGGGCGATATGCCAGAAGTAGTCCAGCACTTTGCCATACCAGGGCAGTGTGTCGTGCTGCGCAGAGGTGAGCCCGCGCAGCGGAAACCAGTCCAGATAGCTGCCACCGGCAAACAGCACGATTAACATGATGCCGAACAGAAAAGCCGGGATGGAGTAGCCAATGATAATAAAAGCGCTGCTCCAGACATCAAAAGCGCTGCCATTGCGCACCGCTTTGCGGATGCCCAGCGGGATCGACACCAGGTAGATGATCAGTGTGCTCCATAATCCCAGACTGATCGAAACCGGCAGGCTCTCTTTGATCAGCCCGATCACCGAGGCACTGCGAAACAGGCTGTCGCCAAAATCCAGACGCAGATAATTCCACAGCATCTCGCCGTAACGCTGCCAGAGAGGTTTATCGAAACCATAACGCTGTTTAATCTCAGCAATCACTTCGGGATCCAGCCCGCGTGCGCCACGATACTGATTATCGGCAGGATTGAGATGACTGACGCTGGCGCGTGAACCGGCGCTGTCTGCGCCACTGCCGGGCAGACCGGTTGTCTGACCAAACTGAATGTTAGCCAGCGCCTGATCGACCGGTCCGCCGGGCGCGATTTGCACGATAAAAAAATTAAGCGTGATGATCGCCCATAACGTTGGGATGATCAGCAGCAATCTGCGCAGAAAGTAAGCGGCCAACGGTGATCTCCTTAGCGTTTGCTGGCCGGCAGGCGTCCGGCTTTGTTTGTGTCGTACCACCAGTTTTCCAGTCCGACGCTGTAGGCTGGCTTGCGGGCAGGGTGAGAAAACTTATCCCAGTACGCCAGCCGCTGCTCTGCGTTGTACCACATCGGAATCATATACGCATTCCACAGCAGCACCCGGTCCAGCGCCTGGGCCAGCGGCCGCAGCGCGTTGGGATCGCCCTGATGCGCCACAATCTGTTTCACGAAGTGATCGACTACAGGCTCTTTGACCCGCGCGGTATTCCACGACGAGGCGATAAAGTCAGACTGCCAGAGGATCTGCAGACTGGACGTCGGGATCGGCATCGCCCCATAGACCGTGGCAATCATGTCATAGTCGCCTTCACGCCAGCGCCGCAGATACTGCGAGTTGTCGATCTGCCGCAGGTTCAGCGTAATGCCAAGCCGGGAAAGATTGTGCTGGAACGGTAACGCCCAATCGGTATTGGTGCCACCGCGCAGCAGGAGTTCTATGGTAAACGGCTGACCGGTTTTATCATTGACCAGACGGCGATTTTTTATCTGCCAGCCCGCCTGTTTCAGCAGGTCAGACGCTTTTAACAGGCTGGCGCGGTCATAGCCGCTGCCGTCGGTTTTGTGTGGCTGATAAGGCTGGCTGAACAGCTCAGGTGGCAGTTGCGCGCGCCAAGGTTCAAGCAGGGCCTGCTGCTGTGCATCCGGCACGCCGCTGGCCGCATACGCCGTGTTCTGGAAATAGCTGCTGGCGCGCTGCCAGGCACCGTAAAAGAGCGCTTTGTTCATCCACTCGAAATCGAACATCAGTGACAGCGCCTGACGCACGCGGCGATCCCGGAACAGCGGTTTTTCATTGTTGAATGCCAGCCAGCGGGTATCGATAGCGGCATCGTTAGGCGTGGTCTCTTTAACGATGCTGCCATCGTCAAAATTGCGGCCGCGATACTGGGTAGCCCATTTCTTTGCCGATGTCTCTTCACGCAGATCGTAAGCACCCGCCTTGAAGGCTTCAAATGCCACATTGTCATCCAGATAGTAGTCATAACGCATTCGATCAAAATTAAAGCGTCCGCGATTGACCGGCAGATCAGCGGCCCAGTAATCTTTTACCCGGCTGAACTCAATAAACTGTCCCAGCTTCCAGCGGGTGATGCGATAGGGTCCGCTCGACAAGGGTGGCTCGCTTAACGGCTCATTAAACTTCTTATCGCGCCAGAACGACTCTGCGATAACCGGCAGCGTCAGTAAGCCAAGCAGCAGATCTTTATCCGGCTTCTGTGCCTCGATGCGCACAGTGAGATCGTTCAGCGCTTTAACGGTCACGCCACGGTAGGCGACGCGAAATTGAGGCACGCCCTCGCTCATGAATTTCTGATAGGTGAACGCCACGTCGCGGGCGGTGATGGGTGTGCCATTCTGAAAACGGGCGCGAGTGTTAAGGCGGATCTCAATCCACGTAAAATCGCTGGCGTAGCGCGCTGACTCGGCAATCAGCGGATAATAACTGCCAGGTTCATCGTCTGAGCTGGTGTAAAGCCCATCATAAAGCGTGCCGGTGTTAATGCCCGGATTACCGCGAGAAGCGTAGCGGTTGAAGTTGTCGTAAGTGCCCACTACCGCCATGGTGATGCTGCCGCCTTTGGGTGCGCGGGGATCGGCGTAGTCGTAATGGCTGAAGCCGGGCGGATATTTCGCTTCACCGGCCTGGGTGAACGCGTAGCTTTGCTGGACAGAGGCCGCCAGCAGCGGGGCGCTGAGCAGGCCGCTCAGCAGCAGAAGTCCGGAACGAAACAGCATGCACTCTCCTGTCAGATGTCTGGCGCGATTCGGGCCAGGTAGTGTCAGGCGTTATGACGCCGGAAATAGTCTATCAGCGTTTCCGGCCGCAGCGGACGGCTAAAGATGTAACCCTGCAGATGGGTCACACCGCGGTTAATCAGCCAGGCAGCCTGCTCGCCGGTTTCTACCCCTTCGGCCACACTTTTCAGGTTCAGCTTCTTCGCCAGCTGCAGCACGGTATCGAGTACCGGCGAGGTCAGGCTATCCGTACCGATGCTCTGAACAAAGCCGCGATCAATTTTCAGATAATCAAAGTCATAACGTTCCAGATAGATCAGCGCGCTGTGACCGGTACCGAAATCATCAATGGCGATATGGATCTGCTGCTGATGCAGCCAGTCAAACAGTTCTCCAACGTTTTCGTCGCGCACCATGGCTCGCTCGGTGATCTCAAACACGTAAGTAAAGTGGTCCGCAGGCATAGTATCAAGCCAGCGCAGCACATCCTGACGGAAACCGCTGTCAGCCAGATGCAGGGGCGAAATGTTGAGGCTGAGGCAGGCATGACGGGGAATGGTATGACACAGCAGGTGGGCATCACGGGAAACCAGCTGAAACAGATGTCGGGTCAGGGGAATAATCAGGTTCTGCGCCTCGGCATAGTGAATAAACACATCGGGCGGAATCGGGCCTTTCGTCGGGTGGGTCCAGCGCAGTAACGCTTCCATCCCATACGGCTGACCATCATGGGAGGTGACCAGCGGCTGATATTCGACGTGAAATTCACCGCGCTTCATGCCCCGAATCAGCTCTTTACCAGGGCGCTGATAAACCGACAACAGCAGCCAGCAAGCGCCTGAAACCAGCAGCGACAGTAGCAGGCCGCTCAGCAGGATATTCTGATAATCGCTGAACGCCAGAGTGGAACCGTACAACACAAACTGCAGCGGATAGCCTGTCAGCGCCTGCCGGTGCAGCGGCGTCGGCAGGTTTTTATTCTGCATGACGACGGATTGCCAGCTGGTTAAGGCACTGCGTTGTGCCACCAGTGCCATACCGGTGATTTCCGGATGCCCGGACGCCAGCAGCTGATAGGGTGCCAGGGTAATATTCAGCGTCGCGAAAACGCCTGACTGCAGGCTGCCGGGATTTTTGATCCACAACGCCAGCGCCGGTTTATTGGGCTGCAACGGCGTGCCCGGCATCAGCTGCAGATCGATATCACGCGAAATATCACTCAGGGGCGCAATTACATTGAGCGGCAGATTAAAACTGCCGGTGGCCGAGGAGCAAAAAGCATTACCTTCTTTAACCAGCAGGATGGCACGAAGATTTCCGGCAAAGGCGGCGCGTGAGGTGAGTTCACGATTGATGGTATTGCAGGCAGTGTGGGTAAACGGAAGCAGGGGACTGAGAGTACTGTTAATCAGGCTGGAGAGCGTTTGCTGTAATGCCGTGCGGCTGTTCTCCAGCAGTTGCTGATGCTGTCGTTCGCGCTTCTGCCAGGTCTGGTGAAGCGAGAGTGCAGCAAATAACAGAAAGAATAAGCCGCCAGCCATCGCACTACTCCATGCGATACGGCGAGGATAGGTGGCATGGCGCCGTAGCGCCTCCGACAGTGGCATGAGGAGCTTCCCCTAATCAAATTATTATTATGTTATTGCGCACGACGGCTTCGGTTTAAGCGACCGAGAATATAACGAGACGGCGGGAAATGTCTTGCTATTAATCTGAGTCAGAATGCTTTTATCTTATATAACTGCTGGTAAAAATGATTAAAGGCGAAAAAAAACGCTGCATAAGCAGCGTTTCATGTTCTCTGGCTGAGAGAAGATCGAAAGTGGTTATCAGGTCGGGTTACGACTTAATACACGGCGTCCTTCACGGTAGCGCTTTTTCCAGTAATCATCATTCAGACTGGAGATCATCACGCCACTGCTGGTCGAGGCATGAACGAAGTTATCGTTGCCAAGATAGATGCCAACGTGACGGCCCGTAGAGCCTGCACGGAACATCACCAGATCGCCGGGACGCAGTTTACTGCGGGTAATCTCTTTACCGGTGTCCTGCTGCTGCGAGGTAGAACGCGGTAATTCTAAGCCAAACTGATCGCGGAAGGTGCGTTGTACAAAGGCGGAACAATCGATCCCGCGTTTGGTATCGCCACCGAGGCGATAGCGCACACCTTTCCAGACGGCGTATTGTTCCATGATGCGCGACTTAACGTCGACATTACGCACCATTTCTTCAAACTCATCCTGAGACGCCTGAAGTAAAAAACCATTGTGGTTGTTAACTTCATGATTCTCGTTATTCGCGTTTTGACTGCTATGGGTACTGCTACAAGCTGAGAGGAGTGTTGCCAGCGCCACTGCGGGCACGATCCGCAAGATATATCTCAGTATTGGTTGAGACTTGACCATTATTCGGGTTTTCCTTCGATTTCCTTACGACAAGATTGTCGCCAGCCAGATGACAAAACAGGGAGATTAATAAGCGAAACAGACTAAGACAAATCCTTAATTACTAAAATGTGTTAATGGACACATTTTAACGGTAAAAAATCCGAATTTTCTGCCGCTTTTGCCTCACTGCGACTGAGGTTAACTGATTACAGACGCCGTGGCGAGTGCTTTTAATCAATTTCATATAGGTTTTTTTGATGTGAAATCAAACCGTAACACACTGACTACTTTAGCTACAATTGTGGTCAAATGATGGTGAGAACAGGGAGTTAAAGGGGGGCTAATTCGGGGCATAGCCGCTATTTTTAGAGTTTTCTTTATTGACAGAGGATATTGGCGACTATTTAACCTGCCAGCAGGGTCATAACCTTTTCTTTTCGTGCATTTAATTAGCAGGCTAATAGTGATGGGGTGTTTTTTATAAGCACGGGCGGTTCAAACCAGGGGTTTAAATCACCCGCGCTTAACATTTACGTCACGGGCTTATATTTACCCGGCAATTTGCGATAAAACCAGTTAACCAATACGTCACTGGCTGGCGTTAATAGCCACCAGCTCAGACCCACTAATACCACCGACATTGAACCGACGGCAACATCGGTAAACCAGTGCGCACCGGCCATGATGCGTGGCAGTGAAAATATCACCACAATAGCCGTGGCAATTAAAAAGCGGCTGAAACCAAAATAACGCCAGATAAAGCAGGCGAAAATGATCAGCATCATACCGTGGTCGCCAGGGAAGCTATCTTTTGAAGCATCTTTTGCGGGAATACCGGTCAGTTCACTGACGCGATGCACGTTTTCGAAGAACAGTGTCGGACTGGAGTGTTTAACCGGCAATAAATGGCCCAGCTGATTGAGAACGACGGCGGTCAGCAGCATGGTGATGCCGATTGCCAGCATCCGGCGCTGCGCCTGTGGCGTTTCGCGCCGCCAGATCGACAGGTAAAGCAGACCCATCGCCAGCAATGATACCGCATCAAAACCACGATAATTCGTGATAGCGACGATCAGCGCGAACAGCGGATGGGTCACCATCTGGCTATTGAAGCCAAAGAAAATAGATTTATCGACGCCGAACCAGAAGCCATGTTCCGGGGGCAGATACCATGACAGAAATAGCACCACGCCCAGTGCATTAAGCAGCAGGATAGTAATAAGGCGAGTTACGCGCATAGTTAAACTCATTATTATTAAAAATAACCGCCGACAATACCTCTGTCAGCGTAAACGGCACTTCAACAATGCCGATTGTAGTCGATTCCAGTCAGCCTGTTGAGAATGAATGATCTCAATGCGGCTATCGGATGGCGGTGAGGGGAGTGTTTCACTCTGCAGCTCATTTGCCTGGCGATTGATGCGCAGAGCGCCTTCTTTCGTGCGCATCACTCCTTTAACGCGATCTACCGGCGCCTGCCGAACCCATTCCAGCAGCATGCCGCTGTCGAACAGCGTATCACCATCAAACAGCCAGCCGCAGGCGCTATAGCCCTGGCCGTGGTTCAGCGCCCGACGCCAGCGCGCCTCGCCATTCAGTCGCAACGCCGCCAGACCGCTGGTGGGACCCGACGAATGATGGTGCTGCGGCACGGGAAGCTCGCGCGGTTGCCGGGGTGTATCCAGCAGGGAAAGGGGGATCTGACCAAATTCTGTCTCTATCAGAGGGCGCGCAGGCTGCATCTGCTGCTGCCAGTCAGCCAGGCGCTGATGATCCGCCTGATCCCAGCAGTCGCGCTTATTAGCGATAATAAGGTCGGCGGCAGCCAGCTGATCGCGGAAGTTTTCATTGGCAACGATACGAGGATTGGCCAGCTGACGCGCATCCAGCAGCGTTAGTGTGGCATTCAGTTGCAGCCACGACTGATAGACGGGCGCACTCAACATCTCCAGCACCTGACGAGGATGGCCCAGGCCGGTTGGCTCGATCAGCAGCCGATCGGGTTTACTCTTCAGCAGCATATTCAGCCCGACCTGCATCGGCAGGCCATTCACACAGCACAGGCAGCCGCCGGGGATCTCTTTCAGCGTGGCACCGCTATCGGCCAGCAGGGCGCCGTCGATCCCGATCTCGCCAAATTCATTAACCAGCACCGCCCAGTTTTCCCCGGACGGCCTGGCAGCCAGCAGATGGCAGAGCAGCGTGGTTTTGCCGCTGCCCAAAAAACCGGTAATCAGATTAACGCGTGTCATGGGGGTGACTCCTGCCGGGGAATAACGTGATAATGTAATAATATAACACTATCACGATCGGCAGCAGGCTTCTGATTTAGTCTGCGCGGCCCATATAGCGGCGTTCAGCAATGTGGATGCGGATGCGGTCACCGTTGCTGAGGTATTCCGGTACCTGAATCGAGAGGCCTGTACTCATACCGGCGGGTTTGGTGCGAGCGCTGGCAGAAGCACCTTTAATGCCTGGTGAAGTATCCACGATCTCCATATCCACGGTTTGTGGCAGTTCCAGCGCCAGCACCTGACCTTCCATCGTCAGCACGTGAATGCCAGGGATACCGCCTTCAGGGATAAACAGCAGCTCTTCTTCAATCTGCTCCTGTTTAAAGGAGTAGGGGGTATAATCCTCATCATCCATAAAAATATATTCGTCACCATCTATATAAGAGAAGGTCACGCTGCGACGGCTGAGCGAAATTGCATCAATAATCTCGTCGCCTTTAAAGCGCTCTTCCACTTTTAAGCCGGTGCGGACATCGGTAAAGCGCATTTTATACAGGGTGGCGGCACCGCGTGCGCTGGGGCTCTGGACATCAATATCTTTAACCAGCAGCAGTTTACCGTTGTGCGTGACGGCCATCCCTTTTTTGATTTCATTGGCTTTTGGCATTGCTGTTCTCGCTATCTTGAGAGTGAAGTGCGCGCAACGTTACTCGCGCCGATGAAAACTGGCAATATCACCGGCGTGAAATTTTGTCTCAGGCCGCGGCTTTCATAGCAATTGCCGCCCCGGACTGCTATTGTCGCCGCGACTTTCTCTGCCTGAGCACAGCATGCAATGCCGTAGCCAGGGCGGTGCCTGTTGCATAGCGCGCTCTATTTCTTCACCGATTTCTGGCATGGGTGACAGTGAACGATTTAAGCAGGAAGTTAAGAGCTGAAGGGTGTGGTGTCGCTCCCTCTGAGGTTCTGTTACTGTCTGTTGTATCCTGAAGGTCGCGTAAGAGGTGTTAATGCAGTGTCGTATTGATTGTGGTGCCTGCTGCATCGCGCCGTCAATCTCCAGCCCCATCCCCGGAATGCCGCAGGGTAAACCCGCGAATGTCCGATGCATTCAGTTATCGGATGAAAATTTGTGCATGATTTTCGGTTCAGCTTTAAGGCCGAAAGTATGCGGAAGTCTGCAACCTTCAGTTGATATGTGTCTTACAGACCGTACCTCAGCCATGACCTACCTGATTGAGCTTGAAGCCAGCACACGTGCCTGAGAACCCTCCCACCGCTTAGATTTAATCCCGCGTCAGCGGTTAGCTGACCCACTCTTCCAGCTGCAATCCGGGTACCCGTTCAAACTCGCGTGTGTTATTGGTCACCAGAGTAGCTCTGGCCGCAATGGCATGCCCGGCAATCGCGGTGTCGTTGGGACCAATGGGCATTCCGGCAGCAGCCAGCGCCGCTTTGATTTCAGTGGTTGCATCTACCGCTGCGCGATCCCATGAAAGCACAGCATCAGGACGTGCGCAGAATGCATCTACCAATTGCAAACGTATCTGCTGTAAACCGAAGCGGATACCGCGCCATCAGGCGCTGACGCTGCTGAAGTTTTTCGGTCCACTCATTCTCACTTTACAGCAGCAGCGTCAGCCTGTTCGTCCGTTAATCCGCTAAACCTGCCCGAAATGTGCGTAACGTCAAAAATCTGCTACGCCGTTTGCGCATTTTCTTGCCTGGTGAAAGCGGCTGTACCACAATCCCTGAAACGTTTCAGCGGTGACTGCGCCATCTGTTTTCCTCAGCATGGCGTAAAATCTTTCCCACTAGCTGAAACGATTCAATCTCAGCAAGCGAGGAGAATTATGTTCCAGCTCGAATTGCAGGCCATCCATACCGGAGCCAGCGCCCAGAATAAAGAAGAGGCCATTCGTCAGGTTGCTGCCGCGTTAACCGCGGCGGGCAATGTGACCGAAGGGTACGTCAACGGCATGCTGGCGCGCGAACAGCAGACCTCAACCTTTCTTGGCAACGGCATCGCAATCCCTCATGGCACGACCGATACCCGCGATCTGGTGCTGAAAACCGGCGTTCAGGTTTTCCAGTTTCCGCAGGGCATTGCCTGGGGTGACGATCAGACAGCCTATGTTGCCATCGGGATTGCCGCTAAGTCGGATGAACATCTGGCGCTGCTGCGTCAGCTGACCCATGTGCTGAGCGATGACACCATTGCAGAACAGTTAAAAACCGCCTCTGCTGAAGATCTTCGTGCGTTGCTGATGGGCGAGAAACAAGCCGCTGAATTCAGCTTCGACACCTCATTAATCCCGCTCAACGTGGCTGCCAGTGATCTGATCACCTTACAGGCGATGAACGCCGGTCGGCTGCAGTCCGCTGGTGTGGTGGATGCCAGCTACGTCGCAGACGTGGTTTCAACGCCTCCGCTGAATCTGGGTCAGGGCATCTGGCTCAGCGACAGCAGCCTCGGCAACCTGCGCAGCGGCGTGGCTATCAGCCGCGCTGAACATGCCTTCGACCATCAGGGCGAATCGGCTGCGATGTTAATCAGCGTTTCGGCGACCGATGAACGTCCGCTGGAAGTGCTGGGTTACCTCAGCGCATTGCTGCAGCAGGGCAAAGCGGATCGTCTGTTGAAAGCGGATGCTGCAGGCGTTTACGCACTGCTCACCAGCGAAGTCGATGAGCAGGCTGACGTGCTGACGGCTGAATTTACCATTCGCAACGAACACGGCCTGCACGCCCGTCCAGGCACGGCGCTGGTCAGCGTGATCAAGCAGTTCAACAGCGACATCACCGTGACCAATCTCGACGGCAGCGGCAAACCCGCTAATGGCCGCAGCCTGATGAAAGTGGTTGCGCTGGGCGTGAAGAAAGGTCATCGCCTGCGCTTCACCGCCAGCGGTGAAGATGCACAGCAGGCACTGAACGCGATTGAAGAAGCGATCACCAGTGGTCTGGGTGAGGGGGCATCATGAGCAGACGCGTCGCCACCATTACGCTGAATCCGGCGTATGACCTGGTGGGATATACCCCTGAAATTGAACGTGGCGAAGTTAACCTGGTGAAAACCACCGGGCTGCATGCTGCGGGCAAGGGCATCAACGTAGCCAAAGTACTTAAAGATCTGGGTATCGATGTCACCGTCGGTGGCTTCATGGGGAAAGAGAATCAGGACGGTTTCCAGCAGTTGTTCAGTGAGCTGGGCATAGCCAACCGTTTCCATGTCGTGCCTGGCCGTACCCGTATCAACGTTAAACTCACTGAACAGACCGGTGACGTCACCGATCTGAATTTCTCCGGTTTTCAGGTGACGGCGCAGGACTGGGATCGTTTTACTACCGATTCTCTGACCTGGCTGGGCCAGTTCGATATGGTCTGCGTCAGTGGTAGCCTGCCAGAGGGCGTCGACCACGATGCCTTTACCCGCTGGATGACCGAACTTCGCACCCACTGCCCATGCATCATCTTTGACAGCAGCCGCGAGGCGCTGGTGGCAGGACTGAAGGCGGCACCGTGGCTGGTTAAACCTAACCGACGTGAGCTGGAAATCTGGGCCGGTCGCAAACTGCCAACCCTGCAGGATGTGATTGGCGCTGCGCACGAACTGCGCGAGCAGGGCATCGCCCATGTGGTGATTTCGCTGGGCGCAGAAGGCGCTCTGTGGGTCAACGCTTCTGGTGAATGGATCGCTAAACCGCCGGTGTGCGAAGTGGTCAGCACCGTGGGTGCAGGCGACTCAATGGTTGGCGGCCTGATTTATGGCCTGCTGATGCGTGAATCCAGCGAACACACGCTGCGTCTTGCGACTGCCGTGGCGGCGATGGCCGTCAGCCAGAGCAATGTTGGCGTTTCCGATCGTACTCAGTTGGCCGCAATGATGGCGCGCGTCGACTTACAACCCGTTAACTGACAGCAGGAGAGCGATAATGAAAACGCTGCTGATTAAAGACCCTACACTGGGACTGGCTTCCGCATATATGGCACAACAGCGTCTGGCGGCTGCCGCCGCTGCGGCAGGCCTGACCCTGACTGATAATCCTGCCGACGCTGAGCTGGCGATTGTGCTGGGCAAAAACGTGCCGGACGATGCGGCGCTGAACGGCAAAGCGGTCTGGCTGGGCGATATCCAGCTGGCAGTACGTGAGCCAGAAACCTTCCTGAACCGCGCGAAAGCAGAAGCGAAAACCTGGCAGGCAACGGCTGCGGTAGCAACGCCTGCAGCAGGCGCACCTGCTGCACCGGCTCAGGCTGGCGCGCAGAAACGCGTCGTCGCGGTGACCGCCTGTCCGACCGGCGTGGCGCACACCTTTATGGCTGCCGAGGCTATTCAGGCTGAAGCGACCCGTCGCGGCTGGTGGGTGAAAGTTGAAACCCGTGGTTCAGTGGGTGCCGGTAACGCGATCACGCCGGAAGAAGTCGCTGCCGCCGATCTGGTGATCGTCGCAGCTGATATCGAAGTCGACCTGGCGAAATTTGCCGGTAAGCCGATGTACCGTACCTCAACCGGTCTGGCGCTGAAGAAAACCGCGCAGGAGCTGGATAAAGCGGTAGCAGAAGCGAAGCCGTATAAAGCGGCGGCTGACGGACAGAGCAATTCCAGTGAAGAAGAGAAGAAAGGCGGAGCAGGAGCTTATCGTCATCTGCTGACCGGTGTTTCTTATATGCTGCCGATGGTGGTTGCGGGTGGTCTGAGCATCGCGCTGTCGTTTGCCTTTGGTATCACGGCGTTTAAAGAGCAGGGCACGCTGGCTGCGGCGCTGATGCAAATTGGTGGTGGCAGCGCCTTTGCCCTGATGGTGCCGGTGCTGGCGGGCTTTATCGCCTTCTCCATCGCTGATCGTCCGGGTCTGACGCCGGGTCTGATTGGCGGTATGATCGCCACCAGTATTAACGCAGGTTTCTTAGGCGGAATTATCGCGGGCTTTATTGCCGGTTATGCGGCGAAGCTGATCAGCGGCAAAGTTAAACTGCCGCAGAGTATGGAAGCGCTGAAACCGATACTGATTATTCCCCTGTTCGCCAGTCTGATCACCGGTCTGCTGATGATCTACGTAGTGGGTAAACCGGTTGCTGGCATCATGAACGGCCTGACGCACTGGCTGGCCAACATGGGAACGGCGAATGCGGTCCTGCTGGGTGCCATTCTGGGCGGCATGATGTGTACCGATATGGGCGGTCCGGTAAACAAAGTGGCTTACGCGTTTGGCGTCGGCTTACTGAGTTCGCAGACCTATGCGCCAATGGCTGCCATTATGGCAGCCGGTATGGTGCCACCGCTGGCGATGGGGCTGGCGACGCTGGTTGCCCGTCGTAAATTCAATAAAGGTCAGCAGGAAGGCGGTAAAGCGGCACTGGTTCTGGGTCTCTGCTTTATCTCTGAAGGTGCGATTCCGTTTGCCGCCCGTGACCCGATGCGCGTTCTGCCTTGCTGTATCGTTGGCGGTGCAACCACCGGCGCGATCTCCATGGCGATTGGCGCAAAACTGATGGCTCCGCACGGTGGACTGTTCGTGCTGCTGATCCCTGGCGCGATTACCCCGGTTATCGGCTATCTGATGGCGATTATCATCGGCACCGCGATTGCGGGTCTGAGCTATGCGGTACTGAAACGTCCGGAAGAGCAGCTGGCGAAAGCCTGATTTGCAGAAGTGCATAATCTGCTGAAGTGAAAATAACAGGGAGCCGGATGGCTCCCTGTTTGCTTTTACAGACGGTTCCCGAAGTCAAAGCGACGGGAGCATACGACTGGAGTAAAGCATCGCGGGCCATGGACAAAAAGCCGGGAGCGTTTTTGAACAACGCAAAGCGTTGGCCCGGCTGCGGGCGCACCTCAGGGATGAGGTGCGTAATCGCCCGCGCTGCGCCTGCCAGGGATGGCGTTTTTTTGCGTCTTTACGGAAGGCGTATGCTCCCTGAGCCAGCGTTCTCTCTAAACGAAAAGGGAGCATGCCAGCCAGTTAAGCGACAGGTGATAACGCAGTCTGGTGCCGATCAGGGGCTGGCGGTCCTCGCGCCGCTGCGCGGTTCCTTCACGTCATTCCTCTGCCTGACGGACCGCCGGGGATGGCACATCCTGTGCCGCCCCGCCTTTCGCCCGCGTCCTGCGGGCTC
>NZ_JALNPM010000007.1:0-252062 GCF_024520875.1 Pantoea sp. Ft-CA_14 | reverse complement strand
GTATATTACGCTTTCCTCCTGCAGAGTCAACCTCTTTCTCAGAAGTTTTTCTCCGGCGGCGCAGTCTCCTGTGCCTCTCAACCCGTTTTCCGTTGCCGGTGTTCCGTGTTGATGGAGGCGCATTATAGGGAGTTTCCGCGGGCTGACAAGCGTTTCTTTGAATTAATTTGCTGAGCGCATCTTTTTTAAACGAACGGCTTAAAAAGAGACGTTTCATGGCGGAATAACGCACAAAAATCGCCATTAAACGTTGTAAAGAGACCTGCCGTTGCTTAATGCGGGTGCTATTATTTTGCTTCTTCTCGCAGGATAACCCCAGGAAGGATACTCAATGATAAAATCTGCGCGCAGCATGGCTGGTTTGCCATGGATAGCTGCCATGGCCTTTTTCATGCAGTCACTCGACGCCACCATACTGAATACTGCCCTGCCCGCTATCGCCACCAGCCTCGACCGTTCTCCTCTGGCCATGCAATCCGCCGTCATCAGTTACACCCTGACTGTCGCTATGTTGATTCCGGTCAGCGGCTGGCTCGCCGATCGCTACGGCACGCGCAAGGTATTTATCGTTGCCGTTTCGCTGTTCACCCTCGGCTCGCTGGCTTGTGCACTTTCTCCCACACTCCAGGTACTGGTCATCTCGCGCATCATACAGGGCGTCGGTGGCGCAATGATGATGCCGGTCGCGCGACTGGCGCTGTTACGCGCCTATCCGCGCAGTGAGCTGTTGCCGGTGCTCAACTTTGTCACCATGCCGGGATTAGTTGGCCCGATACTGGGTCCAATGCTGGGCGGCGTGCTGGTGACCTACGCGACCTGGCACTGGATTTTCCTGATTAATATCCCGATTGGCATTCTCGGCATTATCTACGCACGCAAATATATGCCGGACTTCACCACGCCGAAGCGCCGCTTCGACTTTTTCGGCTTCTTACTGTTTGGGGCCGGACTGGTGATGATCTCGATTGGGATTGAGCTGTTTGGCGAGCGGATTGTTTCCGCCTGGCTGGCGGGCGGGATATTACTCAGCGGGATTGTGCTTTTGCTTCTTTATATAGTGCATGCCCGAAATCACCCTTCGCCACTGATCAATCTGCCGATGTTTAAAACCCGGACGTTCTCAGTGGGCATCGGTGGCAACATCGCGTCACGTCTTGGCACCGGTTGTGTGCCCTTTTTGATGCCGCTCATGTTGCAGGTCGGCTTTGGCTATTCAGCGATTATCGCGGGCTGCATGATGGCACCTATCGCCATTGGTTCAATACTGGCGAAGTCGACGGTGACGCAACTGCTGCGCTGGCTGGGTTACCGCCGCCTGCTGGTTGGCATTACCGCCATTATTGGCATTCTGATCGCCAGCTTCTCTCTGCAGTCGCCCGCTGAAAGCATCATCGTGCTCTTACTTCCGCTGTTTATTCTCGGCATGGCCATGTCTACGCAGTTTACCGCCATGAATACCATCACCCTGGCCGATCTGAATGATGATAACGCCAGCGGTGGTAACAGCGTGCTGGCCGTGACTCAGCAGCTAGCGATCAGTTTTGGTGTGGCCGTCAGCGCCGCGGTGCTGCGCTTCTACCAGGAGTTTGAAACCAGCACCATTTCACAGTTCCACGCCACGTTTATGACCATGGGCGTGGTAACAGTACTGTCGGCGCTGACCTTTATGCTGCTGAAAAACGGCGATGGCCGTAATCTGATCAGTAATCGCGACAAAAAGAAAAAGCGCTAAACCGATCCACGCACCACCAGTTCCGGCGTCAGCACCAGCGTTTGCTGACTGGCGTCGGGATTGCTGAGACGATGGAGCAGGGTGTCTATCGCCAGTTCACCCAGCGCATCTTTCGGTTGATGAATGGTACTCAGTGGCGGAGTGAGATAGCGCGCCAGTTCGATATCGTCATATCCCATTACCGCCATCTGCTGCGGAACCTGCATGCCGGCCTGATAGAGTGCGTGATAAACGCCCACCGCCATGGCATCGTTGCTGGTGAAAACCGCTTCCGGCGGCGTTTCCAGCGCCAGCAGTTCGACCATCCCGTTGTAGCCTCCCTGGAATTCAAAGTCACCATTCACCACATAGCCGGGCAGAATCGTCAGGCCACTCTTTGTCATGGCGTTGCGATAACCTTCCAGGCGCATACGAGCCGGGGTTTTATCCTGTGGACCGGCGATACAGGCGATGCGGGTATAACCACTGTCGATAAGATGCTGAGTCGCCAGCTCCCCGCCCAGCAGCGCGTTATCCTGAATAATGTCACCACGGCCTTCAAACGGCGCCCAGTCCATCATGACGGCAGGTATAGAGGGATAACGGTTCAGAATGTCGGCCGAGGGCAGGTGACTTTCCGTACACATGATCAATAAACCGTCGACGCGCTTCTGCATCAGCGTTTCCAGGCTGCGGTTCATCCGCTCTTCATCACCTGCCGTGTTACAGAGAATCAGGCTGTAGCCACGCTGATAGCAGCTCTCCTCCACACCCCGCACCACTTCGGCATAAAATGGGTTACTACTGGTGGTCAGAAGCATACCGATCGTGTGCGTCTGATTGATTTTCAGACTGCGCGCCAGCGCAGAGGGGGCGTAATTCAGATGGCGGATGGCCTGCTCAACTTTTTCGCGCACGCCTTCACTAACAAAGCGATTGTTATTGATAACGTGCGAGACAGTGGAGGTAGAGACGCCCGCCAGGCGAGCGACATCTTTCATGGTGCTCAAATGCTTAGCCCTGCTGCTGCAAAAATTCATCGATCTCCGCGCGCCACGGCACGGAGGGCTGCGCACCCGAGCGGGTAACGGCGATAGCAGCGGCGGCATGGGCAAACCGCACCGCGTCATACATCGTTTTCTGCTCCAGTCGCGCGGTAATAAAGGCGCCATTAAAGGTGTCGCCCGCCGCGATGGTGTCGATAGCTTTAACGCTGAAGCCAGCAATACGCTGACCTTCTCCCTGCTCGCTCAGCCAGACACCGCGGCGACCCAGAGTAATCAGAACCGTGCCGATACCTTTCGCATGCAGTACTGCCGCAGCGCGGGCGGCATCTTCATCGTTGCTGACCGCAATGCCGGTCAGACTCTCGGCTTCGGTTTCATTCGGGGTAATAATGTCGATCAACGCCAGCAGTTCATCTGAGAGCTGGGTGGCGGGTGCAGGATTGAGAATAACCTGCGTCTGATGCTGTCGGGCAAGCGTCGCGGCGGCCAGCACACTTTCCAGCGGTGATTCCAGCTGCATTAATAGTGCATCGGCGTCGGCGATAACCTGCTGATGGCGTGTCACGCAGGCGGGTGTTAACGCCGCGTTTGCACCGGAGTAGATGCCGATGTTGTTCTCACCGTCACCATTGACGAAAATCATCGCCACGCCGGTTGACTCACCCTCGACCACTTCGACCGGCGTGGTATCAATATTGTCCTGGGCCAGTTGCTGACGAACACGTTCACCAATGTCGTCAGCGCCCACACAGGCGATAAATGCGATATCGGCACCAGCACGACCGGCGGCGACAGCCTGATTCGCACCCTTACCGCCAAACGCAATCTGATAATTCTGCCCGATCACCGTTTCACCGGGACGAGGAAAGTGCGCCAGATTAAGGATGTGGTCAGCGTTAATGCTGCCAAGAACGGCCAGTTTTGCGTTTTTGCTCATTAGGGGAGTCCGGAATAAGTGCGCCACCAGGAGGGTGGCGCAGTGCCCTGCTTTTCTTTGAGTTATTGAGTGACCAGCTTCAGGTCGACCGGATTGATCGCCTTCACTTTTTCACCCTTCAGCACTTTATCAGCGGTATCTACGCCGATCATGCCAATTTTGTCTGGCATCTGTGCCACGGTCGCGGACAGTTTGCCACCTTCTACCGCTTTAACGCCATCAGCAGTACCGTCAAAACCAACGACGATCACACCAGTTTTACCGGCGGTCTGCAGCGCACGCAGTGCACCCAGTGCCATTTCGTCGTTCTGAGCGAATACGGCCTGAACGTCCGGGTGTGCCTGAAGCAGGTTCTGCATGACGTTCAGACCTTTGGTACGGTCAAAATCGGCAGGCTGGCTGGCGAGGATCTGGAATTTATGCGCATCAGCGGCCTGTTTGAAGCCTTCGCCACGCTCACGGGCGGCAGAAGTCCCGGCAATGCCCTGCAGTTCAATAATTCTGGCGCTTTCGCCGACTTTTTTGGCGATGAAGTCGCCGGCCATTTTACCGCCGAAACGGTTATCGGAGGCGACGTGGCTGACAACGGTGCCCTGTGCCGCAACGCGATCCAGCGTGATAACCGGGATGTTCGCCTGGTTAGCCATCTTCACCGCATTGCCCACAGCATCAGAGTCGGTTGGGTTGATCAGCAGCAGTTTGGTGCCGCGAACCGTCAGATCCTGCACGTTAGCCAGCTCTTTCGCCGGGTTGTTCTGTGAATCCAGCACCACCAGGTTGTAGCCCAGTTTGTCCGCTTCTTTCTGCGCGCCCTCTTTCAGCGAAACAAAGAACGGGTTATTCAGGGTTGAAACCACCAGCGCGATAGTATCTTTAGCCATAGCGCTGGTACTGAGCGTTGCGCCAAGGATCACGGCCAGTGCGGTTAACTTTTTCATCATGTCATCCTGTGTAAGGTCAGAGTTATTTACTGCTTTTATTATCTACCAGCACCGCCAGCAGGATTACTACCGCCTTAACGATCATCTGGTAGTACGAAGAGACGCCCATCAGGTTCAGGCCGTTGTTCAGGAAGCCGAGGATCAGCGCGCCAATCAGGGTGCCGAAAATACGGCCCTTACCGCCTGCCAGGCTGGTTCCGCCCAGCACGACCGCAGCAATCGCATCCAGCTCATAGCCGGTACCCGCTGTCGGCTGTGCCGAAGAAAGGCGCGCCACTTCAATGGTGCCTGCCAGCGCTGCCAGCATGCCACTCAGTGAATAGACGATGATTTTGACGCGATTCACATTGATGCCGGAGAGACGCGTTGCCGCTTCATTACCGCCAAGCGCATAGATATAGCGACCCAGACGGGTGTGCTGCAGCATGTACCAGGCAGCAATAAAGACCAGCGCCATCAGCCAGACCGGCGCAGGGATACCCAGCGGACGACCAATACCAAACCAGCCCAGCAGATCGGCATTGGCATTAAAACCCGTGTTTACCGGACTGCCATCGGTGTAGACCATGGTGACACCACGCAGCAGCAGCATCATGACCAGCGTGGCGATAAACGCCTGCACTTTGCCGCGCGCCACAATGGTGCCGGTCAGGGCACCGATTGCCGCTCCCAGCGCCAGCGACGCCGCCACCGCGACCAGGGCATTGACCTCCATACCCACCAGCGATGCACCCACCGCGCCAGTCAGGGCCAGCAGCGATCCTACAGAGAGGTCGATACCAGAAGTCAGGATCACCAGCGTCATCCCGACCGCCATAATGGCGTTAACCGAGGTCTGCTGCAGAATGTTGAACAGGTTCGCCACGGTAAAGAAGTTCGGGCTCTGGCTGGCCACCACGGCGATCAGCACCATCAGCGCAATCAGCGACTTCTGTTCCAGTAGCCAGCTTTTGCTAAACCAGCGACGGCTGGCAGGTAAAGTTTGGGTCGTCATACCACTAAATCCTCGCTGTGTTGCTTGCCTACGGCGGCTGCCATCAGGCTCTCCTGAGTGGCTTCTTCTCGGGTAAATTCGCCGCTGATACGGCCTTCATGCATCACCAGAATCCGATCGCTCATGCCCAGCACTTCCGGCATTTCCGAGGAGACCAGAATGATGCTCAGCCCTTCGGCTTTAAACTGGTTAATCAGTTGATAGATCTCTTTCTTCGCGCCGACATCCACACCGCGTGTCGGTTCATCCAGAATCAGTACGTTAGGCCGGGTCATCAGCCCGCGGGCAATCGCCACTTTCTGCTGGTTGCCGCCCGAAAGCAGACCAATGGGCTGCTCCATTGAAGGCGTTTTAACGTTAAACAGCCGGATAAAGTCGCCCACGGCCAGCTGCTCTGCCGCATGTTTCAGCGTGCCACTGCCGTGACTGAAATAGCCTAACGCTGTCAGCGACATGTTCTCTTTTACTGACATGCCCAGCACCAGGCCATCGCGCTTACGATCTTCGGAGATATAGACGATGCCGTTAGCCAGCCCATCCTGCGGTGAGCGCGTCACCACTTCCCGACCATTGAGCCACAGTGTGCCTTCGCGACGCGGCAGGGCGCCGTAAAGCACCTTCATCAGTTCGGTACGGCCCGCGCCCATTAAGCCGGAAACCCCAAGGATTTCACCTTTACGCAGGCTGAAACTGACGTTATCCACGCCCGGTCCGCTGACGTTTTCCACTTTCAGCCGCACGTCGCCTGGTGCCTGATCAATATGGGGATATTGATCTTCCAGCTTACGGCCGACCATCATCTCGATCAGGCTCTCTTCAGTCAGCTCGCTGACCGGGCGTTCAGCAATAAACTGACCGTCGCGGAACACCGTGACGTCATCGCAGATCTCAAAGATCTCTTTCATGCGATGCGAGATATAGACGATGCCGCAGCCCTGCGCTTTCAGTTCGTTGATCACCCGGAACAGCGACAGCGTTTCGGTATCGGTCAGCGCATCGGTCGGCTCATCCATGATGATCACCTGCGACTCAAAGCTCAGGACTTTGGCGATTTCGACCATCTGCTGATCGCCAATCGATAAATCCCCCACCAGCTTGTGGCTGTTGAAGCGCAGATTAAGCCGTTTAAGCAGCGCATCGGCTTCGGCATACATGCGCGGCCACTGGATACGGCCAAAACGGCTGACATATTCGCGGCCGAGAAAAATATTCTCCGCCACGGTTAACTGAGGGATCAGGTTCAGTTCCTGATGAATGATGCCAATACCCGCTTCCTGAGACGCTTTCGGCCCGCTGAAACGGGTCTCTTTGCCCAGCCAGCGCAGCGTACCAGCATCATATTGATAGATGCCGGTCAGCACTTTCATCATGGTGGACTTGCCTGCGCCGTTCTCGCCCACCAGCGCCATCACGCGTCCTGCCCGGACATTCAGCGACGCCCCCTTGAGGGCTTTCACACCCGGAAAAGATTTTTCAATGCCGTCGAGTTGCAGTAAAGGTTGCATAGCGGCCTCAGAAGGTCACACCGGCGCTGAGGATGACATTCGCAAACGGAGAGCACTCTCCGCTGCGAATGACCGCCTGACTACGCTGCGTTTGTTGTTTGAATTGTTCATGACTGGTGTAGCTGATGGTGATGATATTCCCCTGGTGCTGTTGCAAGGCTTCGAGCACGGCGACAAGCGCGCTATGAAGTTGCGGATTATGCTGCTTAATCTCTTCCGCGATCAGGGCGCTCTCTACCTGCATCTCCAGTGCGACAGCATTAACCACCTGCATAAAATCGGGCGTACCCGGCGTAAGCGCTAAATCGATGCGCTGCGGTCCGGCCGGAATCGGCAAGCCTGCATCAGCAATCGTCAGCGTATCCGTGTGTCCCAGGCGGGCAATCACATGAGAGAGTTCAGCGTTTAACAAGCGACCTTTTTTCATCTTTTCACTCCACAGCGAAACGTTTCGCTGTCAGGAGTGTATGAAAAGCCGCCATCAACTCAACCGGCAAAGAAGAAATCTGTGATCGCTATCGAAACGTTTCGCTCACGCGGGGAGAAATTTGTATTAAGTCGGGGGACGGGCTGAAAAAAGGGCCGCGAACGCGGCCCCGGAGGAGAGGATTAAGGCAGTTTCTTAACCTGCTTAACGTCCATCTCAATGCTGTTGAAATCTTTATCCAGTTCACCCGTCAGCTCGACGTTGTCTTTAGGTGAGATAGTCTGGCCGTTCCAGTGCTTGTGGTCGATTTCGACTTTCATGGTGCCGGTCTGGTCGCGGAACAGATAATCTTCGTTGCCGATCTGTTTCTCCAGCTTACCGCGCACGGTGACCCAGCTGTCATCTTTCATCTCTTCAGCCTGCTTTACGGTCACCACACTGGTGTGATCGGCACTGAAACCACCCTGACCGGCTGCTGCCTGCGTCTGTGCGGCTGGCGCACTGGGATCAACAAATCCACCCTGCTGTGCAGCGAAAACCGGGGCGGAAGCCAGCATTACGACGGCCAGAATTGCAGCGTGCTTTTTCATTTTGTCACCTCTTTTCCATGATGTGGTTCGTCTTGTTGAGCTTAGTTGACCATAAAGTTCTTAACAGCTTCTTAAGAGGCAAAAATAAGCTATTTTCGCCGAAATCAGCTGTACAAGCAGGAGGTTGCTTCGTATAAAGCGCTATCGGAACAGGGAGACGTGATGCGTATTTTACTGATTGAAGATGATCGTTTAATTGGCGACGGTATCAAGGCGGGGCTGAGTAAACTGGGCTTCAGCGTTGACTGGTTTACCTCTGGTGAGGCGGGCTTTAACGCGCTGGAGGCCGCGCCCTGGGATGCGGTGATCCTGGATCTCTCACTGCCCGAGCGGGATGGGCTCGATATTCTGCGGCAGTGGCGACAGCAGGGCAAAGATGTACCGGTACTGATACTGACCGCACGCGATGCGCTCGATCAGCGGGTCGAAGGCCTGCAACTGGGAGCCGACGACTATCTGTGTAAACCCTTTGCCTTAACCGAAGTGGCTGCTCGCTTACAGGCGCTGATCCGCCGCCGTCATGGCCAGCTGCAGCCCGAACTCCGGCACGGTAATGTGGTGCTGATCCCCGGCAGCCATAGTGTGATGCGCGAAGGTGAGGCGATTGCGCTGAAAAGCCGTGAACTGGCGCTGCTGGAACTGTTTATGCGAAACCCGGGCCGGGTGCTGACACGCAGCCAGCTGGAGGAGAAGCTCTACAACTGGGACGCCGATGTCTCCAGCAATGCGGTAGAGGTTCACATTCATCATCTGCGTAAAAAACTGGGCAGCCAGTTTATCCGCACGCTGCACGGCGTCGGTTATACCCTGGGAGCGGCTGAATGCGATCAATGAGCCTGTTTCTGCGGCTGGGTATCGGTTTTGTGCTGCTGCTCGGGATCTGCTGGGCCAGCGCCAGCCTGAGTGCCTGGCATCAGACACGTGAAACCCTTGATGAGCTCTTCGATACCCAGCAGATGCTGCTGGCCAAGCGTCTGCTGACGCTGGATTTCTCCTCGCTGGACAACGCCACTCTGCCTAAAACCAAAGAGATACTGCGCCACCATCGCGGCGATCAGGATGACGACGCCCTGGCCTTTGCCGTCTTCACGCGCGACGGCCGGCAGGTGATGAATGATGGTGACAATGGCCGCTACCTGCCGTTTGAGGCGGAGTATCAGGGATTTCATGAGGGTCAGCTCACCAATGATGACGATCGCTGGCGGTTTGTCTGGCTGACTACGCCCGACCAGCAGTTCCGGGTGGTGGTGGGTCAGGAGTCCGAATACCGTGACGACATGACGCGGGATCTGATGAAAGCCAGCATGCTGCCCTGGCTGATCGCGCTGCCCTTTATGTTGCTGCTGCTGATCGGTCTGGTCTGGTCTGAACTGCGCCCACTGAAGACGCTGGCACAGCAGCTGGCGCAGCGCGCGCCCGATGATGATACGCCGCTGCAGGCAGACCGCGTGCCGAAAGAGGTGCAACCGCTGATGGTCGCGCTCAACGGTCTGTTCAGCCGCATCAGCGCAATGATGCAGCGTGAACGGCGCTTTACCTCTGATGCCGCACATGAGCTGCGCAGTCCGCTGGCCGCGCTGCAGGTGCAAAGCGAGGTGATCCAGCTGACTGCGGATGATGAAGTGATGCGAAGCCATGCGCTGCAGCAACTGGATGCCGGCATTATCCGCGCAACCCGGCTGGTGGATCAGCTGCTGACGCTCTCACGGGTTGAAGCAGATGATGCACGCAGCGCCTTCGAAACGGTGGCGCTGAAACGCACGGTCCAGGAGACGCTGGCTGCACAGCTGCCGCTGGCGGATAAAACGGGTGTCACGCTGCGGCTGCATGCTGACGCCGATCCGCAGATTCAGGGGCATCCGCTGTTACTGTCATTGCTGGTGCGTAATCTGCTGGATAATGCCATTCGCTATACGCCAGCGGGCAGCGAAGTTGATGTGCGGCTTCAGGCGAATAGCCTGTCGGTAGAGGATAACGGCGAAGGTCTGAGTGCAGCCGATCTGCAACGGCTTGGTGAACGTTTCTGGCGACCGCCAGGTCAGGAGAAAAGCGGAAGCGGGCTGGGATTATCGATAGTCCGCAATATCGCCCAGTTGCACGGGATGCAGGTCAGCTTCAGCCAGCGATCGGGTGGCGGATTATGCGTTATGCTGCGCTGGTCAGCGCCCGCCCCGTAAGGCGGGCGCTGCAGATCAAATCTCGACCTGGGTGCCCAGCTCAATCACCCGGTTTGGCGGGATCTCAAACTGGTCTGGCGCACGGAGCGCATTGCGCTGCAGCGCCAGGAAGAGTTTGCCACGCAGGCGCAGATACCACGGCCGTTTGCCGATAATCAGCGACTCATGCGACATGAAGAACGATGTCTCCATCATGCGGCAGTTGAGCCCTTCCAGCCCGCAGCGGTGGAAAATCTCCTCGACGTTTGGCGTTTCGCGCCAGCCGTAGCTGGCCACCACCCGCCAGAAGGTGGGTGACAGCTGCTCAATCGTCACGCGACGCACGTTGTGCACGTAAGGCGCATCTTCCGTCCGCAACGTCAGCAGCACCACCCGCTCATGCAACACTTTGTTGTGCTTAAGGTTATGCAGCATGGCAAACGGAATCACATTCAGCGCACGCGACATATAGACCGCCGTGCCCGGCACGCGAACCGGCGGCGATTTCTCCAGTGACGCGATCATCGCCTCCAGAGAGTTGCCATGCTCGTGCATGCGGCGCAGCAGGCGGAAACGTTCGCTTTTCCACGTCGTCATAATGATAAACATCACCAGGCCGAGACAGAGCGGCAGCCAGCCACCGGAGAAGATTTTCACCAGGTTGGCGGTAAACAGCGGCACATCGATACAGAGCATCAGTACCAGGATGACGGCAACCGCCAGCTTATTCCAGTGCCAGTTTTTAACCGCCACGGTACAGGAGAGCATCGCGGTCAGCACCATGGTGCCGGTGACGGCGATACCGTAGGCCGCAGCCAGATTACTTGAATGCTCAAAGCTGATAATCACAATCAGCACGGCGAAGTAGAGTACCCAGTTAATCACCGGAATATAGATCTGGCCCGATTCGCGCTCAGAGGTGTGGATGATACGCATCCCCGGCAGATAGCCCAGTCGCACCGCCTGACGCGTCAGCGAGAAGACGCCGGAGATCACCGCCTGTGAGGCAATCACCGTGGCCAGCGTCGCCAGAATCAGCATCGGGATCAGCGCCCAGTCCGGCGCCAGCAGGAAGAAGGGGTTTTTAATCGCTTTGGGATCGCTGAGTAACAGCGCGCCCTGACCAAAGTAGTTCAGGACCAGCGACGGCAACACCACCGAGAACCAGGCCAGTCGGATCGGCACTTTACCGAAGTGACCCATATCGGCATACAGCGCTTCAACCCCGGTAATCGCCAGCACCACCGCGCCAAGCGCGAAGAATGAGACAGATTTATAGTGCAGGAAGAACTCGACCGCATAGGCGGGATTCAGCGCATGCAGCACTTCCGGGTTTTTCATGATGCCGCTGACCCCCAGGATCGCCAGCACCAGGAACCACACCAGCATCACCGGCGCGAAGAGTTTGCCCACCATGCCGGTGCCATGTTTCTGAATCGCAAACAGCAGCGTCAGCACCGCAATCGACATCGGCACAATAAAGGGATCCAGCGACGGCGCGGCAATCTCCAGACCTTCAATGGCTGACATCACCGAAATGGCCGGCGTGATCACCACTTCCCCATAGAAGAAGCTGCCGCCAATCAGGCCCATGATCACCAGCACTGCCGTGGCGCGTGCACCCGTATGGCGGCCCGCCAGCGACATCAGTGTCAGAATACCGCCTTCACCGGCATTGTCGGCGCGCATCACATAACTGATGTACTTCAGTGATACCACCAGCACCAGCAGCCAGAAAATCAGCGACAAAAAGCCAAACACCGCTTCCCGCTCAACGCCGAAGCCGAACTGTCCGGAGAGACATTCACGCAAGGTATACAGCGGACTGGTGCCGATATCCCCGTAAACAACACCAATAGCGGCCAGCGTTAATCCGCGAAGTGACTGCTTATTATCCGAGCTCATAGAGTTATCTTTTGTTGGAGTCTAAGAGGCGCAACAACCCCTCGCTCAGGCCATCAAAAAGCGCACAGTATGCACGGTTTGCCGAAAATTCCTATACCCGCTTCGCCTGTCTGCCAGGGTAACGGGGTGGTTTCAGGCATTAAAGCGTTAATCAGCGCCGCTTTCAAAGCAGGCAAACCTTATGAAACAAAAAGCTGACAGCTATCAACGCTTTCACGCATGATGATCTATAGAGTAAGGCGCTTGCTGAAGCGCGGCGGCCCGACGATCGTAAGGACATTGAAGTGATTATGGCTCAACCCCATCTTTTGGCAGAAAGAATTTCTCGCCTTAGCAATGCGTTAGAAAAAGGATTGTATGAGCGACATCATGCCATCCGCCTTTGCCTGCTGGCAGCGCTGAGCGGTGAAAGCGTATTCCTGCTGGGACCGCCCGGCATCGCCAAGAGCCTGATTGCCCGCCGCCTGAAATATGCCTTTCAGCACGCCCGCGCCTTTGAATATCTGATGACCCGTTTCTCCACACCGGAAGAGGTGTTTGGCCCGCTATCTATTCAGGCACTGAAGGATGAAGGGCGCTATCAGCGCCTCACTAAAGGTTATCTGCCCGACGCGGAGATTGTTTTTCTGGATGAGATCTGGAAAGCCGGCCCGGCGATTCTGAATACCCTGCTGACCGCTATCAACGAACGCCGCTTCCGCAATGGCGACAGCGAAGAGGCCATTCCGATGCGTCTGCTGGTCACCGCCTCCAATGAAATGCCGGAAGCGGACAGCGGCCTTGAAGCGCTCTATGACCGGATGCTGATCCGCCTGTGGCTGGATAATGTGCATGAGAAGCAGAACTTTCGCAGCATGCTGACCCATCAGCAGGATGAGCACACCAATCCGGTCGCGGAATCCCTGCGCATCAGTGATGAGGAGTATGCGCAGTGGCAGCTCGGCATCAGTCAGGTCAGCCTTCCGGATGCGGTGTTCGAGCTGATTTATCAGCTGCGCCAGCAACTGGAAAGCCAGCCCGCCGCGCCCTATATTTCCGATCGTCGCTGGAAAAAAGCTATTCATCTGCTGCAGGCCAGCGCCTTTTACAGTGGCCGCAGCGCCATTGCGCCGATAGACCTGATCCTGCTGAAAGATTGCCTCTGGCACGACGTCGCATCCATGCAGCTGCTGGAGCGCGAAATCGATCAGCTGATGACACAGCACGCCTGGCAGCAGCAGCCGATGCTGCTGAAACTGCATCAGATAAAAGCGCGTCGTATGGCTCTGCAGCAGCAACAGAGCATCGCACAGGCGATCACACTGGAAAAACACAGTGGGATGTTCAGTCGCAAACCCCATTACGATCTGCCGGAAAGCTTCACTGATGAGCAACTGACGCTGATGCTGCAAAAGCCGCTGATGCTGCATGACATGCAGGTGACACATCTGGTTATCGCGCGTGATGCACTGAATCAGTGGCTGCAGAAAGGGGGCGAGGTTCGCGGCAAGCTCAATGGAATTGGCTTTGCGCAGAGTCTGGATTTACAGGTGGATGCGCAGCACTGCCTGGCTATCCGTGATGTCAGCCTGCAATCGTCGCGTCTGACACTGCCTGGCGTCAGCAATAGCGAGCCGCTGCCCGGTGAGATCACCGAAGCGCTGGATGCACTGGAGAGTGAACTGCGGTCGCAGCGTCATCTGTTCAGCCAGCATCAGCGCTGCCTGTTTATCAGTGATGACTGGCTGGCGCGCGTTGAAACCAGCCTGCAGGATGTGGCGGAACAGTTGAAACAGGCGCGTAAATGATCCCACTGGAGACGCTCAGCACACTGCTCTCCGTGGGTGAAACCGAACTGATTGAAGAGCTGATTATTGCCCTGCTGGCGTCTCCACAGCTGGCGCTGTTTTTTGAAAAATTTCCCGGGCTGAAAAAAGCACTGTTACGCGATGTGCCACGCTGGCGAGCGGAGATCAACGCTGAGCTCAAAGCCACGCCGGTTCCGGCCACGCTGGCCGAAGAGTTTCAGCTGTTCCAGCGGGTACAACTCCTCAGCGATCGTGAATTCAGCCACCAGCTGAATGCCACGCTTCAGGCGCTTGAAAGCCTGCCTTCCCCTTTTCTGGATGAAGCCAACCGGCTGCTGCAGCACACCGATATCAGCCATCTCAGCAGCGCGCAGCACCAGCTTTTTCTACAGCGCTGGCGGCTGAGCCTGACCTTACAGACCCTGACGCTGAATCAGACGTTGCTGGAGCAGCAGCGCGAACGCCTGCTGGCGGAACTGCAGCAGCGTATGGCGCTGAGCGGTCAGCTGGCACCGGTTCTCGGCGACGATGACGAAGCCGCCGCTGGCCGGCTGTGGGACATGAGCAAAGCGTCACTGCAGCCTGGCGACTATCAGCTGATGCTGCAATATGGCGACTTTCTGGCGCAGCAGCCGGAGCTGCTGAAACTGGCCCAGCAGTTGGGTCGCAGCCGCGAGGCAAAATCGGTGCCGTCGCAGGATGCCCCTATGGAGACCTTTCACCATATGGTGCAGGAACCTGCGGCCGTGCCGGAGGAGGTCAGCGGCATTCACCAGAGCGATGACGTGCTGCGTCTGCTGCCGCCGGAGTTAGCTGCGCTGAGTATCAGTGAACTGGAGCTGGAGTTTTACCGGCGGCTGGTAGAGAAACGGCTGCTGACCTACAAGCTGCAGGGCGATGCCTGGCATGAAAAGGTCACGATGCGTCCGGCCAGCCACCAGCAGCATGAAGAGCAGCCACGCGGGCCTTTCATCGTCTGCGTCGATACCTCGGGTTCGATGGGTGGCTTCAATGAGCGCTGCGCCAAAGCGTTTTGTCTGGCGCTGCTGAAAGTCGCGCTGGCCGATCGCCGTCGCTGCTACATCATGCTGTTTGCGCATGAGGTGATCGGCTATGAACTGACCGGTGATGATGGGCTGGAACAGGCGATTCGCTTTCTCAGTCAGCGCTTTCGCGGCGGCACCGATCTGGCAGCCTGCCTCTCTTCCGTTGTGACCCGGATGGAAGGTGCACTGTGGCAGGAAGCCGATGCAGTGATCGTCTCCGATTTTATTGCCCAGCGTCTGCCGGAAGAGGTGATCGGGACCATTAAAACGCGTCAGCGAAATAATCAGCAACGTTTTCACGCCGTGGCTATGTCGGCCCACGGGAAACCAGGCATTCTGCGCATCTTCGACCATATCTGGCGTTTCGATACCGGCATGAAAAGCCGTCTGCTGCGTCACTGGCGGCGTTAAGTCATCGGGCAGAAATGCATATTTGCTATAGTAAATTACCGTTTCACTTACTCAGCAATCTGGAGCTTCCTGTGACGCTTGCTCAACCTCATCGCGATCTGCCTGCGCCGACGCGAACGCTACTGCTCTCCGGCCATAACATTGAACAAAAACGTGCCGAATTGCTGGCCTATTTCCACCAGACCTGGGAACAGTATGAAAGTCTGTTTACCTGTCTGGCCGATTCCCAGGCCTGGTTTACCAAAGCCATTCCGCTGCGCCATCCTTTAATCTTCTATTTTGGCCACACCGCTACCTTCTACATTAATAAGCTGATGGCCGGACGCCTTATCGACGCGCGTCTGGACGATCGTATCGAAGCGATGATGGCGATTGGTGTGGATGAGATGAGCTGGGACGATCTCAACGACAGCCACTATGACTGGCCCACTGTCGAAGAAGTCCGCGAATACCGCGGGCGCGTTAAAGCGCTGGTCAGCGATCTGATCCAGACCCTGCCGCTGACTCTGCCGATCACCTGGGAGAGTCCGGCCTGGGTGATCCTGATGGGCATTGAGCATGAGCGTATTCATCTGGAAACGTCCAGCGTACTGATACGCCAGTTACCGGTCGGGTGGGTGAAACCCCAGCCCGCGTGGCCGGTCTGCCCGATGGCGCGCCACCAGCGCGAGGCTGTTCCGGCCAATACCCTGCTGCCGATGCCCGGCGGCACCGTCACGCTGGGTAAAACCGACGATACCTATGGCTGGGATGTCGAATATGGCCGCCAGCAGATCGCGCTGCAGCCGTTCAGGGCGAGCAAAATGCTGGTCAGCAACGCGGAATTCCTGGCGTTCGTTGAGGCGGGGGGTTATCAGGACGCTCGCTGGTGGGATGACGAAGGCTGGGGCTGGTGTCAGTTTGCTAAAGCGGAGATGCCCACCTTCTGGGTCGGCACGCCTGCGATGCCCGATCAGCTTAAACTGCGTCTGATGTGTGAAGAAGTCGCGATGCCGTGGGACTGGCCAGCCGAGGTTAACCAGCTGGAAGCGGCGGCCTTCTGCCGCTGGAAAGCGGATCAGACGGGAATGAGCGTTCAGCTCCCCTGTGAAGCGGAGTGGGCTCAGCTGCGCGAACAGGTCGCGGGCGATCAGCCGGATTGGGATCGGGCACCGGGTAACATTAACCTGGCATACTGGGCTTCCTCTTCACCGGTCGATCTCTTCGCCCAGGGTGACTTCTTCGATATCGTCGGTAACGTCTGGCAGTGGACGACCACGCCGACCAACGGCTTTGAAGGTTTTAAAGTCCACCCGCTTTACGATGATTTCTCTACCCCGACCTTTGATGGCAAACATTCGCTGATCAAAGGCGGTAGCTGGATATCGACCGGCAACGAAGCGCTGAAATCGGCACGCTATGCGTTCCGCCGCCACTTCTTCCAGCATGCCGGTTTCCGCTACGTGGTTTCCAGCCATCAGGAAACCATGGCGCTGAACCCGTATGAATCTGACGCCATGGTGTCGCAATACCTCGACTTCCAGTATGGCCCGCGCTATTTCGGGGTGGATAACTATGCAGAAAGCCTGGTAAACCTGGCGCTGAACTACACCACAGCACGCGGCGAGGCACTGGATATCGGCTGTGCCACCGGACGCGCCAGTTTTGAACTGGCCCGCCACTTTGAACGTGTCACCGGCATGGACTACTCGGCGCGCTTCATCGATGTGGCGCTTCAGCTGGCCAGCGGCGAAGACTTCCGTTATCTCCTGCCACAGGAAGGCGATCTGGTGGAGTATCGCCAGGTTCGCCTGAAAGATTTCGCGCTGGAGAGCGAACTGGCGCAGCGGATTCAGTTTGTTCAGGGCGACGCCTGTAACCTTAAGCCGCAACCCGCCCGTTACGATCTGGTACTTGCATCCAACCTGATCGATCGCCTGCGTCAGCCCGCACGCTTCCTGCGGGATGTCACGCCGATGCTGCGTCAGGGCGGCATTCTGGTGCTCTCCTCGCCCTATACCTGGCTGGAGGATTTCACGCCGAAGGAGAACTGGCTGGGCGGCGTGCGTGAAAACGGTGAGGCACTGACGACGCTGCAGGCACTGCAACGTCTGCTGGCGGCCGACTTCGACCTGGTCGATGAACCGCAGGATAAACCGTTTGTGATCCGCGAAACGGCCCGCAAGTTCCAGCATACGCTGGCGCAGGTCACCGTCTGGCGCAAACGCTAAGTGAACCGGCAGCGACGCCCGTCGCTGCCGGGAGTTGCCTGAACCACTATTTTGCTGCACATTCATCCTTGTTTACTTAAGCAGACCAATAACGAGGATGGCCATGGCCGAACATCTGCAGCTCGATAACCTGGATCGCGGCATTCTGAATGCCCTGCTCGACAATGCGCGCACTGCTTACGCCGAGCTGGCAAAACAGTTTAACGTCAGCCCCGGCACCATTCATGTCCGCGTGGAGAAGATGAAGCAGGCGGGCATTATCCTGGGCACCCGGGTTGATATCGATCCGCGCCAGCTGGGGTTTGATGTCTGCTGTTTTATCGGCATCATCCTTAAGAGCGCGCGTGACTATCCGGCGGCGCTGAGCAAACTGGATGCGCTGGATGAAGTGGTTGAAGCCTGGTACACCACCGGCCACTACAGCATCTTTATTAAGGTGATGTGCCGATCCATTGATGCCCTGCAACAGGTGCTGATCAACAAGATCCAGACCATAGATGAAATTCAGTCGACGGAAACGCTGATCTCGCTGCAAAACCCGATCATGCGCACTATCAAGCCCTGATCCTTCTCCGCCTTGTGCATAATCTTATCCCTGACGAATGTGGCGGCTGGCAACGGCTGCGTTCGCTTCTCTTAATCTATTAACCCTGTTGTCCACAGGTGGATCACCGCTTGATCACAGCGTACAATGCTCGCCTTAATGTCCGGGAGAGCAAGATGGCCGATATCACCTTAATCAGTGGCAGTACTCTGGGTAGCGCAGAGTATGTGGCTGAACATCTGGAAGAAAAATTACAGGAAGCGGGCTTCTCAACGCAGATGCTGCATGGCCCGGAGCTGGATGAAGTGCCACATGAGGGTATCTGGCTGGTGGTCTGTTCAACTCACGGTGCAGGCGATATTCCCGATAACCTGCTGCCGCTGTTCGAAGCCATCACGGAAAGCCAGCCCGATCTCTCGCAGGTCCGGTTTGGTGCCATCGGACTCGGCAATCATGAATATGATCTCTTTTGTGGCGCGATCCGCCAGATTGAAGCCCTGTTAATTGCTCAGGGGGCCCGCCAGATCGGCGATCGTCTGGAGATTGATGTGCTGGAGCATGAGATCCCAGAAGATCCCGCGGAAGCCTGGCTGGAAAGCTGGAAAAAGGCGATCTGAAGGGGGCTGGGGATCGCGAAATAGTGACGATCCTCAGTGGAACATGCTGATTTTATCCTTTTCCGCTCGTTTATTTTGTGGATAACTACCCTCTTTTACTGCGTATAACCGGTAGTTATCCAAAGAACAACCGTAGAATGAATTTTGAGCTGTGGATAACATGCCATTTTGATCCCAGCTTATACGGATCAGGATCACCGATCACTAACAGGTAGTGATCCTCTTCATCCTGTTGTTTCTGCTGTGCTTCTGGCACATATCCACAGAAAAGCGGGATCCTAATAAGAGATCTAACAGAAAGATCATATACAGATCTAAGATCCTTTCTTTTAAAACCGGACGATCCCGCGGCTTTCACCCCAGACGGAATTTGAGTAGAATCCACGCCCCAGGACGACGATCCTGCAAGTTCATCAACCGAGGTACCACTTCATGTTTTATCAGGATCCTTTTGACGTCATCGTAATTGGTGGTGGTCATGCGGGCACCGAAGCCGCAATGGCGGCAGCCCGAATGGGTCAGCAAACCCTGTTACTCACCCATAACATTGATACGCTTGGACAAATGTCCTGTAACCCGGCGATTGGTGGGATTGGCAAAGGACATTTGGTGAAGGAAGTGGATGCCCTGGGTGGTCTGATGGCCAGTGCGATTGACCAGGCGGGTATCCAGTTTAGGATACTAAACGCCAGCAAAGGTCCGGCAGTGCGGGCAACCCGTGCTCAGGCGGATCGCGTGCTCTATCGCCAGGCAGTGCGTACGGCACTGGAGAACCAGCCCAATCTGATGATCTTCCAGCAGGCGGTCGACGATCTTATCGTGGAAAACGATCGTGTGGTGGGTGCAGTCACCCAGATGGGACTGAAGTTCCGCGCGAAAACAGTCGTCCTCACCGTTGGCACTTTCCTTGACGGCAAAATTCATATCGGTCTGGATAATTACAGTGGCGGTCGCGCAGGTGATCCCCCGTCCATTCCGCTGGCAAAACGACTGCGTGCGCTGCCGCTGCGGGTAGACCGCCTCAAGACTGGTACGCCACCGCGTATCGATGCGCGCACCATCGATTTTTCAGTGCTCAGCCCGCAGCACGGCGATAACCCGATGCCGGTTTTCTCGTTTATGGGCAATGCGTCTCAGCATCCGCAGCAGGTACCGTGCTGGATCACTCACACCAATGAGAAAACCCATGAGGTGATCCGCAATAATCTGGATCGCAGCCCGATGTATGCCGGGATCATCGAGGGGATCGGTCCACGCTACTGCCCGTCTATCGAAGACAAAGTGATGCGCTTTGCCGATCGTAACTCGCATCAGATCTTCCTGGAGCCGGAAGGGCTGACCAGCAATGAGATCTACCCGAATGGCATCTCAACCAGTCTGCCATTTGATGTGCAGATTCAGATCGTTCGCTCCATGCAGGGCATGGAGAATGCGAAGATCGTGCGTCCGGGCTATGCCATCGAGTATGACTTCTTCGATCCACGCGATCTCAAACTGACGCTGGAGAGCAAATTTATTCACGGCCTGTTCTTTGCCGGCCAGATCAACGGCACAACCGGCTACGAAGAAGCCGCTGCACAGGGGATGCTGGCGGGGCTGAACGCCGCCCGTCAGTCTGCGGACAAAGAGGGCTGGGCACCACGTCGTGACCAGGCTTATCTGGGCGTACTGGTTGATGACCTCTGCACGCTCGGTACCAAAGAGCCGTACCGGATGTTTACCTCCCGTGCTGAATATCGTCTGATGCTGCGCGAAGACAATGCCGATCTGCGTCTGACCGAAACCGGTCGTGAACTGGGTATGGTGGATGATGCGCGCTGGGCGCGTTTCAATCAGAAGCTGGAAGCGATTGAACAGGAGCGTCAGCGCCTGCGCGATATCTGGGTCCATCCGAAGTCAGAGCACGTGACGGAAGTGAATACGGTACTCAGCGCGCCGCTGACTAAAGAAGCGAGCGGCGAAGATCTGCTGCGCCGTCCTGAGCTTACCTATCTGAAGCTGATGACGCTGGATGCCTTTGGTCCGGCACTGGCTGATGAGCAGGCCGCTGAGCAGGTTGAGATTCAGGTCAAATATGAAGGTTATATCGCGCGTCAGCAGGAAGAGATCGATCGCCAGCTGCGTAACGAGAACACGCTGTTACCGGTGGAGCTCGACTATCGCCAGGTAAACGGCCTCTCAAATGAAGTGATCGCCAAGCTGAACGATCACAAACCGAGTTCGATTGGTCAGGCGACGCGTATCTCCGGTATTACGCCGGCGGCCATCTCAATTCTGCTTATCTATCTGAAAAAACAGGGTCTGCTGCGTAAAAGCGCCTGATCTGAAAACGGGGCGAGGAGACTCGCCCCCGCTGAATGGACTTATGCTGTGATCAACACACTCACGTCGCTGCTACAGGCAGCCGGTATTTCCCTCTCCGATCAACAAAAACAGCAGCTGGTTGCCTATGTCGGCCTGCTGGATAAGTGGAACAAAGCCTACAATCTGACATCAGTGCGCGATCCGCAGCAGATGCTGGTACGCCATATCCTCGACAGCATCGTGGTGGCGCCGCATCTGCAAGGCTCACGTTTCATTGATGTGGGAACCGGACCAGGACTGCCTGGCATTCCGCTGGCTATCGTGATGCCTGATGCGCACTTTACGTTGCTCGACAGCCTGGGCAAGCGGGTGCGTTTCCTGCGTCAGGTTCAGCATGAGTTAGGACTCACTAACATTACTCCGGTGCAGAGCCGGGTTGAGGCGTTCCCGGCTGAGCCGCCCTTTGATGGCGTGATCAGTCGTGCATTTGCCTCGCTGACCGACATGGTGAACTGGTGTCATCATCTGCCGGGAAGAGAAGGGCGCTTCTTCGCGCTGAAAGGCGTGCGTCCGGACGATGAAATTGCGGAGTTACCGGCAGGCTACGTCTCTGATGCTGTGATTAAGTTGCAGGTACCGCAGCTGGAAGGTGATCGCCACCTGGTCATTCTTCGTCACCAATAGGCTTTCGACTGGCAGAGATTTAGCGTTTATCTGCCAGTGATTTTCGTCAGTTCCGGGATGAAAAAAGTGCAGATGATGCGCTATCAATAAAAGATTTTGATTAAGCCCTGGCTGACCGAAGGTTAAAACGCTGACGGAAATTATCCGAAAAGCTCTGTTACATTTAACGTTTAATTCACATTCAGTTATCAGAAATATCACTTGTATAGGCGGGTCGCTGAATAAAAGTAGTCACGGCAGAAAATATATCGCGGTAATAACTTTGCGTGCGTAATATCAATTACACGATTCTTAAGCACAGTTCGATGTCAATAGCGTGTTTTCTGTGAAAATAGTCTTGCAGATGCATTTTTATAATTTCAATACTTTGATTTTATTGATTTAATTTGTAATACAGATTGTTCTTAAATAGCGCGAAGATAAAACTCAGTGTAGTGAAAGTGCTTATTATGTGATCTAAAGCACGCTTTAAAAGCAAGTTGCGAGAGAATTTTCAGTCAGATTAGGGTGAATCTCTGCAGGGTAATCTTTGGAAAAATAGCCCTCCGGAAAGAAATTTAAATAATTGTTCACCTTTTCGCTACTTACCGATTGAAATCGCAGGTGCGGCCCGTATAATTTGCACGGCTTTTGCTGCTTGACTCAACTGCGCAAAGGCAGTCTTATACGACACGCGACATACCCCTAACGGGGCAGGAGAGTATCAGCGTCATGTCAGTGTCTCTTTACAGTGTAAAATACGCCCGAACGGTGCTGATGATTCAGCTGGTGACGATAGTCATCATCGGTGCACTCTTTGCTCTTAAAGATGTCATCTGGGGTCTCTCTGCTCTTGCTGGCGGTGCGGCAGCCTGGCTGCCAAACGTATTGTTTTTGTTTTTAGCCTGGCGCCTGCAGGGGCAAACCCCAGCTTCGGGGCGAGTCGCGTGGAGCTTCGCTTTGGGTGAAATAGCCAAAGTGTTTGCGACCATCATTTTGCTCATTGTGGCGTTGGGTCTATTCGGAGCGGTTTTCTGGCCGGTCGGAATAACCTGGTTATCGGTGCTGGTGGTACAAATGCTGGCACCGGCGGTAATTAACAACAAAGGGTAAGAGGCATCATGGCTGCAGGAGAAATCTCTACTCCGCAAGAGTACATTGGTCACCACCTGACTCATCTTCAGTTGGACCTGCGTACCTTCGAGATAGTGAATCCGCACGACGCTCCCGCGACGTTCTGGGTATTAAATATCGATTCCATGTTTTTCTCTATGGTGCTGGGAATCATCTTCCTGGTGTTGTTCCGTAGCGTGGCAAAATCTGCCACCAGCGGTGTGCCAGGGAAAATGCAGGCGGCTATCGAACTGGTTGTCGGTTTCGTCGATAGTAACGTGCGCGACATGTATCACGGTAAGAGCAAACTTATCGCCCCGCTGGCTCTGACAATCTTTGTCTGGGTCTTCCTGATGAACTTCATGGATCTGCTGCCAATCGACTTGCTGCCATATATTGGCGAGCACGTATTGGGGTTACCGGCGCTGCGCGTCGTACCGTCTGCAGACGTGAACATCACGCTATCTATGGCGTTGGGCGTATTTATTTTGATTCTGTTCTACAGCATCAAAATGAAAGGCATTGGCGGCTTCACTAAAGAGCTGACGCTGCAGCCTTTTAACCACCCGATCTTCATCCCGATCAACCTGATTCTGGAAGGTGTGAGCCTGCTGTCTAAGCCTGTATCACTGGGTTTACGACTGTTCGGTAACATGTATGCGGGTGAACTGATCTTTATCCTTATTGCCGGTCTGTTGCCGTGGTGGTCGCAGTGGGTGCTGAATGTGCCGTGGGCCATTTTCCACATCCTGATCATTTCGCTACAGGCTTTCATTTTCATGGTCCTCACGATTGTCTATCTGTCGATGGCATCTGAAGAACATTGATTTTTTTCTCAACACTACTTTCCCTCTTGATTTCGGGTTGCAGCGCACACCGCTGAAGCCCGGAAGATGAAGGGAGCATTTAACTGAAACAAACTGGAGACTGTCATGGAAAACCTGAATATGGATCTGCTGTACATGGCTGCCGCTGTGATGATGGGCCTGGCGGCAATCGGTGCTGCGATCGGTATCGGCATCCTCGGAGGAAAATTCCTGGAAGGCGCTGCTCGTCAGCCTGACCTGATTCCTCTGCTGCGTACGCAGTTCTTTGTTGTAATGGGTCTGGTGGATGCAATCCCGATGATCGCTGTTGGTCTGGGTCTGTACGTGATGTTTGCTGTCGCCTAAAGCCCTGTGTTCACTCAGCGCACAATGTGCAAGGGTGAACGGATTCTGCCGCTTATCGTTGATAACGGCAGAAAAGTTAAATACTCAATCTAGAGGCATTGTGCTGTGAACATTAATGCAACAATCCTCGGCCAGGCTATCGCGTTCATCCTGTTTGTCGCGTTCTGCATGAAGTACGTATGGCCGCCGCTCATGGCTGCTATCGAAAAGCGCCAGAAAGAAATTGCTGAAGGCCTTGCTTCTGCTGAACGTGCAAAGAAAGATTTGGATCTCGCGCAGGCTAATGCGACCGACCAGCTGAAAAAAGCCAAAGAAGACGCTCAGGTCATTATCGAGCAAGCGAACAAGCGTCGCGCGCAGATTCTGGACGAAGCCAAAACCGAAGCTGAAAACGAACGTAATCGCATCGTGACACAAGCGCAGGCTGAAATTGACGCTGAACGCAAACGTGCGCGTGAAGAACTGCGTAAGCAGGTCGCGTTGCTGGCTATGGCTGGCGCCGAGAAGATCATCGAACGCTCCGTGGATGAAGCTGCTAACAGCGACATCGTTGATAAACTGGTCGCTGAACTGTAAGGAGGGAGGGGCTGATGTCTGATCTGATTACTGTAGCTCGCCCCTACGCCAAAGCAGCTTTTGACTTTGCTGTTGAGCATCAAAGTATTGAACGCTGGCAACAGATGCTGGCGTTTGCCGCAGAAGTGGCTCGCAATGAACAGATGGCTGATCTTCTCTCAGGTGCATTAGCACCCGAAGCGCTGGCAGCGTCGTTTAACGCAGTCTGTGGTGATCAACTGGATGAACCCGCGCAGAACCTGATTAAGGTGATGGCGGAAAACGGACGTTTGACAGCGCTTCCGGCTGTACTGGCCCAATACATCGAACTGCGTGACGCTCATGAAGCCACCGCTGAAGTTGATGTTATCTCCGCCAGTACGCTGAGTGACGACCAGCTGAATAAAATCAGCGCCGCGATGGAAAAACGTCTGTCACGCAAAGTTAAGCTGAATTGCAAAATTGATAAGTCTGTGATGGCAGGCGTGATCATCCGTTCGGGTGATCTGGTTATTGATGGCAGCGTACGCGGCCGTCTTGACCGTCTGGCTGACGTCTTGCAGTCTTAAGGGGACTGGAGCATATGCAACTGAATTCCACCGAAATCAGCGAACTGATCAAGCAGCGCATTGCTCAGTTCAATGTCGTGAGTGAAGCTCACAACGAAGGTACGATTGTTTCTGTAAGTGACGGTATCATCCGCGTACACGGCCTGGCCGATGTCATGCAGGGTGAGATGATTGCCCTGCCGGGCAACCGTTACGCTATCGCCCTGAACCTCGAGCGTGACTCGGTTGGTGCAGTGGTGATGGGCCCTTACGCTGACCTCGCCGAAGGCATGAAGGTTAAGTGTACTGGCCGTATTCTTGAAGTACCGGTAGGCCGTGGCCTGCTGGGCCGCGTAGTGAACACCCTGGGTGCTCCTATCGACGGTAAAGGCGCAATCGACAACGACGGTTTCTCACCGGTTGAAGTCATTGCACCTGGCGTTATCGATCGTCAGTCAGTCGACCAGCCGGTTCAGACCGGTTATAAGTCGGTCGATGCGATGATTCCAATCGGCCGTGGCCAGCGTGAGCTGATCATCGGTGACCGTCAGACCGGTAAAACCGCAATGGCGATCGATGCGATCATCAACCAGCGCGACTCAGGCATCAAGTGTGTCTACGTTGCGATTGGTCAGAAAGCCTCAACCATCTCTAACGTGGTTCGTAAGCTGGAAGAGCATGGCGCACTGCAGAACACCATCGTTGTTGTGGCGTCTGCTTCTGAATCTGCTGCACTGCAGTATCTCTCTCCGTACGCAGGCTGTGCGATGGGCGAATACTTCCGTGACCGCGGTGAAGATGCGCTGATCGTATACGATGACCTTTCTAAGCAGGCTGTCGCGTACCGTCAGATTTCTCTGCTGCTGCGTCGTCCACCAGGTCGTGAAGCATTCCCTGGCGACGTGTTCTATCTCCACTCCCGTCTGCTGGAACGTGCATCACGCGTAAGCGCTGATTATGTAGAGCGTTTCACCAATGGCGCAGTGACAGGTAAAACCGGTTCACTGACCGCGCTGCCGATCATCGAAACCCAGGCGGGCGACGTTTCTGCGTTCGTTCCGACCAACGTAATCTCGATTACTGATGGTCAGATCTTCCTGGAATCGAACCTGTTCAACTCCGGTATTCGTCCGGCCGTTAACCCAGGTATTTCGGTATCCCGCGTAGGTGGTGCTGCACAGACCAAGATCATCAAGAAACTGTCCGGTGGTATCCGTACCGCGCTGGCACAGTATCGTGAACTGGCGGCATTCTCGCAGTTCGCCTCTGATCTGGATGATGCAACCCGCAAACAGCTGAGCCACGGTCAGAAAGTGACCGAGCTGCTGAAGCAGAAACAGTATGCGCCGATGTCTGTCGCACAGCAGGGTCTGGTTCTGTTCGCTGCAGAGCGTGGCTATCTGAACGACGTTGAACTGGCAAAAATTGGCAGCTTCGAAGCTGCACTGCTGGCCTTCGCCGATCGCGACCACGCTGAGCTGATGGCTGAAATCAACCAGTCGGGCAACTTTAATAACGATATCGAAGCCAAGCTGAAAGGCCTGGTCGAGACGTTTAAAGCAACCCAGTCCTGGTAATGTCTGGCGGCTTGTCTGAAAAGGCAGGCCGCAAGGCTTTGAGGAGAAGCTAATGGCCGGCGCAAAAGAGATACGAAGCAAGATTGGAAGCGTGAAAAACACGCAGAAGATCACCAAAGCGATGGAAATGGTCGCCGCCTCCAAGATGCGTAAAACGCAGGAACGCATGGCGGCCAGCCGTCCGTATGCAGAAACCATGCGCAAAGTGATTGGTCACCTTGCGTTGGGTAATCTGGAATACAAGCACCCTTACCTGGAAGAGCGCGACGTGAAGCGCGTCGGCTACCTGGTCGTTTCAACTGACCGCGGGCTTTGTGGTGGTTTGAACATTAACCTGTTCAAAAAGTTACTGGCGGATATGAAGTCCTGGTCCGATAAAGGCGTGCAGAGCGATCTGTCGATTATCGGTTCAAAAGGGGCGTCATTCTTTAATGCTGTGGGTGGCAACATTGTGGCGCAAGTCAGTGGCATGGGCGATAAACCTACCCTGTCTGACCTGATTGGCCCGGTAAAAGTGATGTTGCAGGCTTATGATGAAGGCCGCATCGACAAGCTGATGATCGTCAATAACAAATTCAATAACACCATGTCTCAGACTCCGACCATCACCCAACTGCTGCCGTTACCGCCAGCGGAAGGTGAAGAAGAGATGAAGGCGAAGACCTGGGATTACCTGTATGAACCCGATCCGAAAGCGCTGCTGGATACCCTGCTGCGTCGTTATGTCGAATCGCAGGTTTATCAGGGTGTGGTGGAAAATCTGGCCAGTGAGCAGGCCGCACGTATGGTAGCGATGAAAGCCGCAACCGATAACGGCGGAAATCTGATCAAAGAGCTGCAGTTGGTGTACAACAAAGCTCGTCAGGCCAGCATCACCCAGGAACTTACCGAGATTGTCGGTGGAGCCTCCGCGGTTTAACCAGGTTTGGAATTAGGTAGAGGATTCAAGATGGCAACTGGAAAGATTGTCCAGATTATCGGCGCCGTTGTTGACGTCGAATTCCCTCAGGACGCGGTACCGCAAGTGTACAGCGCCCTCGAGGTTATGAATGGTGATGCGCGTCTGGTGCTGGAAGTTCAGCAGCAGCTCGGCGGCGGCGTAGTACGTACCATCGCAATGGGTACGTCTGACGGCCTGAAGCGTGGTCTGAGCGTCAACGACCTGCAGAAACCGATTCAGGTACCCGTCGGTAAAGCGACCCTGGGCCGTATCATGAACGTTCTCGGCGAGCCAATCGATATGAAAGGCGAGCTGAAAGAAGAAGATGGCAGCGCAGTAGAGATCGCCTCTATTCACCGCGCAGCCCCTTCTTATGAAGATCAGTCTAACTCGCAGGAACTGCTGGAAACCGGCATCAAGGTTATCGACCTGATGTGTCCGTTTGCTAAAGGCGGTAAAGTCGGTCTGTTCGGTGGTGCGGGTGTAGGTAAAACCGTCAACATGATGGAACTGATCCGTAACATCGCGGCTGAACACTCAGGTTACTCAGTGTTTGCCGGTGTGGGTGAGCGTACTCGTGAGGGTAACGACTTCTACCACGAAATGACTGACTCTAACGTTATCGATAAAGTTGCACTGGTCTATGGCCAGATGAACGAGCCGCCGGGTAACCGTCTGCGCGTAGCACTGACCGGTCTGACCATGGCGGAAAAATTCCGTGATGAAGGTCGCGACGTTCTGCTGTTCATCGATAACATCTACCGTTATACCCTGGCCGGTACAGAAGTTTCTGCACTGCTGGGTCGTATGCCATCTGCGGTAGGTTACCAGCCAACGCTGGCAGAAGAGATGGGTGTGTTGCAGGAGCGTATTACCTCCACCAAGACCGGTTCAATCACCTCCGTACAGGCCGTTTACGTCCCTGCGGATGACCTGACTGACCCGTCACCAGCAACTACCTTTGCGCACTTAGACTCAACGGTAACGCTGAGCCGTCAGATCGCCTCTCTGGGTATCTACCCGGCCGTTGACCCGCTGGACTCTACCAGCCGTCAGCTGGATCCGCTGGTTGTCGGTCAGGAGCACTATGATGTTGCACGTGGCGTTCAGTCACTGCTGCAGCGTTATCAGGAACTGAAAGACATCATCGCCATCCTCGGTATGGATGAGCTGTCTGAAGAAGACAAACTGCTGGTGGCACGTGCGCGTAAGATTCAGCGCTTCCTGTCTCAGCCGTTCTTCGTTGCAGAAGTATTCACCGGTTCACCGGGCAAATACGTGACGCTGAAAGACACTATCCGTGGCTTTAAAGGCATCATGGAAGGTGAGTTTGACCACCTGCCAGAGCAGGCCTTCTACATGGTTGGCGCCATCGAAGAAGCCGTGGAAAAAGCGAAGAAACTGTAATAACGGTTTCCCGGGAGGAAGATTATGGCTATGACTTATCACCTGGATGTGGTCAGCGCAGAGGAGCAGTTGTTCTCTGGTCTGGTACAGAAAATTCAGGTGTCAGGTAGCGAAGGTGAACTGGGGATTTTCCCTGGCCATGCGCCGCTGCTGACTGCCATTAAGCCTGGAATGATCCGTATCGTGAAACAGCACGGCGAAGAGGAGTTTATCTACCTCTCTGGCGGCGTGCTGGAAGTGCAACCGGGCAGCAGCACCGTTCTGGCCGATACCGCTATCCGCGGTACCGATCTGGACGAAGCGCGCGCTCTGGAAGCAAAACGCAAAGCAGAAGACCATATGAACAGCAGCCACGGCGACGTGGACTATGCTCAGGCCTCTGCCGAGCTGGCGAAAGCCATTGCTAAACTGCGCGTGATCGAACTGACCAAAAAAGCGATGTAATCCAGCTTTATGCGTCATGAAATGCCAGCCCTCGGGCTGGCATTTTTTTTGTCTGCTGCGCCTGATCTGCCTTTCCGCCTAATTTCGGCCTGAGAAAAATGTAGTAATCTCAATCCCAAACCGTTTTACTTTCACCCGTAAAAATTCACTCAGGATAGTTATGTCTAACAGTGCGATGAGTGTGGTGATCCTTGCTGCTGGCAAGGGCACCCGTATGTATTCCGATCTGCCTAAAGTTCTGCATACGCTGGCAGGCAAACCCATGGTTCAGCATGTGATTGACGCGGCTAAAGGGCTGGGCGCACAGCAGGTTCATCTGGTTTATGGTCACGGCGGCGATCGCCTGAAGGCGACCCTCACTGACAGCTCGCTCAACTGGGTACTGCAGGCCGAGCAGCTCGGCACTGGCCATGCGATGCAGCAGGCAGCGCCTGCATTCGCGGATGATGAAGATATCATGATGCTTTACGGTGATGTGCCGCTGATCTCTCAGGCGACACTACAGCGGCTGCGCGAAGCCAAACCGCAGGGCGGCATTGGCTTACTTACCGTGGTACTGGACGACCCAACCGGCTATGGCCGCATTGTGCGTGAGAACGACACCATCACCGGCATTATCGAACAGAAAGATGCCAGCCCGGCGCAGCTCACCATTAAAGAGATCAACACCGGCATTCTGATCGCCAACGGCGGCGATTTAAAACGCTGGCTGGCGCAGCTCACCAACAATAATGCGCAGGGTGAGTATTACATCACCGATATTATCGCGCTGGCGCATCAGGAAGGTCGGGTGATCAACGCGGTTCATCCGGCACGCATCAGTGAAACCGATGGCGTCAACAACCGGCTGCAGCTGGCGACATTAGAGCGCACTTACCAGGCTGAACAGGCGGAAAAGCTGCTGCTGGCTGGCGTGATGCTACGCGATCCGGCCCGTTTTGACCTGCGCGGGACGCTGACGCACGGGCGGGATGTTGAAATTGACACCAACGTCATTATTGAAGGCCAGGTCACGCTGGGCGCACGCGTCAGAATCGGCGCGGGCTGCATTATCAAAAACAGCGTGATTGGCGATGACTGTGAAATCAGCCCCTATTCGGTGATCGAGGATGCGAATCTCGCCACTGCCTGCACCGTCGGACCTTTTGCCCGTCTGCGTCCTGGCAGCGAACTGGCCGATGCCGCCCACGTGGGCAACTTCGTCGAAATGAAGAAAGCGCGTCTGGGCAGAGGATCGAAAGCGGGGCACCTCTCCTATCTCGGTGATGCGGAGATTGGCGACAACGTAAATATCGGTGCAGGCACCATTACCTGCAACTACGACGGTGCGAACAAATTCAAAACCGTAATTGGCGATGATGTGTTTGTGGGCTCAGATACCCAGCTGGTGGCGCCGGTCAGCATCGCGGCAGGGACCACCATTGCGGCGGGCAGCACCATTATGAAAGATGTGACCCAGGCCGGTCTGGTCTATAACCGTAAAGAGCAGAATCACAAAGCGGACTGGCAGCGTCCGGTGAAGAAAAAATAAATTTTAACGGCCCGCTTTAATGCGGGCCGATGCAGTGCAGTGCCAAAACTATAATCCCCACTATCTACAAGGCTCGGGGAACCGGCAAAGCCGGATATCAGGTCGCATGACAACATAAGTGGCGAAAAGCCATGTAGTCAGGAAAACATCATTATGTGTGGAATTGTTGGTGCAGTAGCGCAACGTGATATCGCAGAGATTCTGCTGGAAGGTCTGCGTCGTCTTGAATATCGCGGATATGATTCGGCCGGTCTGGCCGTGGTCGATCGTCAGGGGCACGTCACGCGCCTGCGGCGTTTAGGAAAAGTGCAGAAACTGGCGGAAGCCGCTGAGCAGCAACCGCTGATTGGTGGAACCGGCATCGCGCACACGCGCTGGGCAACCCATGGCGAGCCGTCGGAAGCGAACGCGCATCCGCACGTCTCAGAGCACATCATCATCGTGCACAACGGCATCATTGAAAATCATGAGCCATTGCGCGCTGAACTGATCGCGCGCGGTTATGTGTTTGCCTCTGAAACGGACACCGAAGTGGTGGCGCATCTGGTTCACTGGGAGCAGAAGCAGGGCGGTTCGCTGCGTGAAGTGGTGCTGCGTGTGATTCCGCAGCTGCGCGGTGCCTATGGCATGGTGATCATGGACAGCCGCGATCCGTCACTGCTGGTGGCGGCCCGTTCCGGCAGCCCGCTGGTGATTGGTCGTGGCATGGGCGAAAACTTTATCGCCTCGGATCAGCTGGCCCTGCTGCCAGTGACCCGTCGGTTTATCTATCTGGAAGAGGGTGATATCGCCGAGATCAGCCGTCGCGATGTCACGGTGATCGACCGTGAAGGCAACACCGTGACCCGTGCCGAGATCGAGTCGAACCTGCAATATGACGCCGGTGACAAAGGCATTTACCGTCACTACATGCAGAAAGAGATCTACGAACAGCCCATGGCGCTAAAAAGCACCCTGAGCGGTCGGTTCAGCCAGGGTCAGGTTGATCTCAGCGAACTGGGCGCGGGCGCAGAAGCGCTGCTGAGCCAGGTTGAGCATATCCAGATTATCGCCTGTGGCACCTCCTACAACTCCGGCATGGTGTCACGCTACTGGTTTGAGTCGCTGGCAAACCTGCCCTGTGATGTCGAGATTGCCTCGGAGTTCCGCTACCGCAAATCAGCTGTTCGCAAAAACAGCCTGCTGATCACCCTGTCGCAGTCGGGTGAAACGGCAGATACCCTGGCGGCGCTGCGTCTCTCTAAAGAGCTGGGCTACCTGGGCTCGCTGGCGGTCTGTAACGTGGCCGGTTCGTCACTGGTGCGGGAATCTGACCTGGCGCTGATGACCAAAGCGGGCACCGAAATCGGCGTCGCCTCTACCAAAGCGTTCACCACCCAGTTAGCGGTGCTGCTGATGCTGGTGGCGAAACTGGGTCGTCTGAAAGGGATGTCAGCCGAGACTGAGCATGAGATCGTTCATGCACTGCAGGCATTGCCGAACCGGATTGAGCAGATGCTGGCGCAGGATAAGCTGATTGAAAATCTGGCAGAAGGCTTCTCTGACAAGCATCACGCGCTGTTCCTGGGGCGTGGCGATCAATATCCGATTGCCATGGAAGGGGCGCTGAAGCTCAAGGAGATCTCCTACATTCATGCGGAAGCCTATGCCGCAGGCGAGCTGAAACATGGCCCGCTGGCGCTGATTGATGCGGACATGCCGGTGATCGTGGTGGCACCTAACAACGAACTGCTGGAGAAGCTCAAATCCAACATCGAAGAGGTACGCGCACGCGGTGGACTGCTCTATGTCTTTGCCGATCAGGATGCGGGCTTCAGCGACAGTGACGGCATGAAGATCATCCCGTTGCCGCATGTCGAAGAGGTCATTGCGCCCATCTTCTACACGGTGCCGCTACAGTTACTCTCCTATCACGTCGCCCTGATCAAAGGGACCGACGTCGATCAGCCACGTAACCTGGCAAAATCGGTTACTGTGGAATAACCGGGTGGGCCCCGTCGCGGGCCCACTTTGCTCTGGCCCTCTGTCATATAACTGTCATATTTCGTACATTTCACTGTCATCAAACTGTCCTATTTTCCCTCCTGCAGCAATCACAGATTCTTACTAAAACGGCCCCAAGCCTGACTTTTCTCCCCTGGAGGGAATATGACACTGATGCGTAGCACCGTAGCCCGAATCCTCGCCACCACCTTCGCCGTAAGCGCGGTATCTGCTTTTGCGGCAACCGATCTCACTGGCGCAGGCGGGACGTTCCCGGCGCCGGTTTATGCCAAGTGGGCAGCAGAATATCAAAAAGCCACCGGTAGCAAAGTTAACTACCAGGGTATCGGTTCATCTGGCGGCGTGAAACAGATCATCGCTAAAACCGTCGATTTCGGTGCGTCCGATGCGCCAATGAAAGATGAAGATCTGCAGAAAAATGGCCTGTTCCAGTTCCCTACCGTGATCGGTGGCGTAGTACTGGCGGTTAACCTGCCGGGTATCAAGTCAGGTCAGCTGACGCTGGATGGCAAAACCGTCGGTGATATCTACCTCGGCACCATCAAAAAGTGGAACGACCCGGCGATTGCCAAACTTAACCCAGGCGTGAAACTGCCAGAGACCAACATCAACGTGGTACGTCGCGCTGACGGTTCAGGCACCTCGTTCGTCTTCACCAGCTATCTGGCGAAAGTGAACCCGGACTGGAACAGCAAAATTGGTAAAGGTAACACCGTCAACTGGCCGGTCGGTCTGGGCGGCAAAGGCAACGACGGCGTCGCCGCGTTTGTTCAGCGTCTGCCGGGTTCAATCGGCTACGTGGAGTACGCCTACGCCAAACAGAATAACCTGACCTACACCAAACTCATCGATGCCGATGGCAAAGCGGTCGCCCCAAGCGAAACCAGCTTCAGTAATGCCGCGAAAGGTGCTGACTGGAGCAAATCGTTCGCGCAGGATCTGACCTTCCAGAAGGGCGCTGATGCCTGGCCAATCTCGTCAACCACCTTTATTCTGATCTACAAGGATCAGGCTAATGCGGCCAAAGGCGCTGAAGTACTGAAATTCTTCGACTGGGCTTACAAAAGCGGCAGCAAAACCGCCACAGCGCTGGATTATGCTGCGCTGCCAGAGAGCGTGACTGAACAGATTCGCGCCGCCTGGAAAGCCAACATCAAAGACAGTTCTGGTAAAGCGCTTTATCAGTAATTGACCGACCCTGACCGGACAGCAGTCCGGTCAGACTCAACGGGCGGCGTCATGCCGTCCTGATAACTTCTGAAGACTGAGACTTCTATGGCTGCAACGAAGCCGGCATTCAAAGCCCCAGGCAAACAAGGTGACAGAATTTTTGGCGCGCTGGTCAGGCTGGCTGCGCTGATTGTCCTGTTACTGATGGGCGGCATTATTGTCTCCCTGATCATCTCCTCGTGGCCCAGCATCCAGAAGTTTGGTTTCGCCTTTTTGTGGACCAAAACCTGGGATGCGCCCAACGAACAATTTGGTGCACTGGTACCGATCTACGGCACCCTTGTGACCTCCATTATTGCCCTGATTATCGCAGTACCGGTGAGTTTTGGTATCGCGCTGTTCCTGACCGAACTCGCGCCAGGCTGGCTGCGTCGCCCGCTGGGCACCGCCATTGAGCTGCTGGCGGCCATTCCCAGTATTGTTTATGGCATGTGGGGTCTGTTTGTTTTCGCGCCGCTGTTTGCCGAATACTTCCAGACACCGGTCAATGACGTGATATCGGGCATTCCGATTGTCGGCGAGCTTTTCTCCGGCCCCGCTTTCGGTATCGGCATCCTCGCGGCGGGTGTGATTCTGGCGATCATGATCATCCCTTATATCGCCTCGGTGATGCGCGACGTCTTTGAGCAGACCCCGGTGATGATGAAAGAGTCAGCCTACGGCATCGGCTGCACCACCTGGGAAGTGATCTGGCGCATCGTACTGCCCTTTACCAAAAATGGCGTGATTGGCGGTGTGATGCTCGGACTGGGTCGTGCGCTGGGTGAAACCATGGCGGTGACTTTTATTATCGGCAACACCTACCAGCTCGACAGCCCGTCGCTGTTTATGCCGGGTAACAGCATCACCTCGGCGCTGGCCAACGAGTTCGCTGAAGCGGAATCGGGCGTGCACGTCGCCGCGCTGATGGAGCTGGGACTGATCCTGTTTGTGATTACCTTTATCGTGCTGGCGATTTCAAAGCTGATGATTATGCGGCTGGCGAAAAGTGAAGGAGCGCGCTCATGACCACAATTGAAATTCAGGCGCGCGCCGAACTGGACGCATCACGCCGTAAAATGCAGTCCTGGCGCAGCACTAAAAATAAAATTGCGCTGACGCTGTCGCTGCTGACCATGGCTTTTGGCCTGTTCTGGCTGGTGTGGATCCTGTTCACCACCGTATCGCGCGGCGTGGATGGGCTCTCCTGGTCCCTGTTCACCGAATCAACGCCACCACCCAATACCGCGGGCGGCGGGCTGGCTAACGCCCTGGCGGGCAGCGGATTACTGATTTTCTGGTCTACCTTCTTCGGCACACCGCTGGGCATCATGGCGGGTATCTATCTGGCGGAATATGGGCGCAAGTCGCCACTGGCAGAAGTGATCCGCTTTATTAACGACATTCTGCTTTCGGCACCCTCGATTGTGGTCGGCCTGTTCGTCTACACCCTTGTGGTGTCGCAGATGCAGCACTTCTCCGGCTGGGCCGGGGTGATTGCGCTGGCGCTGCTGCAGGTGCCGATTGTGATTCGTACCACCGAAAACATGATGCGACTGGTGCCAGACAGCATGCGTGAAGCGGCTTACGCGCTGGGTACGCCCAAGTGGAAGATGATCGCGTCTATCACCCTGAAAGCGTCGGTCTCCGGCATCATCACGGGTGTGCTGCTGGCGATTGCGCGCATTGCAGGTGAAACGGCACCGCTGCTGTTCACGGCGCTCTCGAACCAGTTCTGGAGCACCGACATGATGCAGCCGCTGGCGAACCTGCCGGTCACCATCTTTAAGTTCGCCATGAGCCCGTTCGCCGAATGGCAGAGCCTGGCCTGGGCAGGTGTGCTGATTATCACCCTCTGCGTGCTGGTGCTGAACATCGTGGCGCGGGTGATTTTCGCCAAAGGTAAACACGGTTAATTTCCGGCGCGGCCCTGTGCGGCGCCGTATAAGAGAGATGAATTATGAGTATCGCGACAGCATCAGCCGATAAAATTCAGGTCCGTAATCTGAACTTCTATTACGGCAAATATCATGCGCTGAAGAACATCAATCTGGATATCGCTAAGAATCAGGTGACTGCGTTTATCGGGCCATCGGGCTGTGGTAAGTCGACCCTGCTGCGGACCTTCAACAAAATGTACTCGCTCTATCCGGATCAGCGGGCTGAAGGGGACATTCTGCTGGATGGCGAAAACATTCTGGCGACTCAGCAGGATATCGCGCTGCTGCGCGCCCGGGTCGGCATGGTGTTTCAGAAGCCTACGCCGTTCCCGATGTCGATCTATGACAACATCGCCTTCGGCGTTCGCCTGTTTGAAAAGCTGTCGCGTGCCGATATGGATGCGCGCGTACAGTGGGCGCTGACCAAGGCGGCGCTGTGGAATGAAACCAAAGACAAGCTGCATCAGAGCGGTTACAGTCTCTCCGGCGGCCAGCAGCAGCGTCTGTGCATTGCCCGCGGTATCGCGATTCGCCCGGAAGTCTTACTGCTGGATGAGCCCTGCTCCGCGCTTGATCCTATCTCTACTGGCCGTATTGAGGAGCTGATCACCGAGCTGAAACAGGATTACACCGTGGTGATCGTGACGCACAACATGCAACAGGCTGCACGCTGCTCTGACCATACGGCTTTCATGTATCTGGGCGAACTGATTGAGTTCAGCGATACCGACACGCTGTTCACTAAACCCGCCCAGAAGCAAACCGAAGATTATATAACTGGCCGCTACGGCTGATCTGACAGGAGAACGACATGGATAATCTTAATCTGAATAAGCACATCTCCGGTCAGTTCAATGCCGAGCTGGAGCATATCCGTACCCAGGTGATGATCATGGGCGGTATGGTCGAGCAGCAGCTGACCGATGCAATTACCGCCATGCATAATCTGGATGGCGAACTGGCGCAGCGGGTGATCGACGGTGACCAGAAGGTCAATATGATGGAAGTGGAGATTGATGAAGCCTGCGTGCGCATCATCGCCAAACGTCAGCCAACTGCGATCGATTTGCGACTGGTGATGGCGATCATCAAAGCCATTTCTGAGCTGGAACGGATTGGCGACGTGGCGGAGAAGATCAGCCGCACGGCGCTGGAGAAGTTTGGTCAGCAGCATTTGCCGCTGCTGGTCAGCCTTGAGTCGCTGGGTCGTCACACCGTACAGATGCTGCATGATGTGCTGGACGCTTTTGCACGCATGGATCTCAACGAAGCGATCACTATCTACCGTGAAGATAAAAAGGTGGATAAAGAGTACGAAGGCATTGTGCGCCAGCTGATGACCTACATGATGGAAGATCCGCGCACCATTCCCAGCGTGCTGACGGCGCTGTTCTGTGCCCGCGCCATTGAGCGTATCGGCGATCGTTGCCAGAATATCTGCGAAATCATCTTCTATTTCGTCAAAGGTCAGGATTTCCGTCACGTTGGCGGTGACCGGCTCGATGAATTACTGTCGGGCGATGACGGCAGCAACAGACCTTCCTGATAAATCTTCTTCCTGCGCCTGATCGGCGCAGGGATAAGCCTTTTCAATTGGTCACATCCTGAACTCTCTCTATAATTGCGGCACTTTTCTTTATGAGGTGCGCAACGATGTCCCCTTCTCCCCAATCTAAGCCCGGCGTAACGCCAGGCAAAGCGATGCTGGCTGCGGTCAGCGGTTATGCCATGGATGGATTTGACCTGCTGATACTCGGCTTTATGCTGCCGGCTATCAGTGTTTCGCTGGCGCTCAACCCATCACAGGCGGGATCGCTGGTGACCTGGACGCTGATTGGCGCGGTTATCGGTGGCATCGTATTTGGTCATCTCAGCGACCGCTATGGCCGCATCCGCATGCTCACCGTCACGATTCTGGTCTTCTCGGTCTTTACCGGGCTGTGCGCGGTGGCGCAGGGCTACTGGGATCTGCTCGCCTGGCGAACGCTGGCGGGTGTTGGTCTGGGTGGCGAATTTGGTATCGGCATGGCGCTGATTGCCGAAGCCTGGCCGGCGGAGAAGCGCAATCGCGCATCAGCGTGGGTTGGCATCGGCTGGCAACTCGGGGTGCTGATGGCGGCCTTTATCACACCGCCGCTGCTGACTATCATCGGCTGGCGCGGCATGTTTCTGGTCGGCTTGTTGCCTGCGCTGGTCTCGTTTGCCATTCGTCGCGGCATGGGTGAACCGGAGGCGTATCAACGGCAGGTTAAACATGTGCCGTCACTCTCTTTTCCGGCGCGCCTGAAACTGCTGGTGCGCGATCGCGCCACCGCCAAAGCCAGCCTGGGCATTTTTATCCTCTGTTCAGTACAGAACTTTGGTTACTACGGGCTGATGATCTGGATGCCGAGTTACCTCTCCTCCAGCTTTGGCTTCAGCCTGACGAAGTCGGGCCTCTGGACCGCGGTGACCGTGGTCGGGATGACCTTTGGCATCTGGCTGTTTGGCGTACTGGCCGACCGCTTCGCACGCTGGAAAATCTTCCTGCTCTATCAGTTTGGCGCAGTAGTGATGGTGGTGGTGTATGCTCAGCTGCGCGACCCGAACATCATGTTATTTACCGGCGCGATCATGGGGATGTTTGTTAACGGCATGATTGGCGGTTATGGCGCGCTGATTTCCGATACCTTTCCGCCGCAGGTGCGTGCCACCGCGCAAAACGTCCTGTTCAACCTTGGCCGCGGTGTGGGCGGCTTCGGCCCGGTGGTGATTGGTCTGCTGGCGAGCCAGTTCTCGTTTACGGCGGCGATTACCCTGCTGGCGCTGATTTATCTGCTGGATATTGCGGCGACGCTGTTCCTGCTGCCGAAGAAACAGGGTCAGGAAGATACGCTGGGCGCGATCGGCTGATGCTACCGTGATGGTATGGCTGGGTAAGTGTCATCCCGGCCATTCCGGGTCAGTAATATGGCTCACGATCACCTGTTCTGCCTTCATTACCCCCCTGGCATTACATGGCAGGGGGATCCGTTAACAGGCGATTTAAATCCATAACAGGCAGAGCGTTCTCGCAGGTTTACTTCATCAGCGGCAGGAGCTGTTGATACAGCGTCTCAAAGGTCTCCCGACGCGGCTGGTAGTGCGCTACCCGGGCCGGATCCGGCTGGTGTCGCTGCACCAGAACCGGGGTCGGCACGGTGACCTCTGCATCCAGCGCCTGCTGTGCCAGCCTGGCGGCCCCCAGCGCCGGGCCAACCTCCCCGCCATGGCAGTAATCCAGCGTCTGGCCGCTGATGTCTGCCAGCATCTGACGCCATAGTGCACTGCGTGCGCCGCCGCCGATCAACATAATGCTCTTTGGCTGAACGCCACAGTCGTGCAGCGCGTCCATGCCCTCCGCCAGCGCAAATCCTACGCCTTCCAGCACCGATCTCGCCAGCTCGGGACGGCCATGCTGGTGGGTAAAGCCAAAGAAAGCACCCCGGGCATTCGGGTTATTGTGCGGCGTGCGCTCACCGGAAAGATAGGGCAGAAACCACAGGCCGGGCACGTCATCGCGCGCGCGTTCAGCCTCAGCCAGCAGCTCAGGAACATCTCTGCAACCGGTCAGCGTCGCTGCCCAGTCCAGACAGGAGGCTGCGCTGAGCATCACCGACATCAGATGCCAGCGCTGGGGTAACGCATGACAGAAGCTGTGTACCGCGCGCTGCGGATTGCTGAGATAGCCGTCGCTCACCACGAAGTAGACGCCCGACGTACCCAGCGACAGCATGCCCTGGCCCGGTTCGGTCATGCCGACACCAATCGCACCCGCAGCATTGTCGCCACCGCCCGCCGCCAGCGGCACGGCGTTCATCTTCCAGCGTGTGGCCAGTTCGGCATGTAAGGTGCCGGTCAGGGCATTGCCCTCATAGAGTTGCGGCATCTGATCGCGGCTGAGGTCGCAGGCGCGCAGCATCGCATCGCTCCAGTCACGCCGTGCCACATCCAGCCACATTGTGCCTGCTGCATCTGACATATCAGTAGCGAAGTCGCCACTCAATCGCCAGCGCAGGTAATCTTTGGGCAACAGCACGTGAGCGATCTGACTGAATATTGCCGGTTCATGTTGCTGAACCCACAGCAGCTTAGGAGCCGTGAAGCCGGGCATCATCAGGTTGCCGGTGATCGCCCGCGAATCCGGCACCTTCTGTTCCAGCTCACGGCACTGCGCCTCGCTGCGCCCATCATTCCAGAGCATGGCCGGTCGTAATACCTGGTTTGCACTGTTGAGCAGCGTTGCACCATGCATCTGTCCGCTCAGCCCGATGGCCTGCACCGCGCGCAGATCCTGCTGCGCGCTCAGCGCCTGCATGGCCAAATCCAGCGCCTGCCACCAGCTTTCGGGATCCTGTTCGCTCCACAATGGCTGCGGACGCGAAACCTGCAGCGGCGCTATTTCCGTCGCCACCACGTTGCCTTGTGCATCCATCAGCACCACTTTGACGCCAGAGGTGCCTAAATCGATCCCGATAAACATGCTCTGCTCCTGAAGGGTTAGAAATCAAACAGGTAGTGATTCACCAGATTTTCCAGCTGCTCCTGACGTCCGCTCTGATGCTGCGGATTGAGCTGCTGCTGCTGAGCATGCGCCGCCAGCGCCTCCAGTGAAAACTCACCTTTCAAAATTTGCTGGCCGAACTCACCATTCCAGCCGCTGTAGCGCTGTGCCACACGCTTATCGAGTTCACCGTCGCTGATCATGCGAGCGGCGACCTTCAGCGCCAGCGCCATGGTATCCATCGCGCCAATATGACCGTAGAAGAGATCGTATTTATCAGTGCTCTGACGACGCACTTTGGCATCAAAGTTTAAGCCGCCAGTGGTAAAGCCGCCCGCTTTGAGAATTTCGTACATCACCAGCGCATTCTCTTCCACGCTGACCGGGAACTGATCGGTATCCCAGCCGCACTGCGGATCGCCGCGGTTGGCATCCACGGAACCAAAAATGCCCAGCGCAATGGCCGTCGCAATTTCATGATGGAAAGAGTGACCCGCCAGCGTGGCGTGGTTCGCCTCAACGTTAACCTTGATCTCTTTCTCCAGTCCGAACTGTTTCAGGAAGCCATAAACCGTCGCGACATCATAGTCATACTGATGTTTGGTCGGCTCCTGCGGTTTCGGTTCAATTAGCAACGTTCCCTGGAAGCCAATTTTGTGTTTGTGCTCGACCACCATCTGCATAAAGCGGCCAATCTGCTCGCGCTCCTGGCGCAGATCGGTATTCAGCAGAGTTTCGTATCCTTCGCGTCCGCCCCACAACACATAGTTTTCACCGCCCAGGGTTTTGGTCGCCTGCATGGCGCTGCAGACCTGCGTCGCTGCCCAGGCAAAGACTTCAGGATCGGGATTGGTAGCAGCCCCGGCTCCGTAGCGCGGATGGGTAAAGCAGTTGGCTGTGCCCCACAGCAGTTTCACGCCGGTCTCCTGCTGTTTCTCCAGCAGTTTATCGGTCATGGCGGCAAAATTCTCTTTGTAACTGTGCAGCGAATCGCCTTCTGGAGAGACATCAACGTCATGGAAGCAGTACCACGGCACATTCAGCTTGTGGAAAAACTCAAAGGCCACATCCGCTTTCAGTTTTGCCTGCTGCAGCGCATCTCCGCTTTTCTGCCACGGACGATCAAAAGCGCCGACACCAAACATATCCGCGCCATTCCAGCAGAAAGTGTGCCAGTAACAGGCGGCAAAGCGCAGATGCTCCGCCATGGTCTTGCCGAGGATCACCTCATCGGGATTGTAGTGGCGGAAAGCGAGAGGATGAGTCGACTGGGTGCCTTCATAACGAACCCGATCGATCTGATCGAAATAAGCTTGCATGGTTTGCTCCTTAGCATCAGTACCCGAATGGCCTGCGTTGAAGCAATATTTGATATTGGCTGCTGCCTTAGCTCAATTACGATATTTCACTACGGGTGTCAGATAATTATTATTTGTGCGCTGGCTCGCAAAATAATGTTATTTACGGGGTGGTTTATCATTATCGCTCTCTTGTCCGAAAAAGATGAAACCTCGATCGCGCTCATAAAAAATGAAATAAACCAAAAAACGTAATAGCCGGATAAAAATCAGTAATTGCTGTAACAGGAAAATAAGGGCAACAATTCATCCGCCTGGTTTATAGGCCTGAAACGACAATAGCCTCAACCTACAGGATGATCACAATGAAGATGAAACATGCACTGTTCGCCGCCTGTGCGGCGCTGGCGCTGTTCAGCCAGACCAGCGTGGCAAAAGAAGTGAAGATCGGCATGGCGATTGACGATTTGCGACTCGAGCGCTGGCAGAAAGACCGCGATATTTTCGTAAAACAGGCTGAGACGCTGGGCGCGAAGGTGTTTGTTCAGTCAGCCAACGGCAACGAAGAGACACAGATGTCGCAGATTGAAAATATGATCAATCGCGGTGTCGATGTGCTGGTGATTATTCCTTACAACGGTCAGGTATTGAGTAATGTTGTCGCTGAAGCGAAACGGGAAGGCATTAAAGTGCTGGCGTATGACCGAATGATAAATAATGCCGATATCGACTTTTATATCTCTTTCGATAATGAAAAAGTGGGCGAGCTGCAGGCCGAAAGCATTGTGAAACAGGTGCCTAAGGGCAACTATTTTTTAATGGGCGGATCGCCTGTGGATAATAACGCACGCCTGTTCCGTGCCGGACAGATGAAAGTGTTAAAACCCTATATCGATAACGGCAGCATTAAAATTGTTGGCGACCAGTGGGTTGATGCCTGGCTGCCGGAAAATGCCCTGAAAATTATGGAAAATGCCCTGACCGCCAACGGCAACCATATCGATGCAGTGGTGGCCTCTAACGATGCCACCGCAGGCGGCGCGATTCAGGCGCTGAGCGCGCAGGGGCTGGCAGGAAAAGTGGCGATCTCCGGTCAGGATGCCGATCTGGCAGCCATTAAGCGTATCAAAGCGGGCACCCAGACCATGACGGTTTACAAACCGATCACCGAGCTCGCCACCGAAGCGGCGAAAATTGCCGTCGAGCTGGGCGAGGGCAAAACACCTGCCAGCAACAGCACGCTTAACAATGGTCTGAAAGAGGTTCCGTCACGGCTGCTGAAGCCGATTCCGGTCAACAAAGACAATATTGAAAGCACCGTGGTGAAAGACGGTTTCCACAAACAGAGCGAACTCTGACTGCGCATAGCGTGAGGGAGAACAGTCGATGCTGCTGGAAATGAAAAATATCACCAAGCGTTTCGGTGCCGTGAAGGCGCTGAATGATGTCAGCCTGCAACTTGAAGCGGGCGAAGTGATGTCGCTGTGTGGTGAGAATGGCTCGGGCAAATCGACGCTGATGAAAATCCTGTGCGGACTCTATCCGCACGGTGATTTTGAAGGGCAGATTCACTTCTCTGGCGACGACATTCAGGCGCAGACCATTCGCGATACCGAGCGTAAAGGCATTGTGATTATTCATCAGGAGCTGGCGCTGGTGCGGCAACTGACGGTGATGGAGAACATTTTCCTCGGTGCCGAACTGAGCCGTTTCGGCATGGTGGATGATGAAACTATGACCCTGCGCTGCCAGCAACTGCTGGCGCGGGTCGGGCTGAACGTTTCTCCCGCCACCCGGGTCGGTGAGTTAGGCCTTGGGCAGCAGCAACTGGTGGAGATTGCCCGCGCCCTTAACAAACAGGTCAGGCTGCTGATTCTGGATGAGCCGACCTCTTCCCTGACGGAGCAGGAAACGGACGTGCTGCTCGGCATCATCCGCAATCTGCGTGAACACGGCATTGCCTGCATCTACATCTCGCACAAGCTGAATGAGGTTAAGGCGATCTCCGATACCATCTGCGTGATTCGTGACGGCCAGCATATTGCTACCCGTCCGGCAGCGGGCCTGAGCGAAGATGACATCATCACCATGATGGTGGGACGCGAGCTGACCGCGCTCTATCCCCACGCGCCGCATCAGATTGGCGACGTGATACTGAAAGTTGAAAACCTCACCGCCTGGCATCCGGTTAACCGCCACATCCGCCGCGTTAACAATGTCTCATTTACGCTCAGACGCGGTGAAATCCTCGGCATCGCCGGGCTGGTGGGCGCGGGCAGGACTGAGACAGTCCAATGTCTGTTTGGCGTCTGGCCGGGGCGCTGGCAGGGCGATATCTGGATCAATGGCAAACAGGTCAACATCACCGATTGCCGCGCCGCCATTGCGCACGGCATCGCGATGGTGCCGGAAGATCGTAAAAAAGATGGCATCGTGCCGCTGATGGCGGTGGGCAAAAATATTACCCTGGCGGCGCTGGACCAGTTCAGCCACCGGCTCTCAACGCTGGATGAAGCGCAGGAGCAGCAGGCGATCAACGACGCGATCACCCGCCTGCGGGTGAAAACCTCCTCCTCAGAACTGCCGATTGGTCGTTTGAGCGGCGGCAACCAGCAGAAAGCAATTCTGGCGAAATGTCTGCTGCTCAATCCAAAAATCCTGATCCTCGATGAACCGACGCGCGGCATTGATGTGGGCGCACGTCAGGAGATCTACCTGCTGATCAATGCGCTGGTTCAGCAGGGTATCGCGGTGATTGTGATTTCCTCTGAGCTGCCGGAAGTGCTGGGCCTGAGCGATCGGGTGCTGGTGATGCATGAAGGGCAGATCAAAGCCGATTTGATTAACGATAACCTGACTCAGGAGCAGGTGATGGAAGCTGCCCTGCGGAGTGAACATTATGCTTAAAAGTGAAAGTACCCAAAGCCGCCTCTCCGGCACGCCGGGCAAACCGTCACCGGGCAGGTTCACACTGCCTAATCTGCAGGTTCTGGTGATGCTGGGCGCAATTGTGCTGATTGCATTGTTCTTTACCTGGACCACAGACGGCGCGTGGCTCAGTGCGCGTAACGTCTCCAACCTGCTGCGCCAGACCGCCATTACTGGCATTCTGGCCGTGGGTATGGTGTTCGTGATTATCTCGGCGGAGATCGACCTGTCAGTCGGTTCCATGATGGGCCTGCTGGGTGGCGCGGCGGCGATATTCGACGTCTGGCTCGGCTGGCCGTTGCCGCTGACCATCGTGGTGACGCTGGTGATGGGATTGCTGCTTGGCACGTGGAATGGCTGGTGGGTGGCCTACCGTAAAGTGCCTTCGTTTATCGTGACGCTGGCGGGAATGCTGGCTTTCCGCGGTGTTCTGGTCGGGATTACCGATGGCACTACGGTTGCGCCGATCACGCCGGGCATGTCGCAGATTGGTCAGAGTTATCTGCCGGGCGGCGTCGGTTTCGGCTTTGGCTTTGCCGGTCTGGCGTTGTTTATGTTGTGGCAGTGGCGTCTGCGGCTGCGTCGTCAGCAGCTCGGACTGGCGCAGGGCGCAGCCAGCGGCACCGTCGGGCGTCAGGCGATCACCGCCATCTTAGTGCTGGGTGCCATCTGGTTGCTCAACGACTATCGCGGCGTGCCGACCCCGGTGTTACTGTTGGCCGTGCTGTTGCTGGCGGGCATGTTTATGGCAACCCGCACCGCGTTTGGCCGTCGTATCTACGCCATCGGCGGTAACATTGATGCTGCGCGCCTGTCTGGCATTAACGTGGCGCGTACCAAGCTGGCGGTGTTTGCCATCAACGGTGTGATGGTGGCGATTGCCGGGCTGATCCTCAGTTCACGGCTGGGCGCAGGTTCGCCGTCGGCGGGTAATATTGCGGAACTCGACGCTATCGCCGCCTGTGTCATCGGCGGCACCAGCCTGGCGGGTGGCGTGGGTTCGGTTGCGGGCGCGGTAATGGGAGCCTTTATTATGGCCTCGCTGGATAACGGCATGAGCATGATGGATGTGCCGACTTTCTGGCAGTACATCGTCAAAGGCGCGATTCTGCTGCTGGCGGTGTGGATGGATACGGCAACGCGGCGTCGGGTGTAATCGCGCGGGCGATCACATTGTGGCGCAAACAATTTTTTTGCCCCTTTCAGCCGTGTTATGCAATGCGCTGAGGATTTAAGGGAACGCGCCATCATGCATGAGAAACGCTATCGCATTACCCTGCTGTTTAACGCCAACAAAGTGTATGACCGTCAGGTTGTGGAGGGCGTCGGTGAGTATCTGCAGGCGTCGCAGACTGACTGGGATATCTTCATCGAAGAAGATTTCCGCTGCCGCATCGACAACATCCGGGAGTGGCTGGGCGATGGGGTGATCGCCGATTACGACGATCGCTCTATCGAAACCCTGCTGTCGAATGTTTCCGTGCCGATTGTCGGCGTTGGCGGCTCTTATCATCGGCAGGAGGATTATCCGCCGGTGCACTACATCGCGACTGACAACGCCGCGCTGGTGGAGAAAGCCTTTCTGCATCTGAAAGAGAAGGGCATTAATCGCTTTGCCTTTTATGGTTTACCGGCCTCCAGCGGCAAGCGCTGGGCACAGGAGCGTGAACAGGCGTTTCGCCAGCTGGTGGGACGTGAGCGCTATCAGGGCGTGGTCTACCAGGGCATGGAAACCGCGCCGGAAAACTGGCAGCACGCCCAGAACCGTCTCGCCGACTGGCTGCAGACGCTGCCGCCGCAAACCGGCATTATCGCCGTCACGGATTCACGGGCGCGACACCTGCTGCAGGCGTGCGAACACCTGAAAATCCCGGTGCCGGAGAAGCTTACGGTGATCGGGATTGATAATGAGGAGCTGACCCGCTATCTGTCACGCGTGGCGCTCTCGTCCGTGGCGCAGGGCTCACGGCAGATGGGCTATCAGGCGGCCAAACTGCTGCATCGGCTGCTGGATAAGCAGCCCTTACCGCTTCAGCGTATCCTGGTGCCGCCGGTGAAAGTCATCGCCCGGCGCTCTACCGACTTCCGCTCGCTGCGCGATCCGGCGGTGATTCAGGCGATGCACTACATCCGCTTCAACGCCTGTAAGGGGATCAAAGTGGAGCAGGTGCTGGATGCCGTCGGGCTATCGCGCTCTAATCTGGAAAAACGCTTTCGGGATGAGACCGGCGACACCCTCCATGCGATGATCCACCGTGAAAAACTGGAAAAAGCGCGCGAACTGCTGGCATCTTCATCGCTCAACATCAACGAGATCTCGCAGATGTGCGGCTATCCGTCGCTGCAATACTTCTATTCGGTCTTCCGCAAAAGCTACGACACCACGCCAAAAGAGTATCGCCAGCATTTTGGGGAGAATGTGTTGTAGCAGGAAGCGTTCAGTCTGAGGTGGATGGATACCGGATGAATCAGGGCGGCTTGAGCCACTAGATCATCCGCTGCTCACTCTGCTCCAGCACCGCCAGCGCCAGCCCGTTGGCCGGATCGATCCGCTGCTCAGGAAAGTGCAGCAGGGTATGTGCGGCGGTAAAGGCCAGCGCGTTGCCGTGTGCGGTAGTGCGCACCGCCTTGCAGAAGACTTCACTGGCGTTCCACGGACAATCAATGATGATGGTGGCGGGATTGAGCAGCAGCATAATCTGACTCAGCGCCGCACCCAGATAGCCACCCGCCTGCGCCATCACCTCATCCACCACCCGTGGCGCGCTGTCGCGGTTCTGCCAGCTCAGGCCAGGCTGACGCTGCGCCAGCTGCTGTTTAACCGCAGGCTGGCTGACCAGCGCTTCCAGGCAACCGCGGCGGCCGCAACTGCAACGCGGGCCGTCGGGCTGGACAACCAGATGTCCCGCCTCGCCCGCCGTCCAGCTGTGCCCGGTAAAGACTTCACCATGCTGTACCAGTGCGCCGCCAATTCCCTCGGAAATACGCAGATAAAAGTGACCGCTCTCCACAGATAATCCACGTAGCTGTACCGCCAGCAGCGCAGCGGCTTTGACATTATTCATAATGCGGATGGGGAGACTGACGTGCTTACTCAGCGCGCCCAGCAGGTCAACATCCTGCCATTCGAGGGGCAATGAAATATGCATCCAGCCGCGCCGGGGATCGACGATACCGGGAAAACCCAGGCCAATGCCGAGCAAATCAGGATAGCTTTTCATCAGTTCCCGGCACAGCATCGCCAGCTCAGCCAGCAGTCGGGTCGGGTTACTGGTATCGGTGCGCAGCGTCTTTTCAGCCAGCACCTGTGAAAAATAGTCGCAGACCCGCCAGTGGATGACGTTGCGTTCCACCATGATGCCTGCGCTCTTGAGTTTTTCCGGCCGCAGGGTAATCCCGATTTTAGGCCGTCCGGCGGACGCGACGCTGACCGGCCCCAGCTCCTCTATCAGACCCTGCTCCAGCAGGTCATCAATGATTAATGAGACGGTATTTTTGCTGAGTGTCAGCGCCTCCGCCAGATCCTGACGCGACGTCACGCGCAGCTTACGCAGCTGAGTCATCACCCGTTTCTGGTTATTCAGTCGCAGTAGTGCAGGGCCTTTGCCGTTCGTTTTCATTACGGGTTCACTCAACAGAGGAGTAAGAATTGAGTGTATCAGCCCATACGTATTCCACATCCCACACTTTTGCGGGCGGTTTCACACAACCCGATCGCCTGTGGCTAAGATCGTGACCGCGATCAGATCGTGGGATTAATGCCGGGTTTTCTGCTGCACCAGTGGCCGGACGTCGGAATGATCCTGACTCAGCGCGTCCGGCTGCGCCGGGCATGGGCGGAAGGGCAAAGGCGGTATAGCTCGTCGTTATGACGAGGGGCTTCAGGCCCGATGAGCGCAGTGACCCGGCGCTGCCGGGTCACTGTTTAATATTCGTCGCCGCGTACCCGACTGCGATAGCTTTCCCAGTCGAAGCGCACCCACAGGCTGTTGCCGAGGCGCATACGGTCCATGACACGTTCGCCCAGCAGCGTATTCATGCCCGCATGGTCGAGGTTGGATAACATGCCGGTCGGGCGTTTCGAGGAGGATCGGCGATCGACAATCTGGTTAATAATCACTTTTTCGTAGCGCGATTCACTCTGCATACCGATCTCATCAATCACCAGCAGATCAACACTGCTGAGATCCTGAATCAGCCGCTCTTCGGTAATGCCGCTGCTGCCGCTGAAGGTGCCCTTCATGCTCGACATCAAATCAGCAACCGTCACGATCAGCACGCTTTTACCACGCAGGATCAGGTCGTTGCCAATCGCGGCGGCCAGATGGTTTTTACCGGTGCCGGGACGGCCTGAAAAGACAAAACTGGCGATGCTGCCATCAAATTCAGCGGCATACTGACGCGCCAGTTCCAGCGCCTTGCGCTGTCCCTCATTCTCTACCCGGTAATTATCAAATGAGCAGTTCATATGCAGCTCGCGAATGCCGGAACGGCCCATTACGCGCTGCATTTTCATTGCGCGATTCTCACGCACAATCGCCTCTGATCGCAGGCGACCCTGCTCCTGATTCCACGCCAGTAGCTCTTCGCCATTAGCAAATTTAGGACGGGTGCCTGCGGGCATCATTTTTTTCAGACGGTTAAAGAGATCGTTTGGCGTTTTCATCATTCACCTCGGAAACCATCGGGAATGGTACGGTCAGGATCGGGCAACTGCGTGATATCACGCTTCGGTTGCCCGCCGTTTGCGGCACGGTTCATCTGAATGCTGCGTGCCAGTTTCTGTTGCCACTGTACATGATGGAACATCCGGCCTTCCGCCTGCCAGTAAGCCACAAAGGCTGCCAGCTCGCTGGGGGTCACTGGTTCGCCCAGCGACACACCCCAGATCGCGGCCTGGCGCGTAAAGTCGGCATCCGGCTGCCAGCCCTGATACATGGCGAACTTACCTGCCGGCGTATGGATCGCGGCGGGGGAATCGTCATACAGGCTGTCATCCAGCGCCACATCATTCGGCTGCCGGGCGGCGGCTTCCAGCGCCAGCAGCTCAGCCAGACGCTTAGGTGTGATGGCGTACATCACCGGCGCATAATTATCTAACACCGCCAGCGTGCCCTTTTCCGCCTGCTGCAGGGCAGTCAGCGGATCCTGTCGGAAGGCATCCAGGCCAATGAGCGTTGAAGTTAAGATTTTAGCTGACATGAAAAGACCTGAGGTTAACGAACACCTTGCGCCGGGAACCCGTCGCCGACGCAGAAGTGTTTATTGTACCTTTTTTAATGATGCGGATCGCTTAAAAAGCAAGAGTGCGGATCAGTGCGAGGTGACCGGAGAAGTGGCGTGACGGGCCGGTGCAGATTCGGTGGCGTGCACGCTGACGGCAGCGGCGGCCGGACGGGTCTGCCATAGATAGCGAACCGAGGCCAGCCAGCACAGGCCGTAACCCAGCAGTTCGGTGCCCTCTTCGGCCATGTTTTTCACCACGCGGTTGTAATCTCCCAGCATCAGGTGCTGCCACAACGCATGAATACCAAACAGTCGTGAGAAGACCAGCACCACTAAAAAGCCGGAGGCCATCACCGGCCAGCTGCGGTGTTGCAGCAGCCTGGCCAGCGCGTGCAGCGTTTTTTTCGGCGTCCGCAGCGCGACGGCCAGGCAACCGGCCGTCACCGCCAGGGCGAACCAGATCCAGCTGCCATGCTGGATGGCATCAAACACAAAGTCGAGCTCACGGATTAGCATACAGCTATAGAAGCCCGCCACTAAGGTCAGCGCGCCGCGCTGAGCCGGACGGCGCTGGGCCGCAATAAAGAACAGGGCGGCAATCACCGCCAGCATGATTTCCTGGGTGGTTTCAGTAAAAGAGGTTTCGTGCAGCGCATCATTCATCCAGGCCACATCAATATAGATGGGCAATATCATCAGAGCGAGAAAGAGTGCTGCCAGTATGAAGACCGTCATTTCACGGCCAATAATTGTCAAATCGTTGCGCATAGTGTTACCAGTATAATGATTAGCGGACTCATTATATTTTAAACGCCCGATTCCCTTTCTCTTTTCATGCCCCGATCAGAAGCTGGCGCTGAAGCCAAAGGTATAAAGTTGCTGCTCCTGGTTATTCAGCGCTTCGCTTTGTGAAAACGCGGCGAAAGCCGCCAGATTATCGTTCAGAGGCACTTGTGCACCGATGCTCAGATCGATGCCTTCGGACTGATCGGTGCCGTTCGTCGCCTCACGCCGGGGATTCTGCGGCGTGTCTGCCAGCAGATAGTGATAACTCAGCTGCGCCCAGGGCGATATCCATCCCTGCTGCGAATCGATGCGCCAGCCGACGCTGGCGCTCTGCTCACGACTCTGCTGATCGCTGTAGTCACATTGCAGACAGTTCATCTGCTGCGGATCAACGGCATACTGCGCCACCGGCCCGGTGGTAAATGACGGGGCAATGGGCAGGTCAACCCCAGCCCGATAGCGTTTTCCCAGCGGGGTGGTGCCTACGCTGCCGGTTTCACTGTGGACGGCGATGGGTGACGCGGTGGGAGAGTTGATGGCGGCTTCAAACAGGGCGCGGCTCTCATCGCTGAAGGCGAGTGGCGTCAGGGCGATCTTCTCCGCCAGAATCGTATCGTAGTCGGGCAGAAAGTCGGGATGCTGAGGCGCAGAGATGCCGCCGCGCGCAAAAGTCGGTTGCGTTAAGATTAACAGCCATACAGCACAGCAGATCCGCAGACCTTTCCAACCGCTTCTCGGCAACATCGCTTCTCCAGGCAAGGCTGAAGTTATTATCCGGCGTTTAAATTAAATTTCGGCCCGTCTCTGTTATTTAACCGGTGATCGTTTAACTATCAACCGATTAATTCTAAGATCAAGCGGACCGCTAAAATATTCTCGTTATAAAGGAACAAAGCGATGCAACGATGTGGTTGGGTAACGCAGGATCCCCTCTATCTGGCTTATCACGACAGGGAGTGGGGTGTGGCACAGAGAGACAAGCGTGCGCTGTTTGAGATGCTCTGTCTGGAAGGACAGCAGGCGGGGTTATCCTGGATTACCGTGCTGAAAAAGCGGGAAAACTATCGGGCGGCGTTTTACCAGTTTGATCCGCAGGCCATAGCGTTGATGGATGCGGCAGAGATCGACACGCTGATGCTCAACAGCGGTATTATCCGCCACGCCGGTAAAATCGCGGCGATTATCGCCAACGCTCGTGCTTATCTCCAGATGGAAGCGCAAGGCGAGGATTTCAGCCACTTCGTCTGGCAATTTGTCGATAACGCGCAAATCGTCCACCATTATCCTGACTATAGTCAGGCTCCCACCACCTCAGAGCAGGCCATTGCGCTCTCGAAGGCGCTAAAGCAGCGTGGTTTCAAATTCATCGGCCCCACAATCTGCTACTCCTTTATGCAGGCCTGCGGGCTAATAAACGATCATCAGAGCAACTGTTTTTGCCATCCTGACAACCAAAAGGCGTAATTCCCGCTAAATCAGGATTTTTCCTCACTACATTCCCGGCCACCAGGCGGCATAATCGTGCCACTTATGGGAAAGGTTTTCCCCTGTGTGTCGAATGTAAGGGAACAAAAATGCAGAAGAAATTAATCGCCATCACCTTGTTATTAAGCGGCAGTCTGGCCCTGCCAGGTTGTACCACCAATCCTTACACCGGCGAATCTCAGGCGGGTAAGTCAGGTGTGGGCGCAGGCCTGGGTGCGTTAGTGGGTGCCGGTGTCGGTGTACTCTCCTCGTCGAAGAAAGATCGCCGTAAAGGTGCGCTGATTGGTGCTGCTGGCGGAGCCGCACTGGGCGGTGGCGTGGGCTACTACATGGATGTGCAGGAAGCGAAACTGCGCGACAAGATGCGTGGAACGGGCGTCAGCGTGACCCGTAATGGCGATAACATCGTCCTGAATATGCCAAACAATGTCACCTTCGACTCCAGCAGCAGCAATCTGAAACCTGCCGGCGCGAACACCCTGACAGGTGTTTCAATGGTGCTGAAAGAGTATCCGAAAACCGCGGTAAACGTAGTGGGTTATACCGACAGCACCGGCACCCGCGCGCTGAACATGCGTCTGTCACAGCAGCGTGCTGAAAGCGTCGCCAGCGCGTTGATCGTGCAGGGTGTTGCCAGCGATCGCCTGCGCACCCAAGGTGCAGGCCCGGATAACCCGGTTGCCAGCAACAGCACCGAAGCAGGCAAAGCGCAAAATCGTCGTGTTGAGATCACGCTCAGCCCGCTGGGATAAACGCGGTCGCCCCCGCCCGGGGGCGCCTTTTTTCTGTAAAGCATCGCGTTAAAAGTATCAGTAATGTTTCTGCGAATAGAGCCAGCAGAGGCTTTATGGTAGTCTGATCAAAAATTGATCAATGGACGCCTTCCCATGTCTCTTAAAGCCATCGCTGCGGTTTTAGGTCTTTCCGTAACGACCGTCAGCCGCGCCCTCAACGGTTATCAGGATGTCGCTCCGGAGACGCGTAAACGCATCGAAGAGGAAGCGCAGCGGCGTGGCTACCGGCCTAATGCGGCGGCCCGGCGTCTGAAAACCGGCCGTGCTAACGCGGTGGGGTTCGTCTACCCGATCGGTGCCTCTCCCCTGAATGGCAGCGACTTCAGCGACATGCTGCTGGCGCTGGAGCATCACCTTGCCCGTTATGACATTAACCTGCTGTTGCTGGCGGATAAGCAGCAGAGTCAGTCGACGCTGACACGCCTGCTGCGCAGTGGCGCCGTTGATGCCCTGATCGTCGGCCACACCACGCCAGAAGACAGTCGGCTTCATGCTCTGCTCCAGACCAATTTTCGTTTTCTGGCGCTGGGCCGCAGCGATCTGCCATCTACCTATGCGTGGTTTGATGTTGATCACCTTGCCGGTTCACAGCTGGCGGTGGGCTGGTCGCTGGCGCAGGGACGGCAGCGGATAGCCTGGCTTGGCAGCAATGAAAACAGTACGCGGGTGCGTGACCGGCGTCAGGGTTATCTGACGGCGCTGGGGGAAGTTACGCCTTACGCGATGGCGGCGGTGGCACCGTCGCGCCGCGCCGGCTATCAGCAAACCCGGGAGTGGCTGGCAGAGGGGCCAGTACCGGAAGTGATCATCACCGACTGCGCTGCGCTGGCTGAAGGCGTGGCTCTGGCGCTGCAACTGGCGGGGCGTGCAGCGGGCGAGGGTGCCATTCTGCTGGCGGGCTGGGAAGGATTGCCGCGAGATGCGATTCTCGATCATCCCATTGTCGCCATTCGTCAGGCGACGCCGCATCAGGCCGGTGAACAGGTGGCTGAAATGGTCATCCGGCTGATTGATGGCGCACCGCCGGAAACGTTACAGACCCTGTGGCAACCCTGGCTGCAATTACCTGTGTAGCGCTTTTTTGCGCCGGGCTTTGCTTGTGCTAGTCTCTGCCGGGTTTCTTATTACGCAGGATATCTCATGAAAATCAGGCCGCCTCGCGCCACCATCAGCGATGTTGCTCACGCGGCACGAACCGGTAAAACCAGCGTTTCACGCTATCTCAATGGTGAACTGCATCTGCTCTCTGCCGGTCTGAAAGCGCGGATCGAACAGGCTATTGCTGATCTCAGCTATCGCCCGAGTCAGATGGCGCGTGGCCTGAAGCGCGGACGTACCCGCCTGATCGGGCTGATTATCGCCGATATCACCAATCCCTATTCTGTTGATGTCATGAGCGGTATTGAAGCCGCCTGCCGCGAGCAGGGCTTCACGCTGCTGATGTGTAATACCAATAACGAAGTGGATCTGGAGCAGCACTATCTGCAATTGCTGAGCAGCTATCAGGTTGAGGGCATTGTGGTTAACGCCGTCGGGATGCGCGAAGAGGTGCTGAACCATCTGCAACAATCCCTGCTGCCGATGGTGCTGATTGACCGTAAAATCCCCGATTTTCCCTGCGATGTGGTGGGCCTGAATAACGCCGAGGCAGCTGAAACGGCAACGCGGCATCTGGTCGACAATGGCTATGATGCGCTGCTGTTTCTTAGCGAGCCGCTGGGCAGCGTCAACACGCGCCGTGAGCGCCTGCAGGCCTTCCGCCAGCTACTGGCCGAGCATCCGCAGGTTGAGCATGAGAATACGGAAGTGGCGCTGCATCAGCCCGCCGCGCTGGATCAGGCGCTGCTGGCCTTTCATCAGCGTCACACCGGCAAACGTTGCGCAGTGATGGTCGCCAACGGGGCGCTGACCCTGCAGGTAGCGCGATCGCTACAGCGACTCAATCTGCACTGGGGCCGCGATATCGGCCTGCTCGGTTTTGACGAACTGGAGTGGGCGGCGCTGGCCGGTGTCGGTATCACCACGCTGAAACAGCCCACCTGGCAGATTGGCTACAGTGCGCTGGAACGACTGATTAAGCGCATCGAAGGCAGCGGATTGCCGGTTGCCGAGCAGGTCTTTTCTGGCGAACTTATCGTTCGCGGCTCCAGCCAGCCTCTTAACTGAATTTCAGATTTAACCTTCCGTTTACGTGCTCGCTTCGTGAGCACGATCATAATTTCACAGTTTGCTGCTTTGCTTTGGAACCGGTTCCATTTAGGGTTTTTGTATTCGTTATGGGCAGAACCCTGCCATGGAGTAGAACATGAAACCTGACATCATCGTGGTGACCGCCGCATATGGCCACGCACAAATCGCCGCTCTCGGCGGTCAGCGTGCGCTGCTGCCGATTATCCAGCAGGCGGGCGCAGACGGGGTCGAAATCCGCCGCGAACTGCTTGATGACGCGGCACTGGCCGATCTGCCGGCACTGGCCCGGGCGGTGGCGCAGCATCAGCTGCACAGCAGCTATTCGGTGCCCGATACGCTGTTTTGTGACGGCGGCGAAATCAATCCCCGTATAACCCACTACGTTGAAGAAGCACGCCAGTTAAACGCTCAGCGGCTGAAAGTGGCGCTGGGAGAGTTCACCGGTGCGCTGCCTCGCGAAGCGTTGCAGGCGCTGCTGGCAGATCTGCCGTTTCAGCTGACGGTAGAAAACGACCAGACTGAGCATGGCCGACTGGCTCCGTCAGTCGCCTTTTTCACGGCGGTCAGGGAAGCGGATCTGCCGATCAGCATGACCTTTGATATGGGTAACTGGTGCTGGACCGGTGAGGATGCCGATCAGGCGGCGCAGCAGCTGGCTGCGCAGGTGGGCTATGTGCATGTCAAAGCCGCCGTGGCGCACCAGGATAGCTACCGCGCGATTGCGCTGGATGAGGCTGATGACCACTGGCGCACACTGCTGCAACAGTTGCCCGCACAGGCACCGCGCGGTATTGAATTTCCGCTGGAAGGCGACGATCTGACTGCGGTGACACGCCACTACGTGTCGCTGCTGCGTAACGTGTAAGGAGTGAAGATGACCACGCATCACACTATGCATCACAACGGTCCGCTTGATGTTGTCACTATCGGTGAAGCGATGGCGATGTTCATCGCCCGTGAAACCGGCGACCTGGCCGCAGCAGAGACCTTTGTTAAACGCGCGGCGGGCGCTGAACTCAATGTGGCGACCGGCCTGGCTCGTCTTGGCCTGAAAGTGGGCTGGGTCAGTCGTATTGGCGATGACGCTTTTGGCCGGTTTATTTGCCAGCAGCTGGAAAAAGAGGGTATCGACCACGCCCGGGTGACGGTCGATAAGCGCTATCCCACCGGTTTTCAGCTCAAGTCCAAAGTCGATGACGGCTCTGATCCGCTGGTGGAATATTTTCGTAAAGGCTCGGCGGCCAGCCATCTGTCGGTCGACGATTTTAACGCGGACTATTTTGGTTCGGCGCGACATCTGCACCTGAGCGGTGTGGCGGCGGCGCTGTCAGAGAGTTCGCTGGAGTTGCTGAAGCACACCGCCAAAGAGATGCGCGCGCGCGGTAAAACTATCTCGTTTGACCCTAACCTGCGGCCGGTACTGTGGCGCAGCGAAGAGGAGATGCGTAAGCAGCTCAATCTGCTGGCGGAGTATGCCGACTGGGTACTGCCGGGCGAAAAAGAGGGGCTGATTCTGACCGGCTATCGTCAGCCAGAAGCGATCGCGGATTTCTATCTCGATAAGGGTGTGAAAGCGGTCGTGATTAAAACCGGTTGTGACGGTGCCTGGTATAAAACGGCGCAGGGCGAGCAGGGCCAGGTTGAGGCGATAAAAGTCGACAACGTGGTGGATACCGTAGGCGCCGGAGACGGCTTTGCCGTTGGCGTCATCAGCGCCCTGCTGGAAGGTCAGTCGCTGCCGCAGGCGATTCGTCGCGGCAACAAAATTGGTTCGATGGCGATTCAGGTCATTGGTGACAGCGAAGGTCTGCCGACGCGTCAGCAACTGGGCGACGTGTAGTTCGCGCCCCTCTACAGTCACAGGAGTTCCCGATGAAAAAGCAGACAATCGCGCCAAAACGCTGGTGGTTCATCATGCCCATCGTGTTTATCACCTACAGCCTGGCGTATCTCGATCGTGCAAATTTTAGCTTCGCTTCTGCTGCCGGGATTAATGACGATCTCGGCATCACCAAAGGCATGTCCTCGCTGCTGGGTGCGCTGTTCTTCCTGGGTTACTTCTTTTTCCAGATCCCGGGTGCAATTTACGCCGAACGCCGCAGCGTCAAGAAACTGATCTTCTGGTGTCTGATCCTGTGGGGCGGCTGTGCCTCACTGACCGGCGTGGTCAGCAACATTCCGATGCTGGCGGCCATTCGCTTTATTCTGGGCGTGGTGGAAGCCGCGGTGATGCCCGCGATGCTGATCTACATCAGCAACTGGTTTACCAAGTCGGAACGTTCACGCGCCAACACCTTCCTGATCCTGGGTAATCCGGTCACGGTGTTGTGGATGTCGGTCGTGTCAGGCTATCTGATCGAATCGTTTGGCTGGCGTGAGATGTTTATCTTCGAAGGGATTCCGGCGGTGGTCTGGGCGATCGCCTGGTGGTTCCTGGTGCAGGATAAGCCGGCGCAGGCGCGCTGGATGAGCGATGCCGAGAAAGCGGCATTGCAGGCTGAACTACAGAAAGAGCAGGAAAATATTAAAGCGGTGCGCAACTACAGCGAAGCGTTCCGCAACCGCAACGTGATCATTCTCTGCCTGCAATATTTTGCCTGGAGCATCGGCGTCTATGGCTTTGTGCTGTGGCTGCCGTCGATTCTGCGTAATGGCACGCAGATGGGCATGGTAGAAGCGGGCTGGCTCTCCGCGGTGCCTTATCTGGCGGCGACCATTGCGATGGTGGTGGTCTCCTGGGCGTCGGATAAAACCCAGAACCGTAAGCTGTTCGTCTGGCCGCTGCTGCTGGTGGGCGCGCTGGCGTTCCTCGGCTCTTATCTGGTGGGATCGAACAATTTCTGGATGTCCTACACCCTGTTAGTGATTGCCGGTGCCGCGATGTATGCGCCTTACGGGCCGTTCTTCGCCATTATTCCTGAGATGCTGCCACGCAATGTCGCCGGTGGCGCAATGGCGCTGATTAACAGTATGGGTGCGCTGGGGTCGTTTATCGGTTCATGGATTGTCGGCTATCTTAATGGAGCCACCGGCAGCCCGTCCGCGTCCTACATCTTTATGGGATCGGCCCTGCTGGTTTCGGTGTGGCTGACGCTGATTGTGAAACCGGCGCAGAACAAAGCGCCGCCGCTGCAGGGTGCGAAACCCGCCTGAAAGCGTAAACGTTAGCCTCTATTTCTCCGGGCGGCCTGCAAGCCGCCCGCTACTTATTGACCGGGAGCCACCGAATGAAACCCGCTGTAATTCTCTATAAAAAACTGCCCGATGATCTCTATGCTCGCCTGGCTGAACAGTGTGACGTGACGGAAATCAGCGATCTCTCGCCGGAAAGCCAGCAGGAACATGCTGCGGCGTTCCAACAGGCAGAAGGTCTGCTGGGATCGGGCGGTAAAGTGAATGGTGAGCTGCTGGCGAAGATGCCCAATCTGCGCGTCTGCTCCAGCGTCTCTGTAGGCTATGACAATTTTGATGTAGAAGCGCTGAATCAGCGTCACGTGGTGCTGATGCACACGCCCACCGTGCTGACCGAAACCGTGGCGGACACCATGATGGCGCTGGTACTGAGCACCGCGCGTCGGGTGCCGGAACTGGATGCCTGGGTCAAAGCGGGCAACTGGCAGAAGAGCATCGGTCCGGCACAGTTCGGCATCGACGTGCACCATAAAACGCTGGGTATTCTCGGCATGGGACGTATCGGGATGGCGCTGGCGCAGCGCGCCCACTTTGGCTTCGGCATGAAAATCCTCTACAACGCCCGCCGCGAGCATGAAGAGGCGCAGTCGCGCTTTGGCGCACAGCGCTGTGAGCTGGAGGCGCTGCTGAAGCAGAGTGATTTCGTCTGCATCAGTTTGCCGCTGACTGAAGAGACGCACCATCTGATCGGTGCCGCCGAGCTTGAACTGATGAAGCCGGATGCGGTGCTGATCAACGCCGGTCGCGGGCCGGTGGTGGATGAGAATGCGCTGATCGCCGCGTTGCAGGCGGGCAAACTGCATGCCGCCGGGCTGGATGTGTTTGAGCAGGAGCCGGTCTCTGCCGACTCTCCGCTGCTGTCGCTGCCCAATGTGGTGACGCTGCCGCATATCGGTTCTGCCACCCATGAAACCCGCTACGGCATGATGCAGGATGCGGTAGAAAATCTCCTCGCTGCACTCGGCGGAAGCGTCGAGAAAAACTGCGTGAACCCGCAGGCGCTGAAGTAATCCCCTCGCCTTTCCATTGCGCCCGCCCATGGCGGGCGTTATGGTGGACCCCCGATTCGCTATCACAAATATTTAACCGCTATGTCTTTTTCTCAGTTCGGCGACAAATTTACCCAACATTCCGGCATCTCACGTCTGATGGAAGATATGGGCGCGGGCCTGCGAACGCCCGGCACCATCATGCTGGGCGGCGGTAATCCGGCGCAGATCCCGGCCATGAACGACTACTTTCAGCAACTGCTGCAGCAGATGCATGAGGAAGGCAAACTCAGCGAGGCGCTGTGCAATTACGACGGCCCGCGCGGTAAAGCGACGCTGCTGGCGTCGCTGGCCGGGCTGCTGAGCGATGAGCTTGGCTGGCCCATCACCGCTCAGAACATTGCGCTGACTAACGGCAGCCAGAGCGCCTTCTTCTATCTGTTCAATCTGTTTGCCGGTCGCCGGGCCGATGGCAGCAAAAAGCGGGTGCTGTTCCCGCTGGCGCCTGAGTATCTTGGCTATGCGGATGCCGGCCTGGAAGAGGGGCTGTTTGTGTCGGCGAAGCCGAACATTGAGCTGCTGCCGGAAGGTCAGTTTAAATATCATGTCGATTTCGAGCATCTGCCGATGAACGAAGAGGTTGGGCTGATCTGCGTATCGCGCCCGACCAACCCCACCGGCAACGTGATCACCGATGATGAGCTGATGCAGCTCGATGCGCTGGCACAGCAGCATGACGTGCCGCTGCTGATCGACAATGCCTATGGCGTGCCGTTCCCCGGCATCATTTTCAGCGAGGTGCGCCCGCTGTGGAACCCCAACATCATTCTCTGCATGAGTCTGTCGAAGCTCGGCCTGCCGGGTGCGCGTTGCGGCATCATTATCGCTGACGAGAAGACCATCACCGCGCTGAGCAATATGAACGGCATCATCAGTCTGGCGCCCGGCAGTATCGGTCCGGCCATTGCCAATGAGATGATCCGTCGCGGCGATCTGTTGCGGCTCTCCGAAAAGGTGATTAAGCCGTTCTATCAGCAGAAGGTGCAGCAGACCATTGCGATCCTGCGGCGCTATCTGCCGGAAGACCGCTGCCTGATCCACAAGCCGGAAGGGGCGATTTTCCTCTGGCTCTGGTTCCGCGATCTGCCGATCACCACCGAATTGCTTTATCAGCGGCTGAAAGCGCGCGGCGTGCTGATGGTGCCGGGCCACTTCTTCTTCCCGGGACTGGAACAGGCGTGGCCGCACACCCATCAATGTATGCGGATGAATTACGTGCCGGATGCAGAGAATATTGAGCGGGCGGTGCAGATTCTGGCGGAAGAGGTTGATAACGCCTGGCGCGACAGCTAATCCTGCGTATCGGTTAACGACAGCTGGCACCACTGTGCCAGCTGCTGAATCGCCTGTTCCACTTCCGCATTCCAGCCAAAACCGGCATTCAGCCGGAAACAGTGATCGTAGCGCTGGTCGGTGGCAAAAATGTGGCCCGGCGCAATGCCGATGCCCGCATTACGCGCTTTCAGAAACAGCTCGCGCACGTTCAGCGCCTGTCGGGGCATCTCAACCCACAGCACATAGCCTCCTTCCGGATCGGACACCCGGGTTCCCGCCGGAAATTTCCGCAGCACCGACTGACGCATTTCACGGATTTGTCGAGCCAGCTCACGCCGCAGCTTACGCAGATGAGCATCATACCCGCCGCTGCGCAGCAGTTCCGCCACCGCCGCCTGCGACAGCACCGAGGTGCCCATGGTTGAGGTATATTTCAGTGAGGCGATTTTGCGCATGTAGTTGACGCTGTGAACCCAGCCAATACGAATGCCTGGCGCCACGGTTTTAGAGAAGCCGCTGCAGAGAATGGCGTTGGGGCTGAAGGCGCGCATCGGGAAAGGGCGGCGTTCACCAAAGGCGGTATCGCCAAAAATATCATCCTCAATAATCACCACGTCGTTTTCATCCGCCTGCCGCGCAATATAGGCCTTATGCTCGTTGGGAATGCTTTTTCCCAGCGGATTGTTGACGTTGCACAGGGTGAGAAAAACCCGCACCGCCTTGCGCTGAAACAGCCCGGTGAGCTTCGCGACATCGACATACCCTTCCGGCCCGGCTTCCACTTCAATCACCCGTAAATTGAGGTTATGCAGCATCTGCAGCAGCACGAAATAGCAGGGTGATTCCACGGCGACCACATCGCCCGGCTGGGTCGTGGCGCGCAGCGACAGCGAGATCGCCTCAATGCAGCCGTTGGTGATCAGAATATCGTCAGCGCTGATATTGCAGCCGTAACCCACTGCCCGGCGGGCAATCTCTGTTTTCAGCGGCGCATAGCCGGTGCCCTTCACCGTATTCCCGAGCAGGGCCGGTTTGCTGTAGCCCATCTGACGCATCAGCAGGCCGATGCGCTTGACCGGATAGAGCGCACTGTCACCGTTGGCCAGATCGAGACGCACCCGGCAGTCTGAGCCAAGCATCGCCAGATGGAGCTCTGTCTGCTCATCAAGCGGCGCGATGGCGCGCGGCTGTTCACTGACGGCGGGCAACTGACGGGAAGAGGGCCGCTGCGGAGCAACAAAAAAGCCCGATTTGGGGCGGGCAACGGCGTAGCGCTCATCTTCCAGCGTGCGCAGTGTCTTCAGGGCGGTGGTGAGGCTGACATTGTACTGCGTCGCCAGCGTGCGCACCGACGGCAGACGGCTGTCAGGTGCCAGCGAACCGGCATGAATGGCCTGCTTGATCTGTTCTGCGATCTGGCGGTAACGACTGCTCTGACTCTCCTGTTCCCCGATAATATCGGCCATCTGTTCCACCCCATATCGCGCTGATCTGTGCATATTCAACAGAGTACATTCAAAGTACTTTAGGCTGCATCTCTTAATTATTCATAACGCTAAACGGCCCGGCGACCCCGTCAGCCCCGGGCTTCAGACCATAAAGTGATTCTGTTCACCTGAGGAAAACGTGAGAAATGAATAATCTGCCCGCCATGATGAAGGAGATGGAAGCGTATCTGTCACCCGCCATCATTGAGTCCGCTCAGCGCTGCTCTCTTCGCCTGCTGGCAGCGTTGCCGGATCAGCAGCAGCTGGAGAATAACCGTGTGCTGCTCGCCTATGGCGGGGGAAAAGACAGCAGCTACATGGTGGCTTACGTGCGTTACATTCAGGGACTGATCTGGCAGCAGCAGGGCAGCACCTTTCATCTGCGGATCAGCACCAATCGCCATGCGGCGATGAATCAGAGCGTAATGGAGAATATTCACCGCGTTTATCAGTCGCTGGCGATGCATGACGATGAGCGGGTGGAGTGCCTGGTGGTGGATGGCCTGCTGATCCGGCCATTTGACCGCGACCTGCCGATGCCGGGCAGCGTGCGGCAGCAGAACCGTAATGATGTGCTGATGAATGGCCACCGGTTTCGCGCCGACGCGCGCTCGACCTTCTGCAACGCCTGTAATCTCAGCATGGTGAACTCCTTTGGCCTGGCGGCAGACTACAACGGTGGCGTGGATCTGATTGTTACCGGCGACTCGCCACAGGAGCAGGCCGCCTATGTCGCCTGGGCGCGGCACCTCTCACGGCTGTTTGATGCGCCGGTGGTGGACAAAAGCAGGGGCTTCAGCGGGTTTCTGCAGACGCTGGATGGCGTGGCAGAGCACTACTTCAGCGATGTTTATGGCGCCGAGCAGCTGACGCCTGCGCACCGCATCACCCACCAGCTGGCGCGCAATCCACTGTTCTTCAACATCTATCAGGACACCGCCTATGAAGCGGGCGCGCACTGGGCACTGCTCAGCGAATTTATGCGCTTCCGTTTTGATGCGCTGATGTTCAGTTTTTCCGAATCCGACTGCGGTAATCCGACGCTGATGGCGCACCTGCGCGGATTGCGGGCAGAAACGCTGCTGCAGCGCCACTATGCCGAAGGGATCCGCGAATATGTGCGCTTTGCGCTGGGACTGATGGTGAAGAAAGATTTTCCGCCCGCGCTAATCGATGAGATGGCGGCGCGCTATCAGGATGACGCCGCGATCCAGCGGCAGCGGCAGCGCGCGGCGGACTTCGCCATACAGGCGTTTGACCTCAGCGAAGATCAGCTGATCTGCATGATCTACTCCCCGTTCCTGGCGCAGGGAGAGCAGCTCGGACACTGGCTGATGCAGCAGCAGATTACGCTGGATGAGGCGGCCATCCGCGACCTGCTTGAGCAACGCAGTGAAGATCGCGCGCTGGCACAGCAGTTAACCCGGCTCTCCGGCATGACGCTGACGCAGATGCGGCACTGCTGGCAGAGCAAGCCGGTCAGTTCGCTGCTGGAGGGCAAAAGCGCCGATCCGCTATCGCGCGTGCTGCGTTTTGATCCCCACAAAGCGGTGATTCAGGTCAATAACGGTGTACTGAATGACATCGTGACAGAAATCATTTCCGGGCGTTAACCCGGTAAGGCGAGGCGATGAAAAAGATTTTTCTGCAAATTGGCGCCACCCGCGACGGGCAAAATCCTTACTGCGCGGTGGCGAAGCGCGACGGCTATTTTACCGTGCTGGCTGAAATGGGTGATTTCGTCGATTACCAGTCGTTAAGCCTGGCTCTGCCATTTGATCTGATCATTCGCCTCGATCGCCCCGAGAATCCCTGGGAGGTGATGCAGGCCTATCTGCACGCCGGTTTACTGGCGCATCCGCTGGTGGTGCTGGCGGGCTTTGAAGCCTACAACGCCAGCGCCGGACGACTGCGCGAGATGCTGGCCGGGCCGGATGCGCCCGCTGCCTTTATTCCGCTGGATAAATATGCGCAGCGCATGGCGCTGAAAAAAGCCTGGCCGCGCTTCCCGCAGCCGGAGTTCCGCTTTTTCGCCTCGCCGCTCAGCATTCTGGATGCCGGACAGGCGCTGATCTATCCCTGCGTCGTGAAGCCGGTGGATGGCGGCGGCGGCCTGGGCATCTGGCTGATTGAGCATGCCGATCAGCTGCATAGCGTAGTGAAACAGCTGGTACAGACCATGAACTACGGCGGACGCGGCTTCAGCGGCTTTATTGTGGAAAGCGCGCTGATCGGCGATGAGTTTTCGTTGCAGGGCGTGGTGCATCAGGGACATCCCCAGGCGCTGACCTGCTGCCAGAAGGTGATTGAGCAGCACCGGGATGCTGAGGGCTGCGTCAGCTTTTATGAGTCGGGGCATGTGGCGATGGCGGCAGCGGCCCTGCCAGCGTCGTTCAGCAGCCTGATGACATTCTGTTGCGAAACCTTTGGCTACCGTCAGGGTGCATTTCATATCGATTTTATTGTGGTCAACGGCGTGCCGCATTTCCTGGAGATGGGGTTCCGGCTCTCTGGCATGGGCGTGGCGACGCTGGTGCATGAGGCGACCGGCATCAACTGGGCGGAAGTCACCTTCCGGTTAGAAGCGGGCGGCGCGTTACCCGTCTTTGCCTTCACCACACCCGGTGCGGTCGGCCAGCTGCGGTTGCGGCAACCGGCGCAGCTGCAGGCTGCCGAACGCTGGATCGATCAGCATCAGCAGGGCGCGCTGTTACCGCCACTCAGATTGCCTGCGTTACAGGTTTCGTCACGCTCATCGCTCTATGCAGACCTGACGCGTCACGCGGGCATTCTGGCCACTTTCAGCCTGACGGCCACAGCGCGTGAGCCGATTATGACCACTTTTCAGCAGGTGATTGCCGCGCAGCCGGTGGCGGCCGGGAGAGATAAAGTATGTGCAGGATGATTCTGGCGCATGGCCGGTTCGACAGCGCAGAGATTCTGGAGGCGGCGCGCGCCATGAGCTGCGGTGAAAGCGCCGAACACGATGGCCCGATCAAATCACACCCTAACGGCTGGGGCTGTCTGTGGCTCGAAGAGGGCGAGATTCGTACCCTGCACGGCACCGGCGCGTTCGCAGAAGCGCTGCCGGGTATCGATGTGGATCGCCTGCGCAGCCGGTTTCTGGCGGTGCATGTGCGGCACGCCACGCTGAGTAAAAATCAGGGACTGGCGTTTTCTCATCCGCTGTGGCGCAACAGCGCCGGACATCAGTGGTACATGATGCATAACGGCTTTCTGCCGACGATTTACCGCCAGCTCGGTCTGGCGGAATCGCGCTTCGATTCAGAAGAGTATCTGCATTATCTGGTGGATCAGACCACGCCCGCCGATTTCACCCGCGACTATCTGCGCGCAAAGATGGCGCAGGTAGAGCCGGGCGGCAGCGCAGGCAATGCCATTTTCGTCACCCGTGACAAAGCCTGGGCATGGCAGTGGTATCCGCACGACACGCCCTGGCCCGACTATTTTACGATGCATTTTCAGCAACAGGATGGTTGCACGCTGATCGCCTCTGAACCCGTGGCAATACCAGGCAGCGCTGGCAACTGGCGGCGAATGAACAATCATGAACTCTATGAAATACCGTTTAGGGAGTGATAAACATGGCAATTTTCAATCAGTTCCGCGTGATTAACCCCAACATGTTTGTGGAATCGACCTGGCTGGATGACATCGTCACCGCACGGGTGCCGCTGCTGGTGCTGCGTAATTTCCTGACGCCAGAGGTGCGGGAAGCGGTGGTGACTGACCTGCAGAGCTGCCGGGAAAAGATCCGTGTCTCCCACTATCCCAATGGCGCGCTGACCACGCTCGGCCCCTATCTGGCGCGTCATACTGCGGCTCCCGATAACTATTTTACCGAGCTGCGCGATATCCAGCCGGCGTTGCCGCCCTCACTGAATACGCTGCGCGAACAGATTTACCGCTGGGTTCAGCATGCGCTGCGGCTGGAAAGTTTACGCATCGCCCACGAACCGGGTTGTGGAGACTATGCCGGTTCTATCGTGCGCTTTCATGCCAATGGCGTCGCGAACCCGCTGCATAACGACAATATCGTGCGCGACGCCGCAGAGACTTCGCTAGTGGTGACGCAAATCCTGCATCAGCTCAGCTGCGTGGTCTGCCTGCAGGAGTGCAACGCGGGCGGAGCACTGCGTATCTACAACAAAAAGTGGTCGCCGGAGGATGAGCAGTTCAAAACTGCCGGGGAGCTGGGTTATCGCAGTGGGGTGATTGAAAACAGCGAGATCTGCGAATTTTCACCACGCAGTGGCGATATCTATCTGTTTAATCCTGCGTTTTATCATGAGATCGATCGGGTCGAAGGCGATACCCGTATCACCATGGGTTTCTTTTTCGGGCTGACCGATAAAAAAATGAAGCACGCTATCGCCTGGAGTTAAGCCGGGTCGTGCCAGAACAGGAGAAGGGAATGACGACGTTTGAAAAAATCACTGCGCTGCTGGATCAGCAGCAGGCCAGCTATCGCGTGGTGGAACATGAGGCGATAGGGCAGACCGAACAGATCAGCCAGATACGCGGTAACCTGCTGGGTCAGGCGGCCAAAGCGATGGTGCTGGAGGTCAGCATGCCGGACGGTGCGCCATCGCGTCAGCTGCTGGCGATAGTGCCGGGCGACTGCCGGATCAATTTCAAAAGTGCGGCGCGCGCCATCGGCGGCAAAAAATCCTCTTTCGCCGCTCCGGAGCTGGCGCAGGCGCTGACGGGCTGTGTGATGGGCGCGGTACCGCCGTTTAGTTTTGATGACCGGCTGGCGCTGCGGGTGGATACCCGGCTGCAACAGGTCGGAACGTTATGGTTTAACGCGGGCGAACTGGATAAGTCGATCGCGCTGGCTGTAGATGATTATTTTCGCATCGTGGGTGAAGGCTGCTGTGCCGATATCGCGACCCCCATTGCGGTCACCGCCTGACGGCAGGACAAGGAGTTTCTGATGTCGGTAAAAGATATGCTGTTAGCGCTGTGCGTGGTGGTGGCGTGGGGCGTCAATTTTGTGGTGATCAAGCTGGGGCTGCAGGGTATGCCGCCTTTTTTGCTCGCCGGGCTGCGTTTTACCCTGGTCGCCTTTCCCGCCATTTTCTTTGTGCGTCGCCCGCCGATTCCGCTGCGCTGGCTGGTGGTTTATGGCATGACCATCAGTTTTGGTCAGTTCGCCTTTCTGTTCCTGGCGATCAAGCTCGGCATGCCTGCCGGTCTGGCCTCGCTGGTGCTGCAGGCGCAGGCATTCTTTACCCTGTTGCTGGGCGCGTTGTTGCTGGCGGAGAAGCTGCGCTGGAATCATATCGTCGGGATTATCATCGCTACGCTGGGGATGTTTTTGCTGGCAACGGCAGGCATGGAAGGGCAGACCAGCGCCGGTATTACGCTGACCACCATGATGCTGACGCTGTCGGCGGCGCTCTCATGGGGGCTGGGTAATATCACCAATAAGATTATTATGCGGAACCGCAGCGTGCCGATCATGTCACTGGTGGTCTGGAGTGCGCTGGTGCCGATCGTTCCTTTCTTTGCCTGTTCGCTGCTGTTTGATGGTCAGGCCGCCATCGTTTACAGCCTGCTGCATATCGGCCTGCAGACCGTGCTGGCGCTGTTCTATCTGGCATTTGTCGCCACCATTGTGGGTTACGCTATCTGGGGGAATCTGCTGAGTCGCTACGAAACCTGGCGCGTCGCGCCGCTGTCGCTGCTGGTGCCGGTGGTGGGGATTATTACCGCCGCGCTGGTGCTGGATGAGCATCTCTCCGGGCAGCAGATGCTGGGTGCGGTGGTGATTATACTGGGACTGCTGGTCAATGTGTTTGGTGGCGTGCTGGGTCAGCGTTTAGCGATGCGAACGCAGCCGTAAGGACAAGTCCGCCTTCAGACATAAGGGCAAAAAAAACGCCGCTAATGCGGCGTTTGTCATGGTTACTTCAGAATCTCAATACGGCGTGGTTTCGCCTCTTCCGGCACCAGTCGTTCAAGATCGATGCTCAGCAGACCATTCTCGAGACGGGCATCGCGCACCACAATGTGGTCGGCGAGCTGGAATTTACGCTCGAAGTTACGCTCGGCGATACCCTGATACAGGTATTTACGCTCGGTCTGCTCTTCAGGATGGGCACCCCGCACGATCAGCACGTTATCGTGCGCCGTGATATCCAGTTCGCTCTGAGCAAAACCGGCCACCGCAATAGTAATGCGATAGTGATTTTCATCGACCAGTTCAACGTTATAGGGAGGATAGCCGCCATTGCTCTGATTCTGATTAGATTCGAGCAGGTTAAACAGGCGATCAAAACCGATAGCAGAGCGATAAAGTGGGGTGAGATCAAAATTACGCATATTAAGACTCCTGAATTTCAGCAAGTTTTGGCAACCTTCCACTACTGGACAGGCTGGATACGGCACCCCACTGTCCCTTGCGGCAACGGTGAGTGCGTCCGTAAACTAAAAATGGGTGCCACAAGACCATTTTCAAGAGGGTGAAATGCAATTTTTTTCGCCAAATTGTGGAAATGGCATACACTCAGGACTACTTTTGCCAGACCCAGACGGACTTCGCCCCAGAGTGTTGACGTTGTCTGGCAAGCAAACTCAGCCAGGCTTATGCCATGACTGAAGGGATGATGATGATGAAATTGATGAAGACCTTACCTCTGGCTGGAGTGGTGTGCTGCGCAATGGCAACAACCGGCTGTTCCAGCGTGATGTCTCACACAGGTGCGAGTCAGGGCTACTATCCAGGCACCCGTGCCAGCGCTGATATGCTGTCCGATGGTGATACCAGCTGGGCGCTGAAGCCGCTGGCGTTAATCGATCTTCCTTTCTCTGCCGTGCTGGATACGCTGCTGCTGCCGTGGGACTACTACCGCAGCGACAAAGATAAATCTCTCGACTCTCCACGTGAACGCATCCTGCAGAGCGAAAGGCTGGCGCATACGCAGGAAAGCCTGGCGCAGGCGCAGCCTATGCCTCCTATGCGGTCACTGCCGCAACCGTAAAGAGTTGCCGCCAGCCATTCACCTCACGCATATAAGCAATCTGTGTACCATCAGGTGACCAGACCACCGCGTCACCTGATGGCGCCTCTTCCGTTCTGCGGGTCAGACGCTGACACGCGCCGCTCTCAACGTCACATCGCATCACGCTGTTATCGCAGATAAAAGCGATCGCCTGGCCGTCAGGATGCCAGCTAAAGGCGGACTGAATGCTGTGGCTGAGTCGGGTGATCTGACGCGGTTCGCCGCCGTTGGGGGAGACCGTCCAGAGCTGGATCACCTCTGCGGCATCCGCCATCAGAAACGCTATCTGGCTGCCATCCGGTGCGGCGCGCAGCCAGTGGCGAGGTTGCAGAGCCACACCACGGCTGTGCGTCAGGCGACGCTGCTGCACGCCAGCCGGTGGCGCAGGTAACTGCTGGCTGCTGCCCTCCAGCGGCATCTCTCCGGCGCGGGCGTAATCCTCCAGCGCATCAGGCAGATCAACAATAAAAACTTCAGGCCGTTTTTCACCCTGCGCCGTCAGCGTGTCGCCAATAAAGGCGATCGCCCAGCGCTGCCAGCTGCCGTCCGGCTTCTGGTAGCCACGCTCACCGACCCAGCACTCCTCACAGGCACGATTAATCTGGTCACTGCCTGGCAGCGGTTCCGCATGCGTCTGGCTCACCAGCAGGCAAAAAAAGGTGCCGTCATATTCGCGCGGATGCTGCTTTTCAGGCGTTACAGCGCAAAGGGGCACCGCGATGCCGACGTTGCGCAGATCGAGCCGGCTATCCAGTTCGTGCATCACATGGTCATTGTAGGTAAAGCTCAGGCGAGAACCGTCGGGGCTGAAGACATGTACATGCGAGCCGCCACGCAGCGCGCCAGGGGTAAACGGCGGCGTGATATCGCAGGCATCCAGATTCACCGCCGCACCGTTCTGAACGATCACCCCGCGCCGGTGGTGGAAGTCATACTGCCAGCTGGCATCGGGATGTTCCGGGCCATGAATGCAGACGTAGCGCGGTGGCAGGTCGGGACTGACCGTGACGACGCCAACATGGGCACCATGCCGGGCCTGATAGAGCACCTCCACCTCACCGGTCATCACATTGACCCGCTCAATGGTCTGACTGGTAAACGATGCGCCCGATGGACGAACGTCAAACGCCAGCCACTGGCTGTCGGCAGTCCAGACATTAATATTGGTGAGCTGATGCTGACGGGCAGCAAAGGTGATCTGTTTTTCTGACATGATGAAACCCACGGAGAAAGAGTTGCCCGACAAATTACGCGATTCTGTTTTGCGGTGCAGCATTTTTGCCGGGTTAGGGGATCCGGGCCGAAGCGGCCCGGCAGAGAGCAGGCCGTTACAGCACTAACTCTTCGATGGCATGCGCGACGCCATCTTCCATATTGGTTTTGGTGATGAACTGAGCAATTTTCTTAACAGAGTCAATGGCATTCCCCATTGCGACACCCGTTCCTGCGTATTCGATCATCGCCAGGTCATTCTCCTGATCGCCAATCGCCATTACTTCTTCCTGCTTCAGGCCGAGCTTCTCAGCCAGCATTTTGACGCCCTGGCCTTTATTCACCCGACGATCGAGGATTTCCAGGTAATAAGGCGCGCTCTTCAGGATGGTGTAGGTCTGCTGAGCATGCCCGGGCAGGCGGGCAATCGCCGCGTCGAGAAGAGCGGGCCGGTCGATCATCATCAGTTTCGGGAAGCGCATGGCACGATCCATCTCCTCCACCGCGCGGTAGCGCACCGGAATGCCGGTCAGGCTCGCTTCATGGATGGTGTATTCGCTGATGTCTTTGTTAGGGGTATAGAGATGGGTTTTGTCGAATGCCTGGAAATGTACGCCAAGCTCACGTGCCAGGTTCTCGATGTAGAGGTAGTCGTCAAAGGTCAGCGTCACTTCCGCCACGCACTCACCATCTTCGGCCTGATGAACCAGCGCACCGTTGTTGCTGATCGCGTACTGGCCGGGCGTCTGCATATCCAGTTCCATGAGATAGCGCTGGATACCTACAAACGGCCGGCCGGTGGTCAGCACAATCGACACCCCTTGCTGACGGGCGCGATCCAGGGCGGATTTCACCGCCGGTGTGATCTCATGTTGCGGGTTGAGCAGGGTGCCATCCATGTCGATAGCGATCAATTTAATAGCCATAGAGTCCTCGTAGCGTCTGGGTTTTGTTCAATGCTAGCGCGATTCAGCGCACATTGACCAGTTTCATGGCAGGCGAGAACGGCCAGCTGATCGCCAGGTTCAGGCGGTAAAGAGATCGCGGTGGATTTTAATCACGGCTTTTCGGATTGTTGCGGGTTCGCCAGGGGCGCAGCAGGGACGATGAATATCGTGCGGGAAAAAGAGCGCGAACATGCCGGGCATCAGCGTAATCACTGACTCATTCAATATCTTCTGATAAAAAACGACGTCTCGCTGCTGGGCAAAATCTTCGGTGATGTGCTGGTCGGGATGGGCACGGGCCACGCCAATATTTTCGGTGCCTGCCAGCAGATACTGAATATCGATGTAGTTGAAGTGGGACTCCGCTTTACGCGCGCTGGCCGGTTCGGTCATCATCTCCTGCACCAGACAGAACATTTTGTTGTCGGGCAGGATCTCATATTTGCCGGTTTCCAGCTGGCTGAAATCTGTGCTGGCAATCCAGCTTATCGCCTGATCGACTACCGGATGAAAGGCGTGACGTTCTCTGTCCCAGTCGTGACGATCGCAAACAATCATGGTGTAACTCCCTGTGTGGAATAGTGCGCGGTAAATGCGCAAAGAGGGGCAAGAGTAAGGGAGCTGACCGGGTTAAAACGTGATCGGGATCGCAGCATGCGGGCAGGAAGGCACCTCCTGGCGGGTTTTCCGCCCGGACGGCACAAAAAAAAGGCCATCACCTGTGTGATGGCCTTTCATCTCTGATGCCGGTTAAATATCGATATTGGCGGCTTTCAGCGCATTTTCTTCGATGAAGGCGCGGCGCGGTTCAACCGCATCGCCCATCAGGGTTGTGAACAACTGATCAGCGCCAATCGCATCTTTAATGGTAACGCGCAGCATACGACGGCTGTCTGGATCCATGGTGGTTTCCCACAGCTGCTCCGGGTTCATCTCGCCCAGACCTTTGTAGCGCTGGACCGAGAGGCCGCGACGCGACTCTTTAATCAGCCACTCAATCGCCTGTTCGAAGCTTGCCACTGGCTGACGACGCTCGCCACGCTCGATGTAAGCATCCTCTTCCAGCAGACCACGTAGTTTGCTTCCCAGGGCGCAGATTTTGCGATACTCAGGACCCTGAATGAAATCAGCATCCAGCGGATAGTCAGTATCTACACCGTGGGTACGGACGCGCAGTACCGGCTCGAACAGGTTTGATTCGCGGTTTTCACGCACCTGTGCCAGATAGGTGCTGCCATGCGCTTCGCGTTCAGTCAGATAGCTCACCAGACCATTCAGCCAGGTTGTAACCTCTGCTTCGCTGGTCAGGTCGCTCAGCGTGTCGTGATAAATCATCGCACGCAGCATGGCCATCGGATAACGGCGCTCCATACGCTTGATCATCTTCTGGGTGCTGTTGAAGTCAGTGACCAGCGTCTCCAGCGGCTCACCGCCCAGCGCCGGCGCGCTGGCATTGGTGTGCAGCGTCGCGCCATCAAGCGCGATAGCGATCTGGTATTGATCCATCGCCTCGTCATCTTTGATGTACTGCTCCTGCTTGCCTTTCTTCACTTTGTAGAGTGGCGGCTGGGCGATATAAACGTGGCCGCGCTCAATGATTTCAGGCATCTGACGATAGAAGAAGGTCAGCAGCAGGGTACGGATGTGCGAACCATCGACGTCGGCATCGGTCATGATGATGATGCTGTGATAGCGCAGCTTGTCCGGGTTGTACTCGTCGCGACCAATACCGCAGCCCAGCGCGGTGATCAGCGTGGCCACTTCCTGGGAGGCGAGCATCTTGTCGAAACGCGCTTTCTCAACGTTAAGAATCTTACCTTTCAGCGGCAGAATCGCCTGGTTTTTACGGTTACGGCCCTGTTTGGCCGAGCCGCCTGCGGAGTCACCCTCCACCAGGTAGATTTCAGACAGCGCCGGGTCGCGCTCCTGGCAATCCGCCAGTTTGCCTGGCAGACCCGCCAGGTCCAGCGCGCCTTTACGGCGGGTCATTTCACGGGCGCGGCGTGCCGCTTCACGGGCACGGGCGGCGTCGATGATTTTGCCGACTACAATTTTGGCGTCTGATGGATTTTCCAGCAGGTATTCAGCCAGCAGCTCATTCATCTGCTGCTCAACCGCTGTTTTCACCTCGGAGGAGACCAGTTTATCTTTGGTCTGCGAGGAAAATTTAGGATCCGGCACTTTCACCGAAACCACAGCGATCAGACCTTCACGGGCATCATCACCGGTGGCGCTGACTTTGGCCTTCTTGCTGTAACCCTCTTTTTCCATATAGGCATTCAGGGTACGGGTCATCGCTGAACGGAAACCGGCGAGGTGTGTACCGCCGTCGCGCTGTGGGATGTTGTTGGTAAAGCAGTAGATATTTTCCTGGAAGCCGTCATTCCACTGCAGCGCCACTTCCACACCAATGCCATCTTTCTCGGTAGAGAAATAGAACACGGTAGGGTGAATCGGGGTTTTGTTTTTGTTGAGGTACTCAACAAACGCCCGGATGCCGCCTTCATAGTGGAAGTGATCGCTTTTGCCATCACGCTTATCATCCAGACGAATCGACACGCCGGAGTTCAGGAATGAGAGTTCACGCAGGCGTTTCGCCAGGATGTCATACTCAAAATCGCGCACGTTGGTAAAGGTTTCGTGGCTCGGCCAGAAACGCACACGGGTCCCGGTAATGTCGGTCTCACCCGTCACCGCCAGCGGTGCCTGCGGTACGCCATGGACGTAAATCTGCTGATGCACTTTGCCTTCACGACGAATGGTCAGCTCCAGCTTCTGCGACAGAGCGTTAACCACGGAGACGCCCACGCCGTGCAGGCCGCCGGAGACTTTATAGGAGTTATCATCGAACTTACCGCCAGCATGCAGCACGGTCATGATCACTTCAGCGGCAGAGATGCCCTCTTCTTCGTGAATACCGGTAGGAATGCCGCGTCCATCATCCTGCACCGATACAGAGTTATCGGCATGGATGGTGACCACAATGTCACTACAGTGACCAGCGAGCGCTTCGTCGATTGCGTTATCCACGACCTCGAATACCATGTGATGCAGACCGGTACCGTCATCGGTATCGCCGATATACATGCCCGGGCGTTTGCGTACCGCATCAAGTCCTTTCAGGACTTTAATACTTGAGGAGTCATAAGAATTCGACATCAACGTTTCTCGCTCATTTTAATCTTCAGGTTGAACCGCTATTTTACCCTGTTCCACGCGGAACATCTTGCCCTTTTCGTCGGTCATGTCGATTACATGTCCGGCAGAAATTGCGCTGACAAATACCTGAGCCTGAGTGGCTTTTAACCGTTCCGCCAACAGGCGTCGGCGGCTCTCATCCAGCTCAGAAGCAAAGTCATCAATGAGGTAAATACAGCGGCGTCCGCTCTGGCTTGTCAGGAACTCGCCCTGTGCCAGACGCAATGCACACATCAGCAGTTTTAACTGCCCGCGTGAGAGTAAATCTTCTACCGGCGTCCCTTCAGCCCGAATACGAAAATCCGCTTTATGGGGGCCGCTGGCGGTATAGGTCAGTGCGCGATCGCGCTCGAAGTTACGTTCCAGCAGTTCGGCGTAATCGCTCTCTTTATCCCAGCCACGCTGGAATGAGAAGCGCAGCTCAAATTCCGGCAGAAACTGGCCACAGGTGGCGGTGATTTCCGCGGAAATCGCCGCACTGTATTCCGCCCGCCACTGGCTGATCTGTTCAGCCAGCGGAACCAGCTCCTGATCCCAGGGACGAATCTGGCTGTAGCGTGAGACCTGGCGCAGCGCCGCGTTCCGCTGTTTAAGCAGGCGGCGCATGTTGTTCCAGGCGTTAAAAAAGCCGGGGGTGTTATGAAAGCAGCCCCAGTCGACATAGGCTCTGCGATATTTGGGGCCGCCATTCAGCAAACTAAAGCCTTCAGGGGTGATTAACTGCATCGGCAACAGCTGCGCCAGCTCCGCGACCTTATGACCATCGCTGCCATCAATGCGCACTTTGCTGTCACCGGCACGGTTTTTGGTCAGCCCGACTGAAATTTCCCGCTCTTTGTTTTCCAGACGCCCGTGCAGCACAAACGCCGCCTCGTCGTGACGAATCACGCGTCCCGCCTGCAGGCTGCGAAACGAACGGCCATGCCCCAGAGTATGAATCGCTTCTAAAACGCTGGTTTTACCACTGCCGTTGGCGCCGACCAGGAAATTAAAGCCGGGTGCCAGCTGCAGATCAGCCTGCTCAATATTACGAAAATCTTTGATAAGAAGGCGGGTTAAAGCCATGAATCAGTCCAGCGTGAAGGGCAATAAAGTTTTGGGCCTGGCGATCCAGGGCGTCAACGGCAAAGCAGGTTTGCCCGATACCTCAGTCACCAGGCCGTCGGCGTCGCAGCTACGTTGCGCCCCGCCAGCGCACAGCCACCGGAGCGTACTGAAGTACGTGAGGATGGCGAGCACTGCCGGGGCACAACGTAGCAAGTAAGCCAGGCCGATATCTTCTACAAGCGCATGGGCATGACGACATAGGCCGCTGCCGGACTCGCCACATCCTCAATCTGCACGCTCGACACTGAATCGGTCAGCAGCAGACGGACGTTTTCGCACTTAAGCGCGTTCAGCACATCCAGCACGTAACTGACGTTGAAGCCAATCTCCAGTTCCGTGCCGTTGTAGCTGACATCCAGCATCTCTTCCGCTTCTTCCTGTTCAGGGTTATTGGCGGTGATCTTCAGCTGATTTTCGGTGATATAGAGGCGAACACCGCGGAACTTCTCGTTAGAGAGGATAGCGGCGCGGGCAAAGGCCTGTTTGAGCAGATCGCAGCCCGCTTCCAGCGCTTTGTCCGGATTCTTCGGCAATACGCGACGATAATCGGGGAAACGACCATCAACCAGCTTAGAGGTAAAGATGTAGTCGCCGACATGCGCACGGATATTGCTGCCGCCAATCTGAACCTGCAGCGGAGTATCGCCTCCATCCAGCAGACGCAGCAGTTCAATCACGCCTTTGCGCGGCACAATCACCGAATGACTCGGCAGCGCCTGACCAATCGGCATGGAGCAGACAGCCAGACGGTGACCGTCAGTGGCCACGGTGCGCAGCTCTTCCCCTTCGGTTTCAAACATCATGCCGTTGAGGTAGTAACGCACATCCTGATGCGCCATCGAAAACTGGGTCGCTTCAATCAGCCGTTTCAGCGTTGCCTGCGGCAGGGTAAATTCAACTTCACTCTGCCAGTCGTCAAGATTTGGGAAGTCACTGGCGGGCAGGGTCGACAGCGAAAAACGGCTGCGGCCAGAGCGCACCAGCATGCGATCGCCTTCCAGTGCCAGAGTAATTTCTGCGCCATCCGGCAATCCGCGACAGATATCGAGGAATTTACGCGCCGGAACGGTGGTGGATCCAGGCTCATGTGCCTGAGTCAGCGCCACGCGTGCGACCATCTCCATTTCCAGATCGGTACCGGTCAGCAACAGCGAACCTTCAGTTACCTGCAGCAGCAGGTTTCCAAGGATCGGCAGCGTCGGACGACCACCCAGGGGACCACTTACTTGTTGCAGCGGCTTCAGCAACTGCTCACGTTCAACAATAAATTTCATAGCGTCAGGAAGATAATGTTCTGATGAGATTAGAGAAATCTTCTTTGATATCGTGGCTCTCTTCACGCAGCTGCTCAATCTTGCGGCAGGCATGAAGCACCGTTGTATGGTCACGACCCCCAAAAGCATCGCCAATTTCTGGCAAGCTATGGTTGGTTAACTCTTTCGCCATCGCCATCGCCATCTGGCGCGGACGTGCCACCGAGCGCGAACGGCGCTTGGAAAGCAGATCCGCTACCTTAATTTTGTAGTACTCAGCCACGGTCTTCTGAATATTATCGATGGTGACCAGCTTTTCCTGCAGCGCCAGCAGATCGCGCAGCGCTTCGCGCACGAAGTCGATGGTAATCGCCCGGCCAGTAAAGTTGGCATTGGCGATCACGCGATTCAGCGCGCCTTCCAGCTCACGCACGTTAGAGCGTAACCGCTTGGCAATAAAGAAGGCGACTTCACCAGGCAGACGGATGTCGTTCTCATCCGCTTTTTTCATCAGGATCGCCACACGCGTTTCCAGCTCAGGCGGCTCGATCGCCACCGTTAAACCCCAGCCGAAACGTGATTTAAGACGATCTTCCACCCCGTTGATCTCTTTTGGATAGCGATCCGAGGTGAGGATGATCTGCTGGTTGCCCTCTAATAAGGCATTAAAGGTGTGGAAGAACTCTTCCTGCGATCGCTCTTTATTAGCAAAGAACTGAATGTCATCGATCAGCAGCGCATCTACCGAACGGTAGTAGCGTTTGAACTCTTCAATCGCATTGTTCTGCAGTGCTTTAACCATGTCCTGCACGAAGCGCTCGGAGTGCATATAAACCACTTTTGCATTGGGTTTACGGGCAATGATGCCGTTGCCCACCGCATGCAACAGGTGCGTTTTACCGAGACCGGTGCCGCCATACAGAAACAGCGGGTTATAAGCGCCGCCTGGATTATCCGCCACCTGACGTGCCGCCGCGCGCGCCAGCTGGTTAGATTTACCCTCGACGAAGTTATCGAAGTTATGACGGTTGTTCACATTTGAGCGATAGGTCACGTCGGCTGGTGCCGGGACATTATCCCAGCTGGGACGCATAATCTGCGTCGGGGCCGGACGAATATGGCTCTGTACGGGCATCACGGGCGCGCTGACGCTGGCCATTACGGGCTGGCTGACCGCTGCCGCCTGCTGCTGAACCGGGCGCGTTCCCACTTCAAAACGCAGGGCGGGCACGTTTGGACCGCAGAATTCATTCAGCAGTGCATTGATACTATTAAGGTATTTGTCCCGAACCCAGTCGAGTACGAAGCGATTTGGAGCATACAAGGCAAGCGTATTGTCGTTTAACTCAGCCTGTAGTGGACGGATCCACATGCTGAATTCGGTGGCAGGAAGCTCATCCTGCAAACGGGCAAGACACTGTTGCCAAAGCGTAAGTGACACGGCGGACTCCACTCGTACAAATTCGAAAAGAATAGTAGGCGTTACTCTAAGAAACGTTCATTTTTGACACAGACGCTAAGAAAGCGCCTGCGACCGCTATCAGCGGTTTTCCGTCCTGCAATCACCGGAGGATCGTCAGCGGAAGGGCGGATCATAGCGCAAAGCGAGGCAGAGATCTTCCCTTTCTACACAGTTTTGATCCTTTTTATCCACAGGCCAGAGGCGCGCAAAGAAGTTTACGCCAGTTGCGGGAAAAACCAGCAGGGATCTGACGCAATCCATTAAAATTTCGGGCGACATCTCATTTTATCCCCAGGATCCGGCAAGCCGATCGCAATAAGATCCCGTGCGATCCTTGCGCTTTAGTGCGGAGCCCGTATAATTCTCCACCCGACATTGAGCCATCAGGCGCAAAGTCGGGACTCTGCGGGCTGTATGCGGGTTTTCAGGCACTATGACACGCGAAGTAAATTGACTCGGGACTGTACAATTATTACAATCCCGCCTCTTTATTAAAGACACATTGAGGCGTAGGTCGATTTTCTGGCCCGAAACGCGTCACCCAGTGAAAATTTTCAAGTTTAGGTAGAAACCGCCATGAAACGCACTTTTCAACCGTCCGTACTGAAGCGCAACCGTTCACACGGTTTCCGTGCTCGTATGGCAACAAAAAATGGTCGTCAGGTTCTGGCACGTCGTCGTGCTAAAGGCCGTTCTCGTCTGACCGTTTCTAAGTAATAAAGCAAGCCCTGATGGGTAAGCTCGCATTTCCCAGGGAGTTACGTTTGTTAACTCCCACTCATTTCACTTTCGTCTTCCAGCAGCCACAACGGGCTGGCACGCCGCAAATTACTATTCTCGGCCGCCTTAACGCGCTGGGGCATCCCCGCATCGGTCTCACCGTCGCTAAAAAACATGTGAAACGCGCTCATGAACGCAACCGGATCAAACGATTGACCCGCGAAAGCTTTCGTCTGCGTCAACATGAACTGCCGTCGATGGACTTCGTGGTGGTCGCGAAGAAGGGGGTTGCCGATCTGGATAACCGTATGCTGGCGGAAGCGTTGGAGAAATTATGGCGTCGTCACTGTCGCCTGGCGCGCGGCTCCTGATCGTCCTGATACGCGTCTATCAACGCGGCATCAGTCCATTACTGGGACCACACTGTCGGTTTCACCCGACCTGCTCTCATTACGGAATTGAGGCATTACGCAGGTTCGGCCTGATAAAAGGCAGTTGGTTGACATTAAAACGCGTATTAAAATGCCACCCCTTGAACCCGGGTGGTGACGATCCTGTGCCGCCAAAAACCTTTGATACCAGAGAACATTAACGATGGATTCGCAACGCAATCTCTTTCTCATCGCTTTTCTGTTCGTGACCTTTATGATCTGGCAAGCCTGGCAGACGGACCACGCTCCGCAGCCACAGCAGACGCAGACCACACAAGGCACAAACAGCGTAGCGGGTGATACCGCCAGTCAGGGTGTACCGGCCAGCGGTCAGGGCCAGACGATCACCGTTAAGACTGATGTCCTGTCATTGAATATCAACACCCGAGGCGGTGATGTTGAACAAGCACAGCTGCTGACTTTCCCGGACAAACTGGGTTCTAACCAGCCGTTCCAGCTGCTTGAAACAACGCCAGCGTTCCTTTATCAGGCACAGAGTGGTTTGACCGGTCGTAATGGCCCGGATAACCCGAACAACGGCGCGCGTCCGCTGTTCAACGCTGCGCAGGATCACTTCGAGATGGCTGATGGCCAGTCCGAACTGCGTGTGCCGATGACCTACACCGCTGAAAATGGCGTGGTTTACACCAAAACCTTCATCTTCAAGCGTGGCGAATATGCCGTTAATGTCGATTATCATGTCAACAACACCACCCAGCAGCCGCTGGAAGTGTCGCTGTTTGGCCAGCTGAAGCAGACCATCGATCTGCCTAAGCATCGTGATACCGGCAGCAACAACTTTGCTCTGCACACCTTCCGTGGCGCGGCCTACTCCACCAGCGAGTCGAAATATGAGAAGTATAAATTCGACACCATCGCGGATAACGAGAACCTGAACGCCACCACCAGCAATGGCTGGGTTGCGATGCTGCAGCAGTACTTTGCAACGGCATGGGTTCCGCGTACCGAAGGCACCAACACCCTTTACACCAGCAACCTGGGTAATGGCGTGGCGGCGATTGGCTATAAATCTGCACCGGTCACCATTGCCGCGGGCGCACAGCAGAATCTGGGTGCAACGCTGTGGGTCGGCCCGGAAATTCAGGACAAGATGGCAGCGATTGCGCCGCACCTTGATCTGACCGTAGATTACGGCTGGTTGTGGTTTATCTCTCAGCCGCTGTTCAAACTGCTGAAATTTATCCACAGCTTCATCGGTAACTGGGGCTTCTCCATTATCGTGATCACCTTCATCGTGCGCGGCATTATGTACCCGCTGACCAAAGCGCAGTACACCTCGATGGCGAAGATGCGCATGCTGCAGCCGAAAATTCAGGCGATGCGTGAGCGTCTGGGTGATGACAAGCAGAAGCAGAGCCAGGAAATGATGGCGCTGTATAAAGCAGAGAAAGTGAATCCGCTGGGTGGCTGTCTGCCGCTGGTGATTCAGATGCCAATCTTCCTGGCGCTTTACTACATGCTGTCAGGCTCGGTTGAACTGCGTCATGCGCCATTTATTCTGTGGATCCATGACCTGTCAGCGCAGGACCCGTACTACATCCTGCCGATTCTGATGGGCATCACCATGTTCTTCATTCAGAAGATGTCACCGACCACCGTGACCGATCCGATGCAGCAGAAGATCATGACGTACATGCCGGTGATTTTCACCGTGTTCTTCCTGTGGTTCCCGTCAGGTCTGGTGCTGTACTACATCGTCAGCAACCTGGTCACCATTCTCCAGCAGCAGCTGATTTATCGCGGCCTGGAAAAACGTGGTCTGCATAGCCGCGACAAGAAGAAAGCGTAAGCGATCCAGAGCGGGAGTAATCCCGCCCTAAAATAGTCTATTCTCAGGCGGTCAAAGCGACCGCCTGTGTTTTTTGTAGCGAGAGAAAATTTATGAGCCACAGCGATACCATTGTTGCCCAGGCGACGCCACCCGGACGCGGCGGCGTAGGCATTCTGCGCGTCTCTGGCGCCCAGGCGGCAGAGGTCGCCCGCCAGCTGCTGGGCAAACTGCCTAAGCCGCGTTACGCCGATTATCTGTCGTTCACCGATAGCGATGGCCGCGTGCTGGATCAGGGCATTGCGCTGTGGTTTCCTGGTCCTAACTCCTTTACCGGTGAAGATGTGCTGGAGCTGCAGGGCCACGGCGGCCCGGTGATCCTCGACCTGCTGCTGAAGCGCATCGTGGCGCTGCCTGGCGTGCGTATCGCTCAGCCGGGTGAGTTTTCAGAGCGTGCGTTTCTGAATGACAAGCTCGATCTGGCGCAGGCCGAAGCGATTGCTGACCTGATTGATGCCAGCTCTGAGCAGGCGGCGCGTTCGGCCGTGAACTCCCTGCAGGGCGTCTTCTCCACCCGTATCAATCATCTTGTGGAAGCACTCACTCACCTGCGGATCTATGTCGAAGCCGCTATCGACTTCCCGGATGAGGAGATCGATTTCCTCTCTGACGGCAGAATCGAAGCGCAGCTGAATACGGTGATCGGCGACCTGGATGCCGTCCGTGCCGAAGCGCGTCAGGGCAGCCTGCTGCGTGAAGGGATGAAAGTGGTGATTGCGGGCCGGCCTAATGCGGGCAAATCGAGCCTGCTGAATGCGCTGGCGGGCCGTGACGCCGCCATCGTCACGGATATCGCAGGCACCACCCGTGACGTACTGCGTGAGCATATTCATATTGATGGCATGCCGCTGCATATCATCGACACCGCCGGTCTGCGTGAAGCCAGCGACGAAGTGGAGCGCATCGGGATTGAGCGCGCCTGGCAGGAGATCGAACAGGCTGATCGCGTGCTGTTTATGGTGGACGGCACGACGACCGATGCCACCGAAGCGGCGGCGATCTGGCCCGATTTCGTCTCCCGTCTGCCGCCCGAACTGCCGATTACCGTGGTCCGCAACAAGGCGGATGTCACCGGTGAGTCTCTCGGTCTGACAGAAGTAAATGGTCACTCACTGATTCGCCTGTCGGCACGCACCAGCGCGGGCGTGGACGAGCTGCGCGATCACCTGAAGCAGAGCATGGGCTTCGCCGGCAATATGGAAGGCGGCTTCCTGGCGCGTCGCCGTCATCTGCAGGCGCTGGAGCTGGCGGCAACGCACTTACAGCAGGGTAAAGCGCAGCTGCTCGGTGCCTGGGCCGGTGAGCTACTGGCGGAAGAGTTACGTCTTGCCCAGCAGGCGTTAAGCGAGATCACCGGCGAGTTCACTTCTGACGATCTGCTGGGTCGCATCTTCTCCAGCTTCTGTATCGGTAAATAACCGTGCTGGCCTGATAGCGTCCTGCTGTCAGGCCAGATTTCCTGCCACGCTGCCTCCCTGTTATTCCCGCCTCTGCGTTGATTCTTGCTGATATGTTATTTTGCGGCGGCACGGCATTGCCGTATAACGGTTGAAGCGCCGATCTGACGTGCGGCGACGGATTGCGGTGAGTGATCCCCGCCTCATCCCGCCGCGCCGGACCGGACGCAAACCCACTACGTGAACACCGTTGGGCGAACTTTTTCGCCTGAAACAGGAGAGTTGCATGAGTACACCGCTCGACACTGCCGCACTGGACACGCTGTTTAATGACGCCCGCACCCACAGTTACTGGCAGGCTAAGCCCGTCGATAACGCCCTGCTGGAGCAGCTCTATGCTTTAACGGCACTGGGCCCGACCTCGGCGAACTGCTCGCCTGCGCGATTTGTTTTCGTGACCTCGGCGGAAGGCAAAGAGAAGCTGAAACCGGCACTCTCTTCCGGCAATCTGGAAAAAACCATGAGCGCGCCGGTCACGGTGATTGTGGCCTGGGACCGCGAGTTCTATGAGCAGCTGCCCGCCCTGTTCCCCCATGCTGATGCGCGCAGCTGGTTTACCGGCAGTCCCGAGGCGGCAAAAGAGACCGCTTTCCGTAACAGCAGCCTGCAGGCGGGCTACCTGATTCTGGCGGCGCGTTCGCTGGGTCTGGATGCCGGTCCGATGTCCGGGTTTGATCCGGCCAAAATCAATGACGCCTTTTTCCCCGACGGTCAGTATCAGGTTAACCTGCTGATTAACCTCGGCTACGGTGATGCGTCAAAACTGCATCCGCGCCTGCCGCGACTGAGCTTTGAGCAGGCGAGTCGTTTCGCCTGATGCTGCCCGCGTCGCGAGTCGAATCGCGACGCTTATCTCTGGTCGATCCCCGCAACTCAGCTCACTCTGCTCATCCTATTCCGAATTTACCCCAATCTGTGCGTTGCCAGGTGCATTAAGGTAAGAAAATTCCTACAATGCTTCTGATGATTATCTGACCATTTTCACGGAGCGACAGATGGCTGGTCATTTTGTACGCTGGACGGGCGATCCCGGCTTCCCGGCTAATGATTTACGCATTCCCCAGGCTATCACCGACACGGCACAGCAGTTTGCTGACAAACGCCGTGGGCGATTTCTTGCCGCCCGTACCCTGCTGGCACAACTGATGCTACGGGTTTATGGCATTGGTGAGCTGCCGCGCCTGCTTATCCAGAGCAACGGACGCCCCGTTTTTGCTGACAGCGATCTGCCCGATTTCAGCATCGCCTATGCGGGCAATACGGTGGGTGTGCTGCTGGCCGAAGAGGGCGGACGTGCCGGTCTGGATATGGAGATTGTGCATGCCAGAAGCCGTCAGACTCAGGAGCAGCTGATTCAGGGATTAACCTCGGGCGAGATCGCCTGGATCAATGCCCAGCAGGATGCCATGGAGGCGGTGACGCAGATCTGGACATTACGCCAGAGCATTCTCAAGCTGACGGGAGAGGGCGATCGGGGACTGGATTCGCTGCGCCTGTTGCCCGGTGCGGGTCGGCTGCGATCTTCACTCTATCCCGATATTCAGGTGGTGTGTGATGCGGAGCCCATGCTGGTCTGGTCGTGTGCGCTGTCGTCTGCGACTCAGCGTCTGCATCTGTGGGAGATGGATAACGCCTTTCAGTGGCACGCATTACGCGAAATAGAGATGGGTAAGCCCAACATCGGGCCTCATGCTCTGCGGCTGACCAGCCTGCCCAGCGAGCGCAGCCTGCATCCTGAAATGTAAAAAGCCGCAACCCGGCGGTTGCGGCCCTGAATGCGCTTAGTGCGCGTCTACAAAGACAATCTTCAGCACAAACAGCAGAGCAACAATCACTACGCAGGGGCTGATTTCACGCCAGCGGCCCGTACCCAGCTTCATGACGCAGTAAGCGATGAATCCCAGCGCAATGCCTTCGGTGATGGAAAAGCTGAAGGGCATCATGGCGGCGGTCACAAACGCCGGAACGGCTTCGGTCAAATCATCCCAGCGAACGCGCGACAGGCTGGCGGTCATTAACACCCCAACGTAAATCAGCGCGCCCGCAGCGGCGTAGGACGGCACCATCGCGGCCAGCGGTGACAGGAAGGTCACCAGCAGGAACAGCAGGCCGGTGACCACGGCCATCAGGCCGGTACGGCCACCAATCGCCACGCCCGAGGTGCTTTCGATATAGGCGGTCACGGATGAGGTGCCTGCCAGCGCGCCACTCACTGAACTGATGCTGTCGACATAGAGCGCCTGCTGCATGCGCGGGAAAGTGCCGGTTTCATCGGTCAGTCCCGCTTTGTCGGTGACGCCGATCAGCGTGCCGGAGGAGTCGAACAGATTGACCAGCATAAAGGAGAAGATCACGCCCGCCATGCCGATGTTGAACGCGCCTTTAATATCCACCTGGCCGACCACAGAAGTAATGGAAGGCGGCGCAGAAAACAGGCCGACAAACTTCACGTCACCCAGCATCCAGCCGATAGCAGTGGTAACCACCATCGAGATCAGCACTGCCGCGTGGATATTGCGTGATGCCAGAATAGCGATGATAAAGAAGCCCAGCGCGCCCAGCAGTACGCTGTGCGAGGTCAGGTTCCCCACGGCCACCAGGGTATCGGGATTCGGCACGATAATACCGGCATTCTTCAGCCCCATCATGGCGATAAACAGGCCGATACCGGCGGTAATGCCGACGCGCAGGCTCAGCGGGATATTGGCAATCATCCAGTAGCGAACCCGCAGCAGCGTCAGGATCAGCAGGCCGACCGCACCCCAGAAGATCGCGCCCATACCCACCTGCCACGAATAGCCCATCGCGCCAACCACCACAAAGGCTAAAAAGGCGTTCAGCCCCATTGCAGGCGCCAGCGCCACCGGCAGATTGGCAAACAGTCCCATCAGAATGCTGCCAAAGGCAGCAATCAGACAGGTGGTCACAAACACCGCCTGGGTATCCATGCCGGCGACGCCGAGGATCTGCGGATTGACGAAGACGATGTAAACCATCGTCAGAAAGGTGGTGATACCCGCGATCACTTCGGTGCGCACCGTGGTGCCATGTTCCTGCAGCCTGAAGATGCGCTGCAAAACGCCTTGCTTGCTCATGCCATCCATCCAGAAGAAAAAATCATCGGCGCGTATCCTGGCGATTTTACCGGGGCAATACAATGATTTTTCGCAACCGATTGCCAGTCTCGCAATCTGCGCTGAGTGCGGTAGAGTGTGGAGCACACCCCTGAATCGAAGGATAGAGTCTGATGTCAGTAGAATGCGTCTTTTTTGATTGCGATGGCACGCTGGTGGACAGTGAGTTGCTCTGTACCCAGGCCTACGTCAACACCTTTGCCCGTTACGGCCTGGAACTGTCGCTGCAGCAGATGTTTGAGAAGTATAAGGGCGTCAAACTCTACGACATTATTCGTGACGTCGGCGACGCGCATCAGGTGACGCTGCCGATGGAAGAGGTGGAGACTGCTTATCGCGCAGAGGTCGCGCGGCTGTTTGATCAGCAACTGCAGCCCATCCCGGGCGCGAAAGCGCTGGTTGAGCAGATCAAGGTGCCGATGTGCGTGGTTTCAAACGGGACGGTAAAAAAGATGCAGCACTCGCTGGGCTTAACCGGCATGCTGCCGCTGTTTGCGGAGCACCTCTACAGCGGCTATGACATTCTGCACTGGAAGCCCGATCCGGAACTGATGTACCACGCTGCGGAACAGATGCAGGTACCGATTGAGCGCTGCATTCTGGTGGATGACTCCGAAGCGGGCGCCCGCGCCGGTATCGCCGCCGGCATTCCGGTCTATTACTACTGCGCCGACCCGCACAACCCTGAACTGGATCATCCGCTGGTGACGCGCTTCGACGATATGGCGCAACTGCCTGCGCTGTGGCGCGCCCGTGGCTGGGATCTGGTGTAGCGCGGGCCAGCATGACACACACCGTCTGGTTTTTAACCCTGCCCGGCGTGATGGCGCTGGATCTCACCGGACCGGCCGAGACGTTGAAGCTGGCGGGCGATCACTTTACGCTGCGCTACATCGGCCCGCAGCCGGAGGTGGTCTGCTCCACCGGCATGACCATTGGCGGCATCGAACCGTTACCTGAGCAGTTGCCCGCCGGGAGTCTGCTGGTGGTGCCTGGCGTCTATGACTCGCAGGTCTGTTACGCCACGCCACAGGCCGGAGAGGCACGCGAGTGGCTGATGCGCCAGCACGGCGCGCTGCGCGCGCAGACCTTTATGCTGGTCTGCGTCTGCTCGGGTGCGCTGCTGGCGGCGCAGGCAGGCATGCTGGATGACGTGGTCTGCACCACCCATCATGATGTGATTGCCCGTCTGAAAGCCGCGGCCCCGCGCGCACGGGTGCAGGAGAACCGGGTGTTTGTCGGGCATGAGAATATCTGGACCAGCGCAGGCATCACGGCGGGAATCGATCTGGCGCTGCATCTGATTAATCAGCTCTGTGATACGCAAACCGCGCTGGCGGTAGCGCGGGAGATGGTGGTCTGGTTCCGCCGTGCCGGTGACGATCCGCAACTTTCGCCGTGGCTGCGTTACCGCAACCACATGCATCCGGCCATTCACCGGGCGCAGGATCTGATGATTGCCCATCCTGAGCACGGCTGGACCCTGACCGAGCTGGCCGGACGCACGCATGTCAGCAGCCGCCATCTGGCGCGGCTGTTTCGCCAGCATCTGGGGATTAGCGTGCGTGAATACCATGAGCAGCTGCGGGTTGGCGTGGCACGCCAGCGTCAGCAGCAGGGTGAATCTGCCGAAAAAGCGGCGCTGGCGGCGGGATTTTCATCGGCGCGCCAGCTACGGCGCGCCCGCCAGCGCGAAGCCGATCAGCTGACAAAGTGACGGGTATCGACGCGTTTCAATGCCATACCCAGCAGCAGGCTGCCGCCCAGCGTCAGCCCGAACACCCAGGGCAGGTCGAGCCACGGACGCGACATATCATCGTAATGATGCGTTCGCAGGTAGTGAATGAACAGCGCATGAAAGCCGTAGATCGGCAGTGAATAACGTGCAATCACCGTTAAACCGGGCAGCGTGCGCTGGTTCAGGCTGTTTTTAAACACGATGAGCAGGCTGATCGCGGCGATAAACACCAGCGGTCCGCAGTAGAGATACCAGGTGTCATTAAACGCCCCGTTGACGATCAGCGCCTGTTTCGTCCCTAACGTAATGCCAATCACACAGGCGATAAACAGCCCGGCAGCCAGCGGCGTCAGGCCGCGCCGGGTCGTTTCCATCGTGCCGATAGCCCGTCCCAGCAGCGCATAGAGCAGGTAGTAGATACTGTCACCGCTGACATAGAGATTAACCGGCAGAAAGTGAAACGGCCCCAGCGACTGGCTGACCGTATTGGGGTTGGCGAGCACCGCCAGCACCAGCACCAGCAGCGCCACGTAGCGCGCCTGCACGGTTTTTACCTGGATCAGGGGCGACAGCAGATAGATGCCGATCAGCGCAAAGAAGAACCACAGGTGATAAAACACCGGCTTCTGCAGCATCTTCAGGATTGATCGCCCTTCGCTGATGGGGGTCAGCCAGGTGATATAGGCCAGCGATACCGCGCTGTAGAACAGCAGACAGAGCACCAGCCGGAGCATATGGCGCGGCTGGGCGCTGCGTTCGCCGAAAAACAGATAGCCGGAGATCATAAAGAACAGCGGAACACAGACGCGTGATGCTGAGTTCAGCAGATTAGCCGCATCCCAGGTGATGCCAGTCACCGCCATCGGCCCGGTGATATACCAGGTGGTGGTGTGAATCACGATCACCATCAGGCAGGCAACCGCGCGTAAATTATCGATCCAGTAAATCTTCTGCGGCATGGCATCCTCTTGCGCATCGCGTCCATGCGCAAAAGGGTAGCCAAATGCGACCAGAGCAACAACTGCTGCCAGCAGGATTCGGAGCCATCTGTATGCCAGCGCCCTGAATCACCGCGAAAACGCGCCGGTAGCGCCTGGGATTTACGGCTGCACATCGCGCGGTCAAAGGGTATACTGTCGGCCTCTTTTTTTAATCTAACCGAAGCGCGTGCACACTCAACATGCAAAAGTTTGATACCAAAACCTTTCAGGGGCTGATCCTGACCTTGCAGGATTACTGGGCGCGTCAGGGCTGCACCATTGTCCAACCGCTGGACATGGAAGTGGGCGCTGGCACTTCACACCCGATGACCTGCCTGCGCGCACTCGGCCCGGAGCCGATCGCCGCCGCTTACGTGCAGCCATCACGCCGTCCTACCGATGGCCGCTACGGTGAAAACCCGAACCGCCTGCAACACTATTACCAGTTCCAGGTGATCATCAAACCCTCACCGGACAACATTCAGGAGCTCTATCTTGGCTCGCTGAAAGAGCTGGGTATGGACCCGACGGTGCATGACATTCGCTTCGTGGAAGATAACTGGGAAAACCCGACGCTGGGTGCCTGGGGACTCGGCTGGGAAGTGTGGCTCAACGGCATGGAAGTGACGCAGTTCACCTACTTCCAGCAGGTTGGCGGCATGGAGTGTAAGCCGGTGACCGGCGAGATCACCTACGGTCTGGAGCGTCTGGCGATGTACATCCAGGGCGTCGACAGCGTTTACGATCTGGTGTGGAGCGACGGTCCGCTGGGCAAAACCACCTACGGCGACGTGTTCCATCAGAACGAAGTGGAGCAATCCACCTATAACTTCGAATACGCCGACGTTGATTTCCTCTTTACCTGCTTCGAGCAGTATGAGAAAGAGGCGCAGCATCTGCTGGCGCTGGAAAAACCGCTGCCACTGCCCGCCTACGAACGCATTCTTAAAGCGGCACACAGCTTCAACCTGCTGGATGCCCGCAAAGCGATCTCGGTAACAGAGCGTCAGCGCTATATTCTGCGCATTCGTACCCTGACCAAAGCCGTGGCTGAAGCTTACTACGCCTCTCGCGAGGCAATGGGCTTCCCGATGTGCAATAACAAAAAGTAAGAGGCAGCCATGACTGAACAAACCTTCCTGGTGGAGATCGGCACCGAAGAGCTGCCACCAAAAGCCCTGCGCAGCCTGGCAGAAGCCTTTGCCGCGCAGGTAACGGCTGAACTGGATGCCGCTAACCTGAGCCACGGCGAGGTCAGCTGGTTTGCTGCGCCGCGTCGTCTGGCGCTGAAAGTCGCCACCCTGAGCGCCTCACAACCCGATCGGGAAGTAGAGAAGCGTGGACCGGCGATCTCTGCTGCGTTTGACGCTGACGGCAATGCGACCAAAGCCGCTGAAGGCTGGGCGCGTGGCAACGGCATTACCGTCGATCAGGCTGAACGTCTCGCCACCGATAAAGGCGAATGGCTGGTTTATCGCGCTCAGGTCAAAGGCGAAGCGGCCCAGGCGCTGCTGCCCGCAATGATCGCTACCGCGCTCAGCAAGCTGCCGGTGCCAAAACTGATGCGCTGGGGCAACAGCGATGTGCAGTTCGTTCGTCCGGTTCACACCGTGACGATGCTGCTGGGCGATGAGCTGATCCCAGGCACCATTCTGGGCATTAAGTCAGATCGGGTTATTCGTGGTCACCGCTTTATGGGTGAAAGCGAAATCACGCTCGACAACGCCGATCAGTACCCTGATGTGCTGGAAAAACGCGGCCAGGTCATTGCCGACTATCAGGTCCGCAAAGCGATGATTAAAGCCGATGCTGAAGCAGCAGCACGCCGTTTAGGCGGCAACGCTGATATCAGCGACAGCCTGCTGGAAGAGGTGACATCGCTGGTGGAGTGGCCGGTGGTCCTGACCGCGACCTTTGAAGAGAAATTCCTCAAGGTACCTGCGGAAGCGCTGGTCTACACCATGAAAGGCGATCAGAAGTATTTCCCGGTGTATGACAATGACGGCAACCTGATGCCGAACTTCATTTTCGTCACCAACATCGAATCCAGCGATCCGCGCCAGATTATCTCCGGCAACGAGAAGGTGGTACGTCCACGCCTGGCCGATGCAGAGTTCTTCTTTAATACCGACCGCAAAAAGCGTCTGGAAGATCACCTGCCGCGTCTGGAGACGGTGCTGTTCCAGAAAGAGCTGGGCACGCTGCGCGATAAAACCGATCGCATTCAGGCCCTGGCGGGCTGGATTGCCGGTGAAATTGGCGCAGATGTGAATCACGCCACCCGCGCGGGCCTGCTGTCGAAGTGTGACCTGATGACCAACATGGTCTTCGAGTTCACCGACACCCAGGGCGTGATGGGCATGCACTACGCGCGTCACGACGGCGAAGCCGAAGATGTGGCGGTGGCGCTGAATGAGCAGTATCAGCCGCGCTTTGCCGGTGACGATCTGCCGTCCAGCCCTGTCGCCTGTGCACTGGCGATTGCCGATAAAATGGATACGCTGGCCGGTATTTTCGGCATTGGTCAGCATCCAAAAGGCGACAAAGACCCGTTCGCACTGCGTCGTGCGGCGCTGGGCGTGCTGCGTATCATAGTCGAGAAAAACCTGCCGCTTGACCTGCAGACTCTGACCGAAGAAGCGGTGCGCCTGTATGGCAGCAAGCTGAGCAACGCCCGCGTGGTGGATGATGTGATCGACTTTATGCTGGGTCGCTTCCGCGCCTGGTATCAGGAAGAGGGTCACAGCATCGACACGCTGCAGGCGGTTCTGGCGCGTCGTCCGACCCGTCCGGCTGACTTTGATGCACGCATGAAAGCGGTGTCGCACTTCCGTACGCTGGAAGCAGCCGCAGCACTGGCGGCGGCGAACAAGCGCGTCTCTAACATTCTGGCAAAATCGACTGAAACGCTGAATGAGAGCGTGCAGGCGTCGCTGCTGAAAGAGAACGAAGAGATCCAGCTGGCGACCTTTGTCACTGCGCTGAGCAGCAAGCTGCAGCCTTACTTCGCTGAAGGTCGTTATCAGGATGCGCTGGTCGAACTGGCACAGCTGCGTACTGCGGTAGACAACTTCTTCGATAAAGTGATGGTTAACGCCGACGATCAGGCGGTGCGGGTTAATCGCCTGACGCTGCTGTCAAAACTGCGTGAGCTGTTCCTGCAGGTCGCGGATATCTCGCTGCTGCAGTAATGCTATTTGTTGTGCGAAAAAGGGACGAGCAATCGTCCCTTTTTTTATGGGATTTTTTGGCCTGATGTCTTCGACTCATACCTGAGTGTGACTGCTATAGCGGCCATTTTTTAGGGTGCAAATGAATACGCTAAAGTGCTTAAACTGCCATTGCCGGTCATCAGGAATCGGCTGTTGTGATGCGCAAGATTATAAATGTTTCATATATATCAAATGGTTACTTGTTAATTTTTCTCCTGTAATACTCTAAAGTTTTTCATCAATCCGGTGGTTAAGAAACCGCCCTAAAAATAGCCAGCCCTCTTGTTTTTCCCCTTTCCTGATGGATAATTCGCCAGAATTTACACCCGGTTACATTTAGTGAAATGGAATTTTCATGAAAAGGATTTGTTTATCGCTCTGTCATCCGCCAGTGCGTCTGCTCGCCATGGTGGCAGGCGCGCTGCTCTGCTCTGCTTTCCCGGTGATGGCAGCCCCGCCAGCCGATAATCCCCGCGAAGAAGGCCAGGCAATTGATGCCCGCGAGCAACTGCGTCAGCAGACGCGCGAGCGCGTGCTGCAACAGCAGAATGCGCCGCAGGCGAATGAACATCTTCCCCGTCCTGATAGTCGTCTGCCCGGTTATCCTGCCGGTGAGCAACCCTGCTTTACCATCAATCAGATCGCCCTGACTGGCGACGAAGCCAGCCGTTTTCAGTGGGCGCTCCACGCCGCCGCGGACGCCACCGGCCGCTGCATGGGCGGACAGGGCATCGTGCTGGTCATTAACAAAGTGCAGAATGCAATTCTCGCCAAAGGCTATGTCACCACCCGCGTCATGGCACAGGAGCAGGATCTGACCAAAGGCGTGTTAACGCTGACGTTACAGCCGGGCCGTATCAGCAGGATCCGTTTTGATGAACCGGTTTCCTGGCGTGGACGGCTGTGGAATGCGATTCCGGCGTCATCGGGCGAGATATTAAATCTGCGGGATATTGAGCAGGGGCTGGAAAACTTCAAGCGGGTGCCCAGTGCCAGTGCCGACATTAAAATCGTGCCGGGCGAGCAGGAAGCCACCAGCGATCTGCAGGTCAACTGGCGCGAAGGCAGACCGGTGCGGCTCAGTCTGGGACTGGATGACAGCGGCTCCAGAAGTACCGGGCGCTACCTCGGTTCCGCCACCCTCGCAGTGGATGCGCCCTTTGCGCAGAACGATCTGTTTTACGCCAATATTGGCAAAAATCTGTTTGAGCATGGGCCGTTCGGTAACCGCTCGCACACCCTGAATTACTTTTTCCCGATAGGCTACTGGGCCGTTTCCGCCAACTACAACGACTACACCTATCACCAGAACATCCCCAATGCCAATGAGGTGCTGCGCTACAGCGGCAAGAGCGATAATTTCCAGCTCACGGTCTCCCGGGTGCTCTACCGCGATCAGTCGAACAAAACCACGCTTAATCTGCGTGGCTACCGCAAACATTCCACCAACGCCGTCAACGATATCGACATTGTGCAGCAAAAGCGGCGCACCGCGGGCTGGGAACTGGGCCTGAATCAGCATAGCTATCTGGGCAGCAGCACGCTGGACGCCAGTATCGCCTGGCGGCGCGGTACTGGTGCGTTTAATGCGCTTCCTGCACCAGAAGAGTCGCGTCATCAGGGCAGCGCGCGTACCGGCATATTGCTGGGCGACCTCGGCATCAACCATCCTTTCGCCGTGGGCGAGCAGCCCTGGCGGGTCTACAGCAGTGTGCGGGGCCAATGGAGTCCGAATGCCCTGACGCCACAGGAGCGCATGGCGATTGCCGGCCGTTATACGGTACGCGGCTTCGACGGTGAACAGATGTTGTCGGGGGAAAAAGGACTGCTGTGGCGCAACGAAATTGGCTGGAATCTTTTCTCGCGCGGACATGAGCTCTATCTGGCTGCCGATTATGGCCGGGTAAGCGGACCTGCGACTCGCGATCTTGTCGGGCATCAGCTGGCAGGCAGTGCAATAGGCGTACGCGGCGCGCTCTGGGGGCGCTTCAGCTACGACCTGTTTGCGGGCATTCCGCTCTATAAACCCGCGGGATTTCATACATCAGGCGCGACGGCGGGTTTCAGCGTTAACCTGGAAATCTGACCACCAAAGCGGGCGATCCCGCTATCTGAACTGAGTGACTTTCACATGGATGTGACCCATGAATAAACATTGCTATCGCATTATCTTCAGCCGCACCCATGGGGAACTCCGGGTGGTGTCAGAACTTGCCCGCAGTTGCAGCACGGAGCCCGGTCAGAGCCGTGGCAACGGCACGCCGCGTCTCTGGGTCACTTTACGCCGCGCGGCGTGGCTGCTGGGAATGGCCCTGTTTGCCGGGCCTGCAATGGCGAACGGCATTGTGGCGGATAGCAATGCTACGCCAGGACAGCGGCCGGACGTCATCGCCACCCAGAATGGGCTTCCGCAGGTTAATATCACCGCCCCCAATCAGGCGGGTATCTCGCATAACCAGTATCAGCAATTCGATGTCGCGCAGAACGGCGCCATCCTGAATAACTCCGCAGTGATGACCTCAACACAACTGGCCGGAATGATTCAGGGCAACCCGAATCTCAACCCAAAGACCCCAGCGGCGCGGGTGATCATCAACGAAGTAAACAGCAATAATCCCAGCCAGCTGCGCGGTTATATGGAAGTGGCGGGCGGACGGGCGCAGGTGATCGTTGCCAACCCGGCCGGGATTGTCTGTAACGGATGCGGCACTATCAACGCCGGGCGCATGACGCTGACCACCGGCAAACCACAGCTCAACGCTGACGGTAGTCTGGCGGGTTATCAGGTCGAACGCGGCGTGGTGCGCATTGAAGGCGGCGGACTCAACGGCGATGCACGTCATGATAATGAGTATGTTGACGTACTGGCCCGCGCGGTGGAGATCAATGCGGGCGTCTGGGCCAAAAAAGAGCTGGCGGTGGTGGCCGGTCGCAATCGCGTAAGCGCAGACGCACAGACGGTCACACCGCTGGCTGATGACGGCAGCGCCAGACCTGAACTGGCGATCGACATGGGGCAGATGGGCGGCATGTACAGCGGCCAGATCCGCATGATAGGCACCGAAGCGGGCGTCGGCGTGCGAAATCAGAACGCTCAGGTGCAGGCGGGCAAAACGCTGGTGGTGAGCAGCGAAGGTAAGCTTGTCTGGCAGTCGGCGGCGCAGGATGGCGTGACGCAGGCCGGAGGCGACATCAGTCTGGCGGCCAGAGAGGATATTGACTACCAGGGCAAACTTCACAGTGGTGGTCAGCTGACGGTCCGGAGCCGCGAAGGCGGAATCACTCAGTCCGGCACCCTGGCGGCGGCAGGTGATGTGCGGCTGACGGCGGCCCGCAGCATCCAGAGCAGCGGACACCTGCTGGCAGGCAGCGATGCCAGTAGCCAGGTTGTGCAGGAAGCTAATCTGCAGCTGGAGAGCCAGGATACCATTCGCGCCAGCGGCAGCCTGCTGAGCCAAAAAGATGTCAGCGCGCGCGGACGCCGGGTCGATCTCAGTGGCGCTCAGATCGCGGCCAGCCGCGCAACGCTGACGGCTCAGGAGGGTGGTGTTGCCGTGCGGCAGGCGGTGATTAATGGCACGGAGCTGGTGATTAACACGGCAGGTGATATCGAGGCGCAGCAGGCGCAGATTAGCGCCGGGCGCTGGCAGGTCGATGGACGCAGCCTGTTCAGCCAGCAGGCCGGATGGTCGCAGACCGGAAGTGGCGAAAGCCGCTTCACGTTGAGTGGTGGGCTGGATAACAGCGACGGAGCGATTGAGAGCAGGCAGCTCAGCTTCCGGGCCGCCTCGCTGAATAACCAGCGTGGACGTATAGTCGCACTCGACAACGCCGCCCAAAAATGGCGGATTGACGGTCTGCTCGACAATACCGCGGGTGAGCTGGGTAACAACGGCGATCTGACGCTTGAGACAGGCAGCCTGACTAACCAGGGTGGCACCGTTAAAACCCAGGCCGCGCTGGCTATTAATGCCCGCGACGCAGTTAACAACAGTCAGGGTAAGCTGCTGGCCGGTGATGCGCTGACGCTCAGCGCGGGCGGTGATCTCGATAATCACGCTGGCACCCTGAACGGCGGTCAGCTGTCGCTGACCGCGCAGCATCTGAATAATGTGCAGGGCGAGATCGTCAGCCAGCGCGATCTCGATCTGACGACACTACAGGGCCTGGATAACAGCGATGGCTGGATCGAAGCGGGTCATCATCTCTCACTCAACAGCGGCGGACTCTGGCAGAACCGCGACGGAACGGCACAGGGCGGTGAGCGAGTCACGGCGACGACAGATCAGCTCAATAACGCCAGCGGCCGGTTGCAGTCTGGCGGTGATCTGGAGCTGACCAGCCGTGGCGATATCCTCAACCAGAGCGGCAAACTCACGGCGAAAAATGCCCTCGCGGTCCATGGCACCGCAGCGACGCTATTTGATAACGATGGCGGATCGCTGCAAAGCGGCGGCGATCTGCTGCTGCAGGGCGGCGCACTGAACAATCGCCAGTCAGGGCAGATTCTCAGCCAGCAGGCGCTGACGCTGAACCTGGCGGGCGACTGGGACAATCAGGGTGGCACCCTGACCGGTAATGGCCGCACGCAGGCCAGCGCCGCAAATCTGTTCAATGCTCAGGGCGCGATCAATGCGCTGGATACGCTGGATATGCAGGTTGCTGGTCATCTGGATAACAGCAATGGCCGCATCTTCAGCCGGTTAAACCAGGCGCTTCAGGCGCAGGAGATGCGCAATGCGCAGGGCTGGATGGGCAGCCAGGGAAGCTGGACTGCCACGACTGCCGGTTTCGATAACACGGCGGGCAGCGTACAAAGTCAGCAGCAGGCTGAACTCTCGGCGAACTGGCTTAGTAACGCCAGCGGCGTGTTGCAATCGGCTGCTGGCATGGCGTTACGCATTGAGCAGGATATCAACAACCTGGCCGGTAAAGTCTCTGCTCAGCAGCAGCTTACCGTTCAGGGTCAGACCGAAGGCAGCCGCACCGGTAACATTAACAATGCGGGTGGCCAATGGCTGGCTGGTGAGGGGCTGACTATTACCGCTGCGCGACTCGATAACACCCAGGGCGGTCTGCTCTTCAGTCAGCGGCAGTTGAAGCTGAATCTGGCCGGGGATCTGCATAACCAGGCCGGTAAGATGCAGAGCGGCGAAGCGTTCCAACTGGATGCGCAGACGCTGAACAACGCAGGCGGCAACATCGACAGCCAGCAACAGCTGACACTTCAGCTGTCAGGGCAGTTTGATAACAATGGCGGCGCGGTACGCAGCAATGGCGGACAGCAGATCAATGCCGCAACGATCAACAACCGTCAGGGCGTGTTCAGCAGCCGTGAAGCGATTAATCTGGCCACCGGGCAGCTGGAGAATGCCAGCGGCACACTAATCAGCCAGGGCGCGGGAAGTTATCACGTCGGCACGCTCAATAATCAGCAGGGCAAAGTCCACAGCGGCGCGGCGCTGACCCTTGAAGCCGCACAACTGAACAATCAGGGCGGCCAGTTTGTCGCCACGCAGGATTTAGTGCTGAACGCCACGGCGATCGATAACAGTACACAGGGTGTGATCAGCAGTCAGGCGGGGCTCTCACTGCAGGCCGATCGCCTTATCAACCGCGACGGCGGCCTGTTACTCGGCACCACCCATACCGACATTTCTGCCCGAGATATCGATAACAGCGCCGGACGGCTGCAGAGCGCCGGAACGCTCAGGCTGCGCGGTGTTGCACAGCTGGACAACCGTCAGGGACGGGTGCTGGCGAATGGCGATCTCACCCTCAATGGTGATCTCTCACCGACTGATTCACCGCTGGTGCTGCTCAATCAGAGCGGACGGCTGGAGAGTGCTGGCGCATTAAACATCCATGCACACTCTTTCGATAATCAGGGCGGCACGCTGCTGGGCCTGCAAGCTCTGACGCTGAGCGCGCAACAGGACTACACCCGCCAGGCGGACGAAACCATCAGCAGTAACGGCACGGTGACTGTCTCTCTGAGCGGGGCGTTTACTAACCTGGTGGACTGGCTGCTGCCGGGTAATCTGGTGCTGAATGCGGCAGGCATAACCAACCCGGCGATGCTGGTGGGCAAAACAGTTCAGCTCACGACCGGTGCGCTGCTGAACAGCGGACGTCTTGAAGCCGACGACCTGACGCTGAGTGTCGACTCGCTGGATAACCGTGCCGCGTTGATGGGTGATGAAGTCACCGTGCGTGGTCGGGTAATCGACAACCATGGACAGCCTGCGGTTATCGCGGCAACTCAAAACCTGACCCTGCAGGCCCGTGAGCGGCTGAGCAACACAGATGGCGCGCTGCTCTATAGCGGCAATCGCCTGTCATTGCAGAGCGATGACCTGATCGAGAACCGGGCGAGCTTTGTTGAAGCGGATGGTTATATGACGCTGGAGGCGCGGCGGCTCAATAACCTGCGCGAAGGGCTGGTGATAGAGCGTGAGGCTGAGACCAGCGACTACAAGTGGCATCGTTATAACTACTACTGGCGATCTTATGGCTCAGCAGTGAGCACCGATCTCAGCACCATGGCGTCAACGACCCAGCAACTGACTTTCCAGGATGAGTCAGCGGCGCAGAGCAATCCTTACGGCACCCTGCTGGCAATTGACGCTGCGGGCAAACGCGCCCAGGTTCGTGTCATGAACAATCAGGGCGTATTGACCGATCTTTGGGTTAACTATCTGGCGCTGAACCCCAGCGCCGATGGCACGTATGCCATGACGTTCTATGAAACCCGCGGATTCCGGCAAAATAACGTACCGACTCCCTATCAAAATACGGTGTGGCGTGAACATGATCGTGGACGTCTGGAGCAATGGGATCCCGAAAAACATATCGACATCGACAATGCGCCGTTCGTTACTGATTACAACAATTTCCGTGAACGAACTGCAACTGGCACCATAACGCGTGATCGGCTGGTCAGCGAAGGCATGGGTGCCCGTATTCTGGCGGACGGCAACATGATCCTACGCATCACCGGAGCGTTACTCAACGATGCCAGCGTGATCACGGCTAACGGCAATCTGACACTGGATGGCGGTGGCAGCATTGATAACCGGGGCTACTCGGTTAATGAGCGACGGCAGGAAGTGATTGTCGACCACTATGACAAGGATACCCATCACTGGTATCCGACCTTCAATTCCGATGAGACCACCGCCCTGGCAACCGTTGACGGCATCATTACCGGCAACGGCAACGTCAGCATTAACGGGGCCAGCATCAGTAATACCACCGTTAATCAGGCGCAGATCAGCCAGCTTGAAGCGGCGCTGCAAGCAGTGGACGCTGAGCGCGCTGAGTATGAACGTAACCCACTGGCATTTGCCGTGGACGGGGTCGCCCGCCATGACGGCGACACAGAACTTACGACGGGTAATAACACAACGGGTCGCCCACTGTTACCGGCTGAACTGGCCCTGACGGCGCTACAACAGCTGGAGAAAGTCGCCACAACCATCCCCAATAATGGTCTGTTCAGCCAGCATACCGCGGCGGGCAGCCCGTATCTGATCGTGACTGACGAGCGTTTTACCAGCAAGAGCAAATTTATCAGCAGCGACTATCTGCTTGAACGGGTGGGTTACGACCCGTCACAGGTGCATAAACGCCTGGGCGACGGTTTTTATGAGCAGCGTCTGGTTCGCGAGCAGGTCCTGAAACTGACCGGCAGGCCTTCCGTTAACGGCTGGGATGCGATGGCGCAGTATCAGGAGCTAATGAACAACGGCTCTAAAGTGGCGCAGGATTTCCATCTGGTGCCGGGCGTGGCGTTGACGCCGCAGCAGATTGCGGCGCTGCAACAGGATATCGTCTGGCTGGTCAGCGAAACGGTTGATACGGCAGACGGCCCTCAGACGGTGTGGGTGCCGAAAGTTTATCTGGCACAGACCACGCTGCGCCTGACTGGCGCGGGCGCGGTGATTGGCGGCGGTAATCTGCAGCTCTCGGCAGACAGCGTGACTAATGCCGGTAACCTCTTTGCGGACCAGGCGCTCTCCATCGACAGCGGGCAGTTTCAGCACCTGGGTGGCGACATCACGGCGGGCAGCATTGATGTGAAGGCGGAGACGCTGACGATCAGCACCGATCTGCAGAATGCCCTGCGTCAGGCGACGATGAGTGCTGAGGATATCAGCCTCAGCGGCACCGATATCCGGCTGCAGGGCGCGAAACTCAATGCCACCAATAACCTCAGTCTGAGCGCGCACAACAACCTTGAGATCGGTGCCGCGAAAAGCAGTCACAGCGGCAGCCTGAACGTGATCTCCGGGGCGATGGGTAACCGCACCAGCAGCGGCATAGAAGAAGCGGGCAGGCGCATGGCGCAGGTCAGCGGCGAGTGGCAGCAGGCAAAGGGCAGCGAGCTTAACGCCGGTGGCAATCTTCTGCTCTCGGCCGGTCGTGACCTGACGCTGACCGGTAGCCAGGCCAGCGCCTCCGGCTCCGCCCGGGTTCAGGCTGGCGGCGACATCCGCATCGGCGCTGAAACCACCACCAATACCACCCATCTTGAGGCCGACAGCCGGACCTCGTCGGTCAGCAACAGTCGCCCGGAAGATCGTCTTTTGCTCAGCACCCTGAGCGGCGCTCAGGGTGTGACGCTGGTGGCGGGTAATAACCTGCTGGCCGAAGGCGCGCAGGTTGACAGTACCCAGGGCCGCATCGGCGTCAGCGCGCAGAACGTCACCATTAAAGATGCGCGCGCCAGCCTGCTCGATCAGGACAGCGAAAACAAGCGTGAGGGTAATACCCGCACCCATCGTGAAGAAGAAAGCGTGCGCGAGAGCAGCACCGGTAGCACCTTCAGCGGGCAGCAGGGCGTAACAGTGATTGGGCGCGAGGGCGACGTCACCGTGACCGGCAGTACGCTTCACAGCGAACAGGGCGCGGTCGGGCTTCAGGCGAAACAGGACGTGGTGCTCAACACCGCCACCGAACGTGAGTCACTCTATAGTGAAGAACGCTCAGAGAATAAAGGCCTGCTGAACAAAAGTAGCAGTCACAGCGTGACGCGGGACGTTACCACCCGTGAGAACGGCAGCCTGCTGAGCGGCGAAAGCGTCGCGGTCATCGCCGGACGCGACCTGACGGTGACCGGCTCGGCGGTGGCTGCCGACCAGGACGTCAGTCTGCGGGCCGGGCGCGACGTGGAGATTGGCGCGGCAACCGAGACCGACAGCCACTACCAGCTGAAAGAAAAGAAAAAAAGCGGGCTGATGAGCAGCGGCGGCATCGGCTTCACCGTCGGCAAGCAGTCCACGCGGCACGAAATTGATGAGAAAGGCACCACCCAGAGTCAGAGCGTCAGCACCATCGGCAGCAGCCAGGGCAGCGTGGATATCACGGCGGGCAACCGGCTGCACGTCGGCGGCGCAGACCTGGTGGCAGGTCAGGACATGAACCTGACGGGCGACAGCGTAACTATCGACCCGGGCTTTGATTCACGCAGCCGTAAGGAAACCTTCGAGCAGAAACAGAGCGGTCTGCGCATCGCCCTGTCAGGCACGGCAGGCAGCGCGCTCAACACGGCAGTGAGCAGCGCGCAGCAGGCGAGGAAGTCGGGTGGCGGGCGTGTCAGCGCACTGCAGAACACCCAGGCGGCGCTGAACGGGGTGCAGGCGGCGCAGGCAGCTCAGATGGACGGGCTTAACACCGCCGCCGCGGACGCACACAATGCCGCCGGCGACCTGAAGCCGGGGCAGGACGGCTATCAGGCGGGCTCGACCAACACCATCGGCGTCAGCGCCTCGTACGGCAGTCAGTCGTCGAAAAGCGAAGCGCGTACTGAGAGCAGTCAGTCGAAGGGCAGCACGCTGACGGCGGGCCGGAATCTGACCGTCACGGCAACCGGCAAAAACGGTACGGCGCAGAGCGGCGACATCAGCATCACCGGCAGCCAGCTGAAGGCGGGCGGCGACCTGAGCCTGGATGCGTCGCGGGACATCCTGCTGCAGTCGGCGCAGAACACGCAGAGCACCGATGGGAAAAACAGCAGCAAGGGCGGCAGCGTCGGCGTAGGCATCGGCGTCGGGTCAGGCGGCTACGGCATCAGCGTGTCGGCGAGCGTCAACGCGGCGAAGGGCAGCGAAAAAGGCAACGGGCTGACGCACAGCGAGACCACGCTGGACGCGGGCAACCGGCTCAGCCTGACCAGCGGGCGCGACACGACGCTCACGGGCGCGCAGGCCAGCGGTGAGAGCGTGAAGGTGGACGCGGGCCGCAACCTGACGCTGACCTCGGAGCAGGACAGCGACCGCTACGACAGCAAACAGCAGAGCGCCAGCGCGGGCGGCAGCTTCACGTTCGGCTCAATGACCGGGTCGGCGAACGTGAACGTGAGCCGGGATAAGATGCACAGCACCTGGCAGAGCGTGGCGGAGCAGACCGGGATATTTGCCGGGAAGGGCGGCTTTGACGTCACGGTGGATGAGCACACGCAGCTGAACGGGGCGGTCATCAGCTCGACGGCCTCCGCCGATAAGAACCGGCTCGACACCGGCACGCTGGGCTTCGGCAATATTGAGAACCACGCGGAATATGAGGTGGAGCATCAGAGTGCGGGCATGAGCACGGGCGGCAGCGTGGGCGGTCAGTTCGCCGGGAACATGGCGAACGGCATGCTGGCGGGGCTGAACGACAGCGGCAGCGCGGACTCCACCACGAAGGCGGCGGTGAGTGAGGGCACCATCGTTATCCGCGATAAGGAACAGCAGACGCAGGACGTGGCGGACCTCAGCCGCGACGTGGCGAACGCGAATCCGGGGCTGGACGTCATCTTCGACAAGGAGAAGGAGCAGAACCGGCTGAAGGCGGCGCAGCTTATCGGGGAAATCGGGGCTCAGGCGGGGGATATCGCACGGACGCAGGGCGATATCATTGCGACGCGGGCCGCAAACGAGAAAATGTCCGGCGCCACGCAGACCGACCGCGACAGAGCGCTGGCTGAGCTGAAAGCAAAGGATCCGACGAAGCAGTACAGCGCAAGCGACGTCAATAAACAGGTTTACAGCAACTACTATAATCAGGCGTTCGCGGAGAGCGGGTTCGGCACCGGCGGTAAGGTGCAGCAGGCCATCAGCGCGGTGACAGCTGCGGTGCAGGGCCTGTCGGGTGGGAACATGGCTCAGGCGTTGAGCGGCGCGGCAAGTCCGTATCTTGCTGAGCAGATACATAAGCTGACGGAAGGCAACCCGGAAGCGCAGGCGATGGCCCACGCGGTTGTTGGGGCGGTAGCGTCTTACGCATCCGGCAACTCAGCGCTGGCTGGTGCAGCCGGAGCGGTCAGCGGTGAGGTGATGGCGAAGCTGGTGATGAATAAGCTGTATCCGGGTAATGCGGTCAGCGGCCTGACAGAAACGGAGAAGCAGACCATCAGCGCGCTGGGGACGCTGGCGGCGGGTCTTGCGGGCGGCGTTGTAGGTGACAGCGCCGCGGGTGCGGTGGCGGGTGCGCAGGCGGGACAGAACGCGGTTAATAACAACTTATTTGGTGGAACCGAAGCGGGACAGAAAAAGTTCGTGCAGAAGCAGGGTAAAGACGTGATGTCCTGTGCAGACGATCCTTCTTCAGTTAGCTGCCAGCGCGGCGAGGCGGTAAATAAAGCGATTGCGGGAGCGCTGGCAACTGGCGGCGTGGCATCTTTAACAGCTCCAGCGCAGGCAATGTGGGCACTGGGTGCAGGGGTTAATGCAGGCGCTCAGTACGCTGAAGATGGCACGGTGAACCCGGTTAACTCTGTTGTCGCTGGCTGGACAAACGTTATCACCATCGGAAATGGCCTGACCGGTACAGTGATCTGGAACGCTGTTGGAGGAGCCTTAACGAATCAAATCAATGGCGATGATCCGCTAACTGGTGCGATAACTAATGGTGCAGGATCGGCATTAGGTTATGGAGCCGGTAAATTGATCTCTTCAGGGACAAATGCCGCTGGTAAATGGATCACTGGTGGCTGGGATCCAAAGTTCAATCCTGACCTGCTGAAATATACCGAAGTCAAAGGACAACTGGGGATATCGAAGGAAATGCTTCCGAGCAAATATCCAAGTGCAGCAGGTAACGTTGGGGCTTCTTACGTTTCTGAGAAGTCAGGGAATATCCTACAGGATCAAATAAAATCGAATGGAGACGCCAACTAATGAAATTACTGATAAGTTTATTAATTAGTGTTGTTGTTATGATTTTATTTTGCATCTCGGCGACATTCATTCTCCGCCTGAGTGCTTATTTATTTGTTGGTGGTAATCTACTCTTCTCATTAGAAGATGTTAAGAGGTCAGCGACAACTGGCTCAATACTTGGAATAATGCTCAGCTTTGGTGTTTTTATTAGCAACAAACTAGCCAGGCGTTAATCATAAATCCCGGCCACCAAGCCGGGATCCTTTTACCCACCAATCACACCTCAGCCAGCCGTGAACATGGCGAACAACGGCATGCTGGCGGGGCTGGACATCATCTCCGACAAGGAGAAGGAGCAAAACCGGCTGAAGGCGGCGCAGCTCATCGGGGAAATCGGCAGCCAGGCGGGAGATATCGCCCGGACGCAGGGTGAGAACATTGCGATCCGGGCCGCAAATCCTTGATGGGCAAAAAGGTAAGCCTGCTGATCTCAGCCAGTTTAGACCATTTCAATTATTGAGGAACAATTAATGATTAATTTTTGGAGAGGCTGTAGAAAAATCGGCAGAATATCTAAAAGATACTGATATTCCGGTTGTTATAACCCTTCAGGGGCGTTTTTCTAAAGGATGGTTTTTTGTTTTCAATCTCGAGAATATCTTGAAACGGGAGAGTTTTCTGCTCAACTCGCAGGTAATTCGCCATTTCTGGTTGATAAGGATACAGGTGAAATACATGAGCTCGGAACGGCGTATCCTATTGAAAAGTATTTACAAGATTACAAAGAAAATAAAAATAATCAAAGTTAAATGAATCCCGACCTTATTGCCGGGATTTTACATTATAAGTCAGACATTTACTCTTTATTAGCCAGCCGGATGATCGCACCGGAGCTTATGGCGCAGGTGCAGGCGTGGATCAGCCGGACTGGCGCGTCACCGGTAAATCCGAGCGCGTCAAGCTGAGTGCCCGCGATGTTCTGCTACGGGACTAACCCTTGCATAAGAGCGATATTCATAAATCATCCTCCCTGACGGACGCGATGCGGATAATCAGCTGACCCTGTTCGGCGATGATGCTGATGGGCTGGCCTTTAATAAATCCCCACTGTTCCAGCCATCGTCCTTTGATGGTCAGTTGGGGTAATGGATTCGGTCTGCCACCGTTGGGGCGGTAGCCAACGATGCTTTTCTGTGCTTGGGGTACAGCGGGTTCTGACGTAGAATCAGCTCTAGCCATAATTAACTCCAGTTCAGTTAGTTGTGGTCAGCGGGCTGTTGGTGTTCCACCACCTTCAGCTCGCGCTAAAAATCTCTCGTTACGTTCTTCCTTTTCTGTTTTCTCCTGTTCAAATATACACCTTCTGCCCTTCAAACTCGCTGAAAGCTAAGTAATAAATTGCGAAGCATCTCTGAAAAATGGATTGTTTTTTCGGTCTTTCAAAATTATCCCTGAAAGCGTTTACCCTGGCGCTATGTCCGTAATAAGTATTCGGGAAGTAATGTTAAAAATAGCTGATTCTATTCAATGATTACCTTTGACTGGATTATTTATCAGAGCTTACCATTAGTGAAATTTCAGTGAATAACTTATATTTAGCAACCTGAGTTGTCATATCACGGCGTATGATGCAGTAAAGTTAATGGGAACGATAATGGCTGGGTGTTTTTAGCAAAAATCCAATCAGTGATGTTAATTGAATGATGATCCTGCAGAACGATTAAATATTATTGTATAGCGTAAGCGTTTCAGGATGTTGTAGAATTACACGCTTATTAAAAGGTTAATATAAATAAAAGACGATTGGTTCAAGTGATTTTTTTGTATCAAATGAATGATCTGCTCAGGAAGCAGGAAGGGTGAAATGAATAAGGATGTGAGGATCACCGTATCAAAGGGACCATTCAAAAAAATTCGCGAATGGAATCGAAGAAAAAACTACTATCTTAAAGAGGTGAAACTCGAGGCAAGAATCTCTATTGCAAAGCTTCTGTGGGATAAACGGAAAAAAGTCTCCTTTGAACCTGACTCCGTGAAAACTGTACTGCTTGTTCGCAATGAAGGAAAAGTGGGTGATATCATCGTTTCGATGCCACTCATCAGGTCACTTCATCAGGCTGGCTATGCAGTAGATTTGCTGGTAACTGAAGCCTGTTACGACATAATAAAATACAGCCCTTTTATCAGGCATATTTATAAGGCAGGAAATTGCAGTTATAACCATTACCTGAAGTCTTTTTATCATACCGTTTCACAAGCAACGATGAAAATGCTAAATAGAAATAAGTATGATCTGATTATCGATCCTTGCTTATCCGAAACGCCGGTGCATCGAATGAAGTTATTTCGGGATATCAATGCCAGATTCGTTATTGGCCTAAATAAGCAATCTGACATCAGCCATTACACAGTTTCGGTTCCCTATAAAAATGAAAAGCAGCATGTTACAGAGTTACTTTCTTTGATAAGTAAAAGCATTGGCGTTAAAGCGACAGGCAATTTCACTTACAGTCTTCATTTTCCTGATGTTGTGCTTAATGAGGTGAGGCACTTTCTTAGTCCCTGGAAAAGTAAGAAAAAAATTGTTATTAATGCTTTTGCTGGCACGCTGGAAAGGAACTTCTCACAACAGCAATTGCTGGAAATTATTAATATGATTAATAATAACAGCAGAGAGGTGAAAATCATCACCCTGGATCATCGTAATGAAATAGCGGTGCCGCTTCCTGGAAATGTTGTGAAAAATCCCTTTTATACTTTGCATCATGTGATGGCATTAATTAAAGAATCAGATATGGTGATAACGCCAGATACATCAATTGTACATATCTCTGCTGCGTGGAAAAAACCTCTTATCGCCGTTTACAAAAATGCGCCTAATAATAATATGTGGGCGCCAGGCTATGAAAACGCAAGCCACATCATTGTTCATGATGATAAAACATCCGATGCTCAGAATATCCCTGAGCGTATTTTTAAAGAGATAATCCGAAGGAATTTATTGGGCAAGCGTGAGATGAAATTTCAGGAATCCGTATCGGTGATCGAGTTGAAAGAACCTGTTCGTACGCACGGTTATCATGCTCCCGACTGCTGTATCGCCTCCTCTGATCAGCTCTGCTGCTGACCAGCAGATAAAGCGTCCTGCCGTGCCAGACACCATTGTCCTTCTTAAGTGGGCTGGCTTAGAAAGCTCTCACGCCGCAGCGGCACCCTATCCTGCAGAGCAGATACATACGCTGACTATCACGAAAGGGGCTGACAGAAAAGATGTGGTGAAATACTGAAGCAAACCTGATTGTGCATGCGGTGGTGGGTATGCTCGTAGGTAAAAATTTGCCTGAAAACAATAACCTTTAATCCCAAAAAGCCAGGTAATAAACTGAGAGGCGCCTCTGAAAAACCCATTGTTTTTTCCGTTTATTATTTCGTTTACATCCTCTTCCCAATACTCTCTTCAGCATCTGCAGCCGGCCATTTTTTCCTATGGGTGTGGCGATTTCCGGCATCGCATAAGAGTGAAATGAAGATGACAGAGAAAAGGATGACAGGCATCATGACACCACAAATGACACCACGCGAGAGGCAGGTTATGAGTACTATCCACTTCAGAATTGATGACGACGTTAAACGACTGGCGATGCGGGCAGCAGAGCGCCAGAAGATGACGCTGACAGAGGTTATGCGTCAGCGAGCGGAAGAGCTGGCTGCTGAAGAGCGGCAATATCAGGATGGCCAACATGATGCATGGCTGGAAGAGCAGATAGTGACGGCATTCAGTCGTTATGATGCCGGTGATAGCGAGTTCATCAGTAACGATGAAATGAATGCCCGCATGGAAGAACTGAAAGCGCAGGCCGCGCGGGGAACGTTGTGATATCAGCCGTTCAATGGGAAAAACAGGCGCAGGCAGACAGGGAGACGATATTTCGTTATCTGTATCGTGAGGCTGGCCTGCTGGTAGCCAGTGCAACAGACGATAAGTTTACCCGTATGGCCAGTCTGCTTAGCGAAAACCCGCGGGCCGGAACAAAAGTCGGCACAGAAAAACAATATAAACTGGTGGTGCCACGCTTTCCGTTCATCATCGTCTATGTTGCCGAAACAGATGGCGTTCGCATCCTGCGGGTACTTCATACATCCCGGAAAATATCAGGCCGCTATCAAAGATAGTTAGCCTGTTCATCCAGCATCAGATTGTCAGGCATAAGGACGTCGTCAGACAGAACGGCATGCTTCAGAGCTGAATTAGACAATTAGCCCCCAAACCGCACCTTTTAATTTTTCACCTGCCATCTACAGCACACCATCACGCCGCAGGCGGCGTCGTCCTTGCAAAGCTTTCACGCTGAAACAGTGTTTCCGCCAGACGGTGTCGGTGAAGGGGCTGACGGGTAAGAACCTGGCGCAGGTGGTAAGCGATACGGATGCAGTTTGCTTGGCAACACAGATAAATAAGCTGACGGAAGACTATTCGGAAGTACAGGCGATAGGGGCGCGTTGCTGGGTACGGTAACCTCTTATGCTTCTTGCAACTCGGCGCTGACAGGCGTACCGGACGGTGTCAGTGACGAAGTATAATAAAAATACGCTCTAAAACCTATAGTCAACTAGCAAAGTGAAAGTGAGTTTTCGCTAATTCCATTAGCAAATTAAATTGTTTGAAAGTATATTTATGAGAAGATAGCTCACTAACAACCAGAAGTTAAAATAAGTTTTAGTGTTATATAAGGAAAGATTAAAATGCATGGAAGCCGTTTTGTTTCTGGCTATGAAAAAGGCAATGTTAAACGCTATTTATTACTCTCCGTTTTTTTCATCATATTCGCAGCATGGCTATGGTATCTGATGTGGTCAACTGGCGTCGCAAGTCGTGTTGTATTAATGAAGAGTGTTCCCGAGTGGACAACATACATTACTGTTGCATCAATAGTAGGTCTTGTTTTTTCGGGGCGAGTTTTTTATTTTAGACCAGTTGGTGAATCAGCTATCTATGTACTGAAAGCTTTTGGATGTGGCTTTTCTATTGGTCTTATATGCATTCTAAATTGTTACAGTGTCTATGTTTATATCGCTCCTGGTAACATTGTTCAGTATGAGTCTGAATATGAGGTTACGTTTCCAGGTCCGGCAGTTGGGAAATATAGCCATTGTGAAGCTGGCTTGTGGATTAAAGATGCTCACACAAAAAGATGGCTTCAACTTTGTACAAATCGTACGAATTTATACAATGACAGGAAGCAAGGTATGACTAAAGTATGGGTGACGGCTCATACTAATAAAATAGGGTCTTACATTATAAATTATAAGTTCATTTATGATTAGTTTTAAAACAACTATACGCATTAATTATTATTTTTATAAATCCGGGTTAACTGAGTGATAGTTAAAATTTCCGAGCGGAAAGTCCAGAGGCAGGAATGAAGATAATCTAGTAAAATTAATATTCGTGGGCTTTTACTGATCTATAGCCTGGCTCCAGATTTCTGCTGCTCTTAATGAAGTCATTACCTTGATATGGAGCCAGACACCATTGTCCTTCTTAATGGTTCTGGCTCAGCACCCATCACGCCGCAGGCGGCGTCGTCCGCGCAAAGCTCTCACGCTGAAACAGTGTTTCCGCCAGTTTCACCAGCGCCGGTCGTTCGACACACCAGTTCGGCACTACGCGACGGAAATTGAGGTAGCCGATCATGCAACCGGTGGCGATATCCGCCAGATTGAGCTGTCCGTTGTTAAGCCATTTCCCCTCTGCCGCCTTCGCTTCCAGCATGTCGAGGCTGCGCTGAATCTTTTCACGATTGCGCAGCAGCACCTCTTCCGACTGTTGATCACCCGGTCGCATCTGCTCGCGCACGATTACCAGCGCGGCATCGCTGACGCCATCCGCCAGCTTCTCCAGCTGACGGATGTTAAGCGATTCAAGCGGATCGGCAGGCAGCAGAGCAGGCTCCACACCACGCAGTTCCAGAAACTCCGCAATGATGCTGGAATCGAACCAGATTTGCTTATCGTCAGCGACCAGCGCCGGAACTTTGCCCAGCGGATTGTAGTGCGGCACGTGGCTGTCATCGCTGTAAGGCGATGCGTTAACGAATTCAAAAGTAATGCCTTTTTCCAGCATGATAATCGAAATCTTACGCACAAACGGGCTGGTATAGCTGCCAATCAGTTTCATCGGGTTCTCCAGAGTCAGTGACTATTCGCCAGGAAACATAAAGGGATTGAGACTGCTGCGTGCGAAGCCTTCCTGCTCCATTCTGGCATCCAGTATCAGCGATGCCAGGTCATCTGCCACCGGTTCAATGGCCGGATCTTTCTCCTGATAGAGCATCTTCAGGTAAGTGCCGCAGTCGCCACAGCTCTCTGCTTTCACCGCCGCCCGTTCGCTGTCGATCGACCAGTAGTGCAGATCACGGGACTGTTCGCACTGGGTACATTTGCTGCGCACCACATGCCATTCACTTTCGCACAGATTACAGTGCAGATAGCGCGCGCCTTCATGACTGCCCATATGCACCACGCTGGCGACCGGCATACTGGCGCAGACCGGACAGAACTGACGCTGATCACCCATCTCAGCGCGTGCTTTGCCTGGGATCAGGGCCGCCATCTGCGCCCAGTAGAGCGAAAGCGCCGCCCAGATAAAGGGTGCTTTGTCGCTGCTGACCAGCGCATACTCGCCGGTAAAGAGCGCGCTGGCCAGCGTTTCCAGCTCGGTGGCGGACGCCTTCTCCAGATTCTCCAGCACCGCCAGTGCCTGACCGCTCATCTCTGGTTTCAGCTCGGCAATCAGTGAATGCAGCAGTCGCTGCCAGTGGGGATCGCGCGGCAGGGTATGAATATTCAGCGGCGGCTTGCCCTCGCTGGCGCTCTGCGTCAGGCGGGCATGCAGGTCGATGTGCAGCGGATGGTCATACAGCACAATCTCCTGCGCTTCAGCGATCACCGCCGCAAAGCGCAGGTAGTCGCCGAGTGGGTTTTTCGCCGCCAGGTCACGCAGTCGCGCAGCACGACGGCTGTATAAATTTTTCAGCCGTGGAAAAAGTAACGGCGGAATCATCTCCGCCGTTGTCTTTTCGCCTTTCTCCAGCTGATCTTGCGGGATTATGCGAATACTCATCAGGGGCTTTTTTCCTGTTTTATTGGCGGATTACGCTGCTCGCGATACCAGCGAGGATGGTGCTGCCTGGCCCATTCGGCGCTGACCCAGCCTTCCACCATCGCGGTCAGTGTGCCTTTGACCCACAACGCAGCATAAATGTGCACCATAATGACGATGATCAGCGCCACCGCTGACACCGAATGTACCACCAACGCCAGACGAATCAGCGGAATGGCGAAGGCATCGGCAAAGTAAGGTCGCCAGATCACGATGCCACTGGCAAGCAGCAACACTAAGCTGATAATAGCAGCCCAGAACACACACTTCTGACCAAAGTTATATTTACCGGTATCACCCACCTCTTCATTCAGCGCAATCCGGTGAATGTTTCTGGCCCAGTAAAGGTCATCGCGATTAATCAGGTTGTGTTTCCAGTAACGCAAAAACATCAGCATAAAAGCAACGAACATCACCACGCCGACAAAAGGATGCAGAATACGCGCCAGCTGTGGTGTGCCAAATATCTGCATCAGCCAGTTGAACGACGGAAAGAAAAACCCTAATCCGCTTAACGCGGCCATGACAAAGCAAATCGCGACAATCCAGTGATTGATGCGTTCGGGTGCGCGGTAACGCACCAGATGATCGGGCTTTTTCATTATTTGCGCTCCTCAGGGTGATCGTCGTTGTCGTCGTGCTCTTCAGTGACGCGATTCGGGCCAACGCCAACATAGTGAAAAATAGAGGCGGCGAACGTAGCGGCAAAACCCACCGCCGCCAGCGGTTTCCAGATCCCCTTCCAGAAGGTCACCGTCGGGCTGATGCCCGGGTTAGCAGGCAGTCCGTGATAGAGCTGAGGCTTGTCGGCATGATGCAGCACATACATCACGTGGGTGCCGCCCACGCCTTCCGGGTTGTAGAGGCCAGCCTGCGCAAACCCGCGCGACTTCAGCTCCGCCACGCGTTCCTCCGCCAGCGTCAGCATGTCGCTTTTGCTGCCGAAATGAATGGCGCCGGTCGGACAGGTCTTCACACAGGCAGGCTCCTGGCCGACGCTGACGCGATCCACGCACAGGGTGCATTTGTAGGCGCGGTTATCCTCTTTGTTGAGCCGCGGCACGTTGAACGGGCAACCCGCAATGCAGTAGCCGCAGCCGATACACTGCTCAGACTGGAAATCGACGATGCCGTTGGCGTACTGAATAATGGCACCTGCCGACGGACAGGCTTTCAGGCAGCCGGGATCGGCGCAGTGCATGCAACCATCTTTGCGAATCAGCCAGGCCAGCTTGCCGTTCTCTTCAACTTCCGAGAAGCGCATCACCGTCCAGGATTTGGCGGTCAAATCGGTAGGGTTGTCATAGACCCCGATGTTATGACCGACTTCATCGCGGATGTCGTTCCATTCGGAGCAGGCGACCTGACAGCCTTTGCAGCCAATACAGGTGGTGACGTCAATGAGCTTCGCGACTTCACGCTGGTGATCGCGCGCCTGTGGCGGTGGGGTGAAGCCGTTGGTCGCTGAGCGACGGATAATATCTTGTGATTGATAAGCCATTGTCATCTACCGTTACGCTTTTTCCACTTTTACTAAAAATCCCTTGTATTCCGGGGTCTGCGAGTTGGCATCGCCAACCGACGGCGTCAGCGTATTGGCGAGGAAGCCTTTGCGCGTGGTGCCTTCAAAGCCCCAGTGACAGGGAATACCCACGGTATCAACCGGCTTGCCGTCAATCATCAGACGCTGCAGACGACGTGTTACCACCGCTTTGGCTTTGATATAGCCACGGCGCGACGAGACTTTGACGCTGTCTCCGGCCTTGATGCCTTTCTCCTCTGCCAGTTCGGTGCCGATTTCAACAAACTGCTCCGGCTGCGCAATCGCGTTCAGCAGGGCATGTTTGGTCCAGTGCCGGAACAGTTCGGTGATGGAATAGGTGGTGGCGACGCAGGGATAGTCAGCGGCCTCGCCCAGTTGCGCGGCGTCGCTGCTGAACAGTCGAACGACCGGACTATGACGCTGCTGCGGATTCATAGGATTGTTGGCGAGCGGGCTTTCCATCGGTTCGTAATGTTCCGGGAAGGGGCCGTCGGCCATCTTATCGAGCGCAAACAGATGGCCAAGACCATCGGGCTGCATGATAAACGGACCGGCCTGCTGCTGCGGCGACAGCGTTACCGGATAATCCGGCACGTCGATGCCGTGCCAGCGAGTGCCATCCCACTCAATCAGGCGGCGATTCGGATCCCAGGCTTTACCCTGCGCATCCGCGGAGGCGCGGTTGTAGAGAATGCGGCGGTTAGCCGGCCACGCCCAGGCCCAACCGGAGACCGCGCCCAGCCCCGATGGGTCGGCGTTGTCGCGTCGTGCCATCTGGTTGCCTTCCGGCGTCCAGCTGCCGCTGTAGATCCAGCAGGCGCTGGCGGTGGTGCCGTCGTTACGCAGCTCTGAGAAGCCGTTGAGCTGCTGGCCTTTTTTCAGCAACAGCTTGCCGCTGGCGTCGTAAATGTCGGCAAGCGCCTGACCGTTGTTCTCCTGCGCCACCTCTTCCGGCTCAGGATTAGACGGATCGCGGTAGTCCCAGCGCATTGCCATCAGCGGTTCAGGGTTTGCTCCGCCTTCCAGGCGATAGAGCGCGCGCAGACGCATGAACAGATTGCCGAGGATTTTACCGTCGTGCAGCGCTTCAGCGGGCGGCTCCGCGGCCGCCCAGTGCCACTGCAGCCAGCGCGACGAGTTCGCCACCGATCCCGACTCTTCAGCGAAGCAGGAAGAGGGCAGACGGAATACTTCGGTCTGGATTTTCGACGGATCGACATCGTTGAACTCGTCGTGATGCTGCCAGAAGCTGGCGGTTTCGGTGCGAAGCGGATCGATCACCACCATATATTTGAGGCGGGACAGCGCCCGGACCGCTTTATTTTTGTCCGGGAAGGCGGCCAGCAGGTTGAAGCCCTGAATCAGGCAACCATTGAGCGCGCCCTGTTCCATCATCTCCGCCTGCGCCATGCAGTCGTAGCTCTTATCCCACTTCGGCAGCCAGTCGTAGCCCCACTGGTTTTCTGCGGTGGCTTTATCGCCATAGAAACTCTTCATCAGGCTGACGAAAAATTTGTCGGTGTTCTGCCAGTAGTTGACCTGATCCGGCAGTGTCGCAACCGGCGTGGCCTGCTGCAGGTAGGTTGCCAGGGTGGTCATTTTCTCTGAGGGCAATGGCAGATAGCCCGGCAGACTCTGCGCCAGCAGGCCGAGATCGGTGTAGCCCTGCACGTTGGAGTGGCCGCGCAGCGCGTTAATACCGCCGCCTGGCATCCCGATATTACCCAGCAGCAGCTGAATCATCGCCGCCGTGCGGATAATCTGCGAACCGTTGGTGTGGTGAGTCCAGCCCAGCGCATAGAGAATAGTCGCGGTGCGATTCGGCACACAGGTGGAGGCCAGCTGCCTGCACACCGCAATAAAGGATTCCTGCGAGGTCCCGCACAGGCGCGTCACCATTTCCGGGGTGTAACGGCTGGCATGGGTTTTCAGCAGATTCAGCACGCAGCGTGGGTGAGTGAAGCTCTCATCGCGTTTCGCATGGCCGTTTTCATCCAGCTCATAGTGCCAGCTCTGACGATCGTACTGACGGGTTTCAGCATTGTAACCGCTGAACAACCCGTCGCTGAAGCTGAAGCCTTCGCTGACAATCAGTGCGGCATTGGTGAAGGCGCGAACATACTCCTGCTGAATCTGATTGTGTTGCAGCAGATAGTTGATCACCCCCATCAGGAAAACCACATCGCTGCCGGCACGCAGTGGCGCGTAGAGATCGGCGACCGCCGCAGAGCGGTTAAAGCGTGGATCGACCACGATGACCTGCGCATTGTTATGAGTTTTGGCTTCAATCACCCATTTAAAGCCAACCGGATGCGCCTCGGCGGGGTTGCCGCCCATGATCATCACCACATTGGCGTTTTTGATGTCGTTCCAGTTATTGGTCATTGCACCACGACCAAAGCTGGGGGCCAGCGCGGCCACGGTCGGGCCGTGACACAGGCGCGCCTGATTTTCCAGCGCCAGAATACCCAGCGAGCGGGCAAATTTCTGATCGAGCAGGCCGGTTTCATTACTGGCGGCGGAAGAGCAGAGCATGGCGGTAGTCGGCCAGCGGTTTACCGTGACGCCAGCGGCGTTGGTGGCCTGGAAATTGGCATCGCGATCCTGCTTCATCAGGCGGGCTATGCGGTCAAATGCCTCATCCCATCTGATGCGCTGCCATTTATCCGAGCCTGGCGCGCGGTATTCCGGGTATTTCAGGCGCTGTTCACTGTGAATAAAGTCGAGCACGCCCGCGCCTTTGGGGCAGAGCGATCCACGACTGACCGGATGGTCAGGATCGCCTTCAATATGGTAAATCGAGGCGCGGGCATTTTTAGCGCCATCACCCAGGCTGTAAATCAGCATGCCGCAGCCGACTGAGCAGTAGGTGCAGTTATTACGCGTCTCTCTGGCGCGAATGAGTTTGAACTCTCTGACGCTGGCTAAGGCTGTGGTGGGGGCAAAACCGAGTAACGCCGCGCTGGTGCCCGCCAACCCGCCAGCACAGATTTTGAAAAAACTCCGTCTGTTAATTTGCATTTTATCGTTCTTCTTTATTGGCTCCATTGCGAAGCCTTGCAAAATAGCAGCCCTATCTGCCTGTAAGTTGACCAGGGTCAACAGGTTAGTCATTAGTAATTCTTTTTCTAAATTTTGTTAAAAATCCTCGGCAACCAATCCCCGGCGCAAGCAGATTTCCCGTAGCGGCAGATAATTACTGTTGTTTTATGCTTACCGATGTTAAAGCCTGAAAGATACCCATTCTCATTCTGCCCGCCAGCAGGCGTGGCTGCGCCTTTCCCGATGAGAAAACCGCATGAATTGCCCCGCTGTTTATTTGCGCCGCACCGGGCCAGAAGGCAAAATTAGTCTGCGTCTGATCACCGCTGTGCAGCCGTACTGACTGTCGCATTTCATTATTTATTAACAACAGGTCGTACTTTTTGAAAGCTATCCAGCCTGACTCAGGCGAAGATTTAACAATTCAGGCCGGCGTCAGCAGAACGCAGGTATGGCAGCGTGCCGATTTGACCGCAGCAGAGTCTGACTGGCTGGCGGACGAGGTGCCGGTGGCGCTGGTTTACAACGGCATCTCTCACGTGGTGATGATGACCACGCCCAAAGATCTGGAGGCGTTTGCGCTGGGTTTTTCTCTGTCAGAGGGCATTATCGACGCGCCAGGCGACATTTTCGGCATGGACATCGTGCCGGGCTGTCACGGCATTGAGGTTCAGATTGAGCTTTCCAGCCGTCGTTTTATGGCGCTGAAAGAGCAGCGTCGTGCGCTGGCAGGCCGTACCGGCTGCGGCGTGTGTGGCGTTGAACAGCTGGACCAGATTGGCAAGCCGCTCTCTCCGCTGCCGTTTACCCAGACCTTTGCGCTGGATCAGCTGGATCGGGCGCTGGGCCAGCTGAAAGCGTATCAGCCGGTCGGACAGAAAACCGGCTGCACCCATGCTGCCGCGTGGATCCAGCCCGATGGTCAGCTGGCCGGTGGCTGTGAAGATGTGGGTCGCCATGTGGCACTGGATAAGCTGCTGGGCTATCGCAGCCAGGCTGAGTGGGGGCCAGGCGCGGTGCTGGTCTCCAGCCGCGCCAGCTATGAAATGGTGCAGAAGTCCGCCATGTGCGGGGTTGAGATCCTGTTCGCAGTCTCGGCAGCGACCCGCCTGGCGGTTGAGGTGGCTGAGCGCTGCAATCTGACGCTGGTCGGGTTCAGTAAACCTGGACGCGCTACGGTTTACAGCCATCCTCAGCGGCTGCGTTAAACCACCATCACCTCTGGCAGCGTCTGCTGCAACGCCTCAAGGGCGGCACTGTTGTCGCCGCCACTATCCGTAATCAGCAGGTTAATCGCCGGTGACGGCGCGTAAACCGTGCGGCTGACTACGCCCAGTTTAGTGTGATCGGCCAGCAGATAGCAGGAAGTGGATTGCTGCACCATCGCCCTGGCGATGGCCGCTTCGTGCGGATGAAAACTGCTGGCACCGCAACCCGCCTCAATGCCGACCGGTGACAGCAGCGCCACATCGGCGCGATAGCGGATAATCTCACCTACAGTGATTTCGCCACGCGTCTGTTGCGCACCCGCCGACATGGTCCCGCCCAGCAAAATAATCTGATTATTCAGCGGCTGATCTTCTTCTCCGGCGCTCAGCGCCAGCGCGGCCTGCAGGCTGTTGGTCACAATCGTCAGGCCGGAAAGGGCGTGCAACTCCTCTGCCAGCAGCGTGGTGGTGCTGCCCGCATCCAGAAACAGCGTTTGTCCGGGCTGCAGCAACTGCGCAGCGGCACGGGCGATGGCGCGCTTCTCCCGGGTCTGGGTACTGCGGCGTTCCGTCAGCGGCGGTTCAGCCCGCGTTTCAATCGCCACCAGCCCGCCGTGAACGCGGCGCGCCAGACCCAGCGCTTCCAGCTCAATGATATCGCGGCGCGCGGTTTCGCGTGAGACCCCCAGCTCCCTGATAATGCGCTCGGTACTCACCTGGTTAAGCCGGGTCAGTAAGGCACGGATGCGATGAAGGCGCGTTTCCTGCAGCATAGAGGTTTCCTTTTAAAGCGCGAAGATCACGGATGATACGCCAGTGAAGCGAAAGATTCCGTCTGAATCAGGGAGCAAGCTTAGCGTGGCGATCTGCCCGCGTCATGTGTATTTTATTGCATTTGTGTATTTGGTTGCATTTTAGATTCAGGCAGGCATGATAAAGGCGTCAGCTCTTCCTCCTTCATCCTTGTAACGGGAGTCATTATGGCCACGCGTTCCACCATTATGGATACCAACAGTTTCCGTGCCGAACATGCCGATGCGCTCGACAGCGATACGCGCAAACTGACCGATAAACGCAGCAAAGTGCTTGGCGAATCTTATCGCCTGTTCTATCGCAAACCAGTGCATCTGGTGCGGGGTGAGGGGCAATATCTGTGGGATGCGGCGGGCGATAAATATCTCGACGTCTACAACAACGTGGCGAGCATCGGTCATTGCCATCCGGCCGTGACTGAGGCGGTGACGCAGCAGATGAAAATGCTGAATACCCACACCCGTTACCTGCATGAAAATATTCTGGACTACAGCGAAGCGCTGCTGGCGACCACGCCCCCGGCGATCGATCGCGCGATGTATATGTGCACCGGATCGGAAGCTAACGACCTGGCGATTCGCGTGGCGCGCGCCTTTAGCGGCGGCAGCGGGATTATTGTCAGTAAAGAGGCCTATCACGGCACCAGTGAACTGACATCCGGCGCTTCTCCGGCGCTGGGCAGTGGACAGCCGCTGGCGCCCACCACGCGGCTGGTGATGCCACCGGATGCGTATCGTGTGGACGCGCCTGACCTGGGCGACTGGTTCGCTGACCAGATTCAGCAGCAGATTGATGATATGGCGGCGCACGGCATTAAATTTGCCGGATTCCTGGCGGACTCAATCTTCTCCTCGGACGGCGTGTTGCCCGATCCGCGCGGCTTCCTGAAAAAAGCGGTCGAGGTGGTGCATGCCAACGGCGGCATCTTTATTGCCGATGAAGTGCAGCCTGGTTTTGGCCGTACCGGCGACGCGTTCTGGGGCTTTGGCCGCCACGATGTGGTGCCTGACATCATTACCACCGGTAAGCCAATGGGCAATGGCATTCCGGTTTCCGGCCTGCTGGCAAAAAGTGAAGTGCTGGCCGCCTTCAGCGACTCAATCCCCTACTTCAATACCTTTGGTGGTAATCCGGTCGCGATGGCGGCGGCGCAGGCGGTACTGAAAGTGATCACCGAAGAGGGGTTACAGGAACACAGCCGCGTGGTCGGCGCGAAGCTGCTGGCGGAGCTGCGAACCCTGATGGATCGCTATGGGTGCGTGGGGGATGTGCGCGGTGCCGGACTGTTTATCGGTTTTGAGCTGGTCACCGATCGTCACAGCAAAACGCCGGACAAAACGCTGGCGCTGGATTTAATCGAGAAGCTGCGTGAACATCGCGTGCTGACCTCGGTCGCCGGCCCGTATGGGAATGTGCTGAAACTGCGTCCGCCACTGGCGTTCCAGGAAGGGGATATCGACTGGCTGGTCGGCGCGCTCGACAGCGGGCTGCGCGAACTGGGCAGGTAACGCGCAGGGCAGGGCAGATGCGGCGTTCGGGCGGGATGAGTGCCTGCTGGTGATGCTGGCAGAGTGCTTCGCTCTCCCTGTCTGATAAAGCTGAAAAGGCGGAGTCAGCAGCAGCATGCTGTAAAAACAACGGGTTGCTTTTGCCAGATTTCTCAAATCCTTATGGTTAATAGGGCATTGATTACCCTTTTACGCTACATGAATTTAACTATAATGATTCGACTGCTTACGCGGCACGTCCCGAATTCGTCGTGCTGCTCAAACTAAATGGAGAGGAAGAACATGAGTTATTCACTGCCATCCCTGCCTTACGCATACGACGCACTGGAACCGCATTTCGACAAGCAGACGATGGAAATCCATCACACCAAACATCACCAGACCTACGTGAACAACGCTAACGCGGCGCTGGAAGGCACTGAATTTGCCAATCTGCCGGTAGAAGAGCTGATCACCAAACTGGATCAGCTGCCAGCAGACAAAAAAGGCCCACTGCGTAACAACGCAGGCGGCCACGCTAACCACAGCCTGTTCTGGAAAGGCCTGAAAACCGGCACCACGCTGCAGGGCGACCTGAAAGCGGCTATCGAGAAAGATTTCGGTAGCGTGGAAAAATTCCAGGAAGAGTTCGAGAAAGCGGCTGCGACCCGTTTCGGCTCAGGCTGGGCGTGGCTGGTTAAAAAAGGCGACAAACTGGCTGTGGTATCGACCGCAAACCAGGACAACCCGCTGATGGGTGAAGCGGTTGCTGGCGTTTCTGGCTTCCCAATCATCGGTCTGGACGTGTGGGAACACGCCTACTACCTGAAGTATCAGAACAAACGTCCTGACTACATCAAAGCATTCTGGAACGTGGTCAACTGGGACGAAGCAGCAGCCCGCTTCGCAGCTGCCCAGTAAGTTAACTCAGTGTTAACGTGATAACGATAAACCGGTGGAATTTATTTCGCCGGTTTTTTTTATCTTTAAATTCTGTCGTCCCAGATTAAACCAAAAATAAACGGATCTCGCTTTTTAACCGCCGCGCTTTTAACCTTCTGCCACATTAACACGCCGTTGATACTCGTTGTCTTATGCTCAGTGACATTCCTGCTCACTGTGTGTCGATGACTATGTCAATTATAACTACTCACGAAACTACGACCGATTCTTCTGCATCGCTTTTTTTTCAGTTAATTAGCGGAAAATACGTTCCGAATAAACTCTGGATAAGTAAACGTTTCCGGCTGAAATTTGTGTTAAGAACCTTAATATCGCCGCTGACTACGCTGCGTTATCTGGATGAGCTGTCGCATTTACCGCAACTCCCTCTGTTGATGAGTACTCAGGGATTGCTGCCAGCCAAGCTGCACCGGCCCTATCTGCGCTCAGGGTTGAGCATTGCTGCGCGCGCGCAGGCGATACTTGATCACTACAGTCTGATGAATAATCTGGAAAACCCTGCGCTGCGTCAGCTGCTGCAAAGCGCCACGGATAATCCGCTGGCTACGCTGACCGGTAAAAATGGCGAATCCTTTTTACTTTCCTGCAGTTCCGGTTATTTCGATCGGGAAGGGGAAGTGACGCTGGTATTACGCTATAACGACGAAATTATTGCTTCACTTTCATTTTCAATTCTCAATGAAAATAACCAGCGCACATTATTAATTGGCGGATTACAGGGTCCGCGAAAACATATCAATAATGAGGTGATCCGCGAGGCGACCAAAGCGGCGCAGGGTCTCTTTCCGAAACGCCTGTTAATGGAATCGGTATTTATTGTGGCGAAGCAGTGCGGCGTGGAGAATATTCTGGCGGTAGGCGATGAGACTCATGTCTTCCGCAGCCTGCGCTATCGCCACAGCAAAGGGGATAAGTTCTTTGCCAGCTACAGTGAATTCTGGCTGTCGCTGAGTGGCGAGGCGCGCAGGGATGGGATGTTTATCCTGCCGCTGAGTCTGCCGCGCAAAACGCTGGAGGAGATTGCCAGTAAGAAGCGGGCTGAATATCGTCGCCGCTATGAACTGCTGGATGCGCTGGCGGAGCAGGTCTATGCCGCCGCCGGCGAACGCAAAGCCGATGTCGATCAGGCTGCTGCCTGATCGACCCGTCAGAATGCGGTTTTGGCGAAGCCGGTCATTGCTGTCAGCCCCATCTCACGTCCCAGCGCGGTCATTGGATGCACCACGACCAGGCCGCGCACGCTTTTCTTCAGCGCGCCCAGATTTGCCTGCTCTTTCTTGGTAATTTCGCGGCTGAAGCCCATTTTTTGCAGCTTCTGCGCCTCGGCACTGAGTTTTTCAACCCGCTGACCGCGCAGACGCTCAATCTCAATGACCAGCGCTTCTTTCTCTTTCAGCAACGCGCCCAGTTTCTCGACATCACCCGATTCCAGTAACTGCGGCTCTTTGCGGTTCAATGCGTCCAGCTTATCGCTGAGAAGTTTGATTTCGTTCTTTTCTTGCTCTTTCATGACAACAACTCGTTGAGGAAAACAGGCCAAGGATACACCAAATCTGGCGCATATTCCCGCTCAGGTTAAGACGAAAAAGGCGCCGTGATGGCGCCTGACAGGATTAGCTGCCGGACTTTTTAAACGCCTGCTTCATACTGATGCGGGCGATCAGCTCGGTTAGCGACAGGACCATGGTGGATCGCACCATCTGCAGATAGCGCTGCTGCTGCATGCTGCGCAGCTCTGCATCTTCGGTGTGAAACACCGGTGCGGGCGGCCAGGCGGTGACGCAGTGCAGTTCACCAAACGGGCCAAGGATCTCATCGTCGGTAAAACGATAATCACCGCTGTCGTGATTCAGCTCTTCGCGCAGCGCCAGCAGCAGTTCACCATCTTCATATTCGTGCCGGCTGATAACGCCAAGACCGTAAATCAGCTTCAGACGAACCGAGAGTTCGCCCAAAGGACCATCACCCAGTAGCAGCGGTTCTACGGCATATTTCACCGCGTAGTCATCTTTACGGAACACCTGCAGCACCAGCAGATTGACGGCTTCAGCCAATAGCTCAACGGCGGCGATCAGAAAGCTTCTCACCGAACGACCGGCGTTCAGGCGCTCAAGCACCCGGTTTTCAAAAGCCTGCTTCTCTTCCATTATTGCCTGCATGGGTTCAATACCGCCGTTGGGCGCAGGCGAACTGCGCCCGGCTTGCGTCACTAACACGCGCGCATTATGCCATAGCGTGCCAGGCGCTCACCACCGAAGCCACCACTTCGCTGTCAGCATCCAGCCCTGAAACCTCAGCCAGCGTCGCCTGTGGGCCTTTTTCTGCCAGCAGCGTGGCCAGCTCCTGCGCCTGTGGGTCCTGGTCGCTGCGATAGTGCATCGCGGCGGCAATGCCCTGCACCAGGCTGGCGTGCGGTAAACCATACTCCAGCGTGCCCAGCGTCGGCTTGATCAGGCGATCGCCCGCGCTGAGTTTACGCAGCGGCTGACGACCCACACGCTCAACATCATCTTTCAGATAAGGGTTTTCAAAACGGCCCAGTATTTTCTGGATGTAGGCCGCATGTTTATCCGCCTCAAAACCGTAGCGCTTAATCAGCACCGCGCCGCTCTCTTCCATCGCCCCTTTCACCACGGCCCGGATTTTTTCATCGAGGATGGCGTCACGAATGGTCTGGTGACCGGCCAGCTGGCCAAGATAGGCGGTAATCGCGTGACCGGTGTTCAGGGTAAAGAGTTTACGCTCAACAAATGCCATCAGGTTATCGGTCAGTTCCATACCCGGAATCGCAGGCAGGTCGCCTTTAAACTGAGTTTTATCGACGATCCATTCGCTGAAGGTTTCAACGGTCACTTCCAGCGGATCGGTGCTGCCCGCTTCTGACGGTGGAACGATGCGATCGACAGCGGAATCCACAAAGCCGACATGCTGCTCCAGCCAGGCGTGATACTGCTCCGGCAGCGCCTTCAGCACATGCTGTTTCAGCTGGCTGGTGCCGCGCACCATATTCTCACAGGCGATAATATTTAGCGGGCGGGTATTGCCGTTGTCACTGCGTTTTGCCAGCCCTTTAGCCACACTGCTGGCAATACGCTCCAGAATCTGCGGGCCCACGGCGGTGGTAACGAGATCGACTTCAGAAACCAGGGTGATGATCTCATCGCTGGTGCTGTTTACCGCACTGACGCCTTTAACGGTTTCTGTTTTGGCCTGCTCGCCAACCACATGAACGGGATACTCATGACGCGCGTTCAGTGCATCCAGCACCGTCTGATTCACATCAGCAAAAACCAGTTCGATACCTGCATCAGCCAGTAACTTGCCGATAAAGCCGCGACCAATGTTTCCTGCTCCGAAATGTAACGCTTTCATAATTTTTGACCCATATCAAATGACGATGGGGCGGGCAAACCCGCCCCAGGAAATCGGGACGGGCATGACCGCCCCAGGGAAAATAATTGCTATAAATTACGCGATTGCAGGCTTACCTGACAGCAGATCCAGCACTTCCTGCACGCTGGTGGTGTTCGCCAGCTTCTCAATCACGCTGTCATCATCCAGCGCATTGGTCAGGCTGGTGATCACCTGGATGTGCTCGTTGTTACGGGCAGCAATACCAATCACCAGGCGCGCCACATCCTCCGGCTCTTCACCGAACAGGACGCCTGCCGGATACTGACAGAACACCACGCCGGTTTTCAGCACGCGATCTTTCGCTTCGACCGTACCGTGCGGCACGGCAATCGACTCACCGAGATAGGTCGGTGTCAGTTTTTCACGCGCCAGCATCGCCTCAACGTATTCAGGCTCAACGTAACCGCCTTTCACCAGCTGTTCGCCAGCAAAGCGGATCGCCTGCTCTTTGTTACTGGCGGTCAGGCCGAGGAAGACGTTATCCGCACCCAGTTTAAACAGGTGTGCGTTGCCTTCATCGTAGCTGTCAGAGAGCGCGGTATTCACCGTTTGACGATGCACGTCGCTACGGTTAGCCGCCACCAGACGCTCGGTCAGGGTGCTGTAGAGCGCGCTGTCAAGGAAGTTGTTCAGCGAGATATGCTGCGCATGCGGAGCCTGACGGATGGCGCGTTCAGTCAGGTCACGGTGGGTAATCACCAGATCGACATCACCCGGCAGGGCATTGATCGCGGTATTGGTCACCGATACATTGCTCAGCCCGGCGTCCTGCACTTTCTTACGCAGTACGCCTGCACCCATCGCGCTGGAACCCATACCGGCATCACAGGCGACGATGATTTTACGCACGTGATGCAGTTCAACGCTCATGGCATCGCTGGCGACTGGCGCACCCGCGCCGCTCTGGCCTTTAGACTGCGCTTTCATCTCATGCATGCGCTGGGTCGCGGCTTCGATATCGTCATCTTCTTTGACTTTGCTGGTTTTCAGCAGGATAGCGGACACCACGAAGGAGACGGCGAAGGCGGCAGCGATAGCGGCGATGTTCGCGAAGTAGGCACCTTTTGGCGTCATTGCCAGCACCGCCAGGATTGAACCCGGTGAGGCAGGAGAGACCAGGCCACCGTTCAGCACCGTCAGCGTGAAGACGCCGGTCATACCGCCAAGGATAACCGCCAGCAGCAGGCGAGGAGCCATCAGCACATACGGGAAGTAGATCTCATGGATGCCGCCAAGGAAGTGGATGATTGCCGCACCGCCCGCAGACTGTTTAGCACTGCCACGACCAAAGAACATATAGGCCATCAGCACGCCCATACCCGGACCCGGGTTGGCTTCGATCAGGAAGAAAATGGATTTGCCGGCTTCACTAGCCTGCTGGATACCGAGCGGCGAGAAGATACCGTGGTTAATGGCGTTGTTCAGGAACAGGATTTTCGCGGGTTCGACGAAGATCGAGGTCAGTGGCAGCAGGTTGTTCTGCACCATCAGATTCACGCCCGCGGCGAGAATGTGTGACAGACCTTCTACCAGCGGACCGATCGCCAGGAACGCCAGCAGTGCCAGTATCATCCCGATAATACCGGCCGAGAAGTTGTTGACCAGCATCTCGAAGCCGCTTTTGATTTTGCCGTCAATCGCCCGGTCAAACGACTTGATTGCCCAGCCGCCCAGCGGACCGGCAATCATCGCACCGAGGAACATCGGCATATCAGCACCGACAATCACACCCATGGTGGTAATGGCACCGACCACGCCGCCGCGATCGCCGCCCACCAGACGCCCACCGGTGAAACCGATCAGCAGTGGCAGCAGGTAGGTGATCATCGGGCCAACCAGTTTGGCCAGCGTTTCGTTAGGGATCCAGCCAGTTGGAATAAACAGTGCGGTGATGATACCCCAGGCGATAAACGCCCCGATGTTTGGCATCACCATATTACTCAGAAAGCGACCAAAGCTTTGTACTTTGACCTTCACTGATGAGGACATAAACCCACCCCTTATTGAGACGCGCTGCAATAGGAGAGCGCGCTTGTTTTTGTTTAGCCACCCCGACCCAAAGCCGGTGGTATTACTGTATGCACGCGGACTCTATCACGCGAATTTGACGCTGCGTAGCATGCGGGGTAAGTGTGATCTACATCACTGATTAAGGGTGGGGGCAGGGGTGATTAGCGTGATTTTGATCACACTTTAAGGCGTGACTCAGGCTCAGTTGGCTGATTTTTAGACGGGGTGGCCGGTTATCTGTGAGGTGAATCACACTTGCTTGACGTTGATTTGTTATATATCTGTGACTTAGATCACAAACTATTTTTGGTCGAAAACGCGCCAGATCACACTTCATTCAGCGGGTGATTGGGTGGGAAGAGAAAAGGAAGTGTAACGGGCAGACAATTAGCGTCTGCCCGTAAGGAGGGTTTACTGCAGACCACCCTGGACGGCAGCCTGTGCCTGAGGAAGCGCCTGCGAATTGGCGGATAAAGTGCTCATCAGCGCGTTATATTGCGAAGCCTGATCCTGAGTCGGGAACTGCACGCCGCCATCATTGAAGCTGACACGGGTTCCCTGCGTTTGCAGGAAATCGCCGGTCTGCACTGCACCCTGGCTCAGCGCCTGGAGTTTTGGCAGCAGAGGAATCAGCTGATTGGCAGGCACCGTCACCACTTTGTTATAGGCGGTGTCGTAGACTTTTTTCAGGTCATCCGGCTGCTTCAGGGTCGCCTTGCTGCTGTCCGCCTGCATTTTGGCGCTTTCAATCTGCTGGGTGACGATCACCAGTGCGCTGGTTGCCTGACGCAGGGAATCACGACGGCTGAGATAATCCTGCGGAACGCGAATAGCAGAAAGCTCATCCACCACCGGACGCATACCCTGTTCAACCGCTTTGTTCGCCTGCTGCGAGAAGCCATACATAATGGCGTAATCACTGGCGAAGTTGCCAAAGCTCTGCTTCTGGTTTTCGCTGAGGCTGGGCAGATGCTCGCCGCTGCGCATCACAGTGTTCTGGAGAAAATCGATAAATGCTTTGCGCTGCTCGCCTTCTTTATCACCGCATGCGGTGAGTTGCAGCACGATCAGCGCGCCAGCGAGCATAATGCCGCCACGTGCCATAAGGCGTGTAAGTCCTGAAGCCATAGGGTCAACTCCTGTCGGTGATACTGTCAGATGTCCAGGTAGGAATGGCCTAAAGAATAGAACAAACCCGAGCCACGGCACAACGTGAAACCACCTGTGAAACAGATGCTTTCTGAAACGCCGGTTACAGAATTGGACCGCCTGCGCCTCAGGGCGTGCTGCATTCCCTGCCATCGCAGGCTTCAGCGCGCAGAGATGAAGGAGGGGCTGAGCAGTCTGACGCTCACTGCCGCGACCTTAAAACACCACCGCCTGACCATCTTTGCGACTTTCACTGGCCGCAATGTAGAAGCCCTGCGGATCGCGCACTATCGCCTGCGCGCCACCAAAATTGTAATTACTCAGGGGATCTTCCAGTACCACGTTGTGACCCATGCGGCGCAGTGTGCTCAGGGTATTGCGATCGAGGGTTGATTCAAATACCACCTCGCGTCCCTGCACCACGCGCCAGCGCGGCGCATCAATCGCGGCCTGCGGATTCTGCTGGTGCAGCATAATGCGCAGCGCCAGCTGGAGGTGTCCCTGCGCCTGCATCGGGCCGCCCATCACGCCAAACGCCATCAGCGGCTGGCCCTGCTGATCCCGCGCAAAGGCCGGGATAATGGTATGAAACGGCCGCTTACCGCCCGCCACGACGTTGGGATGGTCTGGATCGAGTGAAAAGCCCGCGCCCCGGTTCTGCAGGCTGATGCCGGTATCGGGTACCACCACGCCGGAGCCAAATCCCATGTAGTTAGACTGAATGAATGAGACCATCATGCCGCTGGCATCACCGGCGGCGACATACACTGTGCCGCTTTGCTGCGGTGATCCAAAGCGGAAATCTCCCGCCTTGTCAGGATCAATTAACGCTGCCCGCTGGCGGATATAGTCGTTGCTGAGCAGGTGTTCCGCCGGAAATTCGAGGTGATCTTCATCGGTGACATAACGGTCCAGATCAACCAGCGCCAGTTTCATCGCCTCGATGGAGAGATGCAGCCACTGCGGCGAATCCGGTGCATAGCGGTTGATTTCCCACTCTTCCAGAATGCCAAGTGCAATTAAGGTCGCAATGCCCTGACCATTCGGCGGCAGCTCCTGCACCGATCCTCCGGCAAACGGACGCGACAGCAGGGTAACCCAGTCGGCACGATGGTTTTTCAAATCCTCCAGCGTCAGGGCTGCGCCATGCTCACGGGCGAAGGCTGTCATCTTTTGCGCCAGTGCGCCGCGGTAAAAGCTTTCGCCCTGAGTCTCAGCGATTTCCTGCAAGGTGCGGGCCTGAGCCGGATTGCGGAACAGCTCGCCAGCACGCGGCGGACGACCCTGCGGCGCAAAGCAGTCGCTAAAGCCAGGTTGATCCCGCAGCTTGTCATAGCCGCGCTGCCACAGCTGACCAATCAGCGGTGAAACCGGAAAGCCGTCGCGCGCATAGTCAATTGCCGGTTGTGCGAGGGTGGTCAGCGGTAAGGTACCAAAGCGCTGTGCCAGTGTGACCCATGCCGAGACGGCCCCTGGCACGGTGACGGATTCCCAGCCGGTTTCAGGCATCGCACTAAAATCGGCAAAGCGTTCGGGATGCCACGCGGCTGGCGATCGGCCTGAGGCATTTAACCCATGCAGCTCGCTGCCATCCCAGACAATGGCAAACGCATCGCTGCCGATGCCGTTTCCGGTTGGCTCCAGCACGGTTAAGGCGATGGCGGTGGCGATAGCCGCATCCACGGCGTTTCCACCCTGTTGCAGCATCCGTAAACCCGCCTGCGCCGCCAGCGGTTGAGAGGTTGCGACGGCATTACGACCCATCATCGGTACACGATGAGAAGGGTATCCGACGTTAAAATCTGTTTCTCGCATCGCTTTTCCTTACAGAGGTCAGGTATGGGTTTTGCCCGTCGTCAGTGCGTTATCACGGGGCTGCACTTTTACCGCGCATCAGGTCGATAGTTGCCGGGTAACTGCACCGGCATGAGGCGCCAGCCGTTTCGTTAAGATGACTGTTGATTAATCTGGCGACAGAGCGCCGTTAAGAATAAAAGATCTACCCGCTCTGCACTGTGAGCCGCCGCGCGCCAGGCCTCAGACCCCAACCAGGACTATTCTTAATTTAATAAGATCAGTGAATATATGTGTTCAGGAAGTAAACCATTGGCGTATATTTTGCAATCACTACCTGAAGAGGTGTATTGCCTCACAGAAATGAGAATATGCCAGCAAAAAGCTTGATGGCATCCACATAAATAGCAAACACCATTTGATTTTTCTGCCCACACCGAAGGCACAAAACTCAACTGCCTCAGCAGGTTAGAGGTGCTGGAACTTTTCCGGCAAACCATAGTTAAAAAAATAATTATAAATTGCGCGGCAAATAGTCAGGTCTCTATCCATACTTAGTCTCCCGGCATTTGTTGCATTGACCTGACATCTTTAAAGCAGTGCACCGCAGGCTGTGTCCCGTAATGGTTTCTCTCATAACAAAAATAAACCCTTGCGGGATCCAGCCTGAAACAGGCCCGGTTTCAGAGTCCTGACTTCAGGCTCGTACCTCTCTACTTTCACGTGCTTCATAGCGAGTTTTTAAGGAGTTCTCTATGGAATTAAAAGACCCGATGTTTGAATTGCTCAGCAGCCTTGAGCAGATTGTTTTGACACGTGATGATCGCGCCGCCGAGTTACTTATTCAGCGTCAGCAACCCGCCCAGCCAGAGCCGCAGCGTCTGCGTGAAATGACCGGCATGCAGGTTGATGAGTTTGCAAAAGTAATGGGCGTGAGCGTTTCTTCCGTGAAAAGCTGGGAAGCCCGGCGTACCCGTCCTTCCGCGACGGCGCAGAAATTGATGAAGTTATTACATGCCAATCCCTATCTGGGACGGCAGTTGCTTGAATAAACTGATATCACGAAAAGAACCCGCCGCTGGCGGGTTTTTTATTAGCGCAATTCGCTGTATTTAGCCGCCTGTCTGGCAAACCAGCTCTCCGGCACGCTATAGGGCGGCTCCCGCAACTGTGCGAGTCCGCTTTCAATAATCATTGAAGCCTGCTGCCATAACTGCGCATCTCCCTGCTTCAGCAACTCAATCTGTATCTGCTTTTCAACCAGGTAGACCCGCGCAAAGTCGGGATCAAAACGCACAATCGCGCGGGTGTTATCGATGATGTCAGCCAGTTTGATGGTTTGTGCCTCAGGACTGGCGCTGGCTGTATGGCGGAAGTGCGCCAGTTTACGGGCCGTGCGATTTTTTGCCCCAGCGGGTGCGCTGTTGGTCAGCATCTCTACCAGGCTTGCCACGCGCGTACCAAAGTGGGTTTCGATATCGCTCTGTGTGGTTGCGGTATCTTCCACGGTATCGTGCAGCCAGGCTGCCGCTAACAACGCGTCGTCATGGCTGACGCTGCGCACCAGTTCCACCACCGCTGCCGGATGAACAATATAAGGCTCATCGGTATATTTGCGGCGCTGTCCGGCACTGGCATGTGCCTCGGTGGCGAAGCGACGCGCCTGTTCTTCCAGTGAATCCTGCATGCCTTTCCCCCTGACAAAAAGTTTGCTTGCAATTATCTAGCGCGCTATCTATATTATTAACCATGAACTGTGATCAAGATGACAAAAAAGTGAAAACGATGCCACTGTTGGTCGATCAGCACCTCTGCTTTGCGCTTTATTCTGCCAACCTGGCGATGAATAAAGTCTATCGTCAGTTGCTGAGCCAGCTCGACATCACCTATCCTCAATATCTGGTCATGCTGGTGTTGTGGCAGAAAGATGATGTCACGGTGTCAGAGATTGGCGAGCAGCTTTTTTTAGACTCGGCAACATTAACGCCACTTCTGAAGCGACTGGAAAGTGCAGGCCTGATTAACCGGCAGCGAACCCGTCAGGATGAACGCCAGGTTGCGGTGACGCTGACCGAAGCCGGGCAGGCGTTACGGGCCAGGGCTGAAGCCATTCCTGAAGCGGTCAAGTGTGCCACAGCCTGTGATGATGACGCTTTGCTGGCGCTGAAATTACAGCTGGATGGGTTGCGAGATAACCTGAATAAGTCACGATAAATATTGCTGACGGGTGCGCGGCACCCGTTAAACCTCACCGCCTGATTACGGCTGTATAAGTAGTGGGCGATTAAATAGCGTAACGGAGAAATGTCATGTCTTTAGAACAAGTGGTTTACCGCGCCAAAGCCAAAGCAACCGGTGGTCGTGATGGTCGTGCAACCTCTTCTGACGGTGTACTGGACGTGAAACTGGGTGTGCCAAAAGAGATGGGCGGTGCAGGCGGCGAAGTGACTAACCCGGAGCAGCTGTTTGCTGCGGGCTATTCTGCCTGCTTCCTGGGCGCGATGAAGTTTGTGGCAGGCCGTGACAAAATCACCATGCCAAAAGACGCCTGGATCGAAGGTGAAGTGGGTATCGGCCCTATCCCTGATGGTTTTGGTATTGAAGCGACCCTGAACATTCATCTGCCAGAGATGGATGAAGCAGAAGCGCAGAAGCTGGTTGATGCGGCACACATCGTTTGTCCTTACTCAAACGCCACCCGCAACAACATCGATGTCACGCTGAACATTATTCGCTAAGCGTGCTGCGGGCCTGAAATTATCAGGCCCGCACTTTTTTTCCTCTGTCATTTTCACTCTCCTGCTGCTGTCTGCAACAGCCCACCCGGCCGTTCCTGTTCGATGTGTACAAAAAATGTGCTAATCAGGTCGACAACGATTATTTTCTGGTCTATCAAACGCGACCATGTTTTACTGAGCCACCTCGCGTTATAGCCTGTAAATCCGTTCAGAATTTTCCTTCATCTTGTCCGGTCCGCTTATTCAGCGAACTCTGCCGCGTTTCGGCAGTCACATAAAAGATTTGGTCAAGCGCTTCACACCGGAGAAACACCTTTTTTCATGAATTACATTAAAACCCTGACTCAGCAGAAGTTATCGCTCTTGCTGGCGCTCTATCTCGGTATCTTATTGAATTTGCCGATTTTCTATCGTCGTTTTGACGGTTTTCTCAGGCACTCTACGGTTACGAACTGGCTGACTGCCGTCACCGAGGTAGTGGCCATTGTGGTGCTGACTTTCTTCCTGATGCGTCTGCTGTCGCTGGGAGGAAAGTGGTTTTATCGCGTGCTGGCCACGCTGATTGTGCTGATTTCGGTTGCCGCCGCCTATTACATGGCGTTTTTTAACGTGGTGATCGGCTACGGCATTGTGGCTTCGGTGATGACGACTGACACCGATCTCTCTAAAGAGGTGATTGGTTACCATTTCATCCTGTGGATGGTGCTGGTCAGCGCGCTGCCACTGCTGATGATCTGGCGCAATAAGCTGAGCATGACGCTGAATGAACAGCTGCGTACGCCGGGACAGCGCCTGAAACCCACCCTGATCATGCTGCTCTGCGTGGCACTGGTCTGGCTGCCGATTCGTTTTTTCGACAAGCTGCAGAAGCATAACGAAGAGATCACTAACATCGATCTGCCGAGTTACGGCGGTGTGGTGGCGCACTCTTATCTTCCTTCGAACTGGCTGGCGGCTGTGGGCCTGTTTGCCTGGACCCGCGTGGATGAGTCGCTGAACAGTCAGGAACTGCTGGATCCGGCGAAGAAGTTTACCTACGTCGCGCCTGCCGGGCTTGATGATACCTATGTGGTGTTTGTGATTGGCGAAACCACGCGCTGGGATCACATGGGGATGCTGGGCTATGAGCGTGACACTACGCCGAAGCTGTCGAAAGAGAAGAACCTGGTGGCATTCCGGGGCGAGTCCTGTGATACCGCGACCAAGCTGTCACTGCGCTGCATGTTCGTGCGCGAAGGCGGCACTATGGATAATCCGGGCCGCACGCTGAAAGAGCAGAATGTGTTTGCGGTGATGAAAGAGCTGGGCTTCACCTCTGAGCTGTTTGCGATGCAGAGCGAAGTCTGGTTCTACGACAACATCAATGCCAACAATTTTGCCTTCCGTGAGCAGATTGGTTCAGAGAAGCGTAATCAGGGCAAAGCGGTGGATGACATGCTGCTGGTGCCGGAGATGAAAGCGTCACTGGATCGTTTCCCGAAAGGTAAGCATCTGATTGTGTTGCACACCAAAGGTTCGCACTACCTCTATTCACAGCGTTATCCGCGCAGCTTCGCGAAATATCAGCCGGAGTGTATGGGCGTGGATGAGACCTGCAGCAAAGCGCAGTTGATCAACGCTTATGACAACTCGGTGCTGTATGTCGATAGCATGCTGGATAGCGTGCTGGATCAGCTGCGTGATAAGAAGGCGATTGTCTTCTATGCCGCCGACCATGGTGAGTCGATTAGCGAGAATATGCATCTGCACGGCACGCCGCGTGAGATGGCTCCGCCTGAGCAGTTCCGGGTGCCGATGATGGTCTGGGCGTCAGATAAGTATCTGGAAGACAGTCAGAACCGCAGCAACTTTGAGCGTCTGCAGGCGCAGCAGCGTGTGGGCCGGACCCATCGCCACGTTGAGTTGTTCGATACCATCCTGGGCTGTCTGGGTTACACCTCGCCAGATGGCGGCATTAACCCGGCCAACAACTGGTGTCAGGCACCGGGTAATGGTCAGGCTAAACCGCTGTAATAGTGGTCGAAAAGGGTAAAGCAGGCGGCTGATTCCCGGTAACCGCGTGCTTTCCAGGCGATTGGCGGCAAAAGCATAAAAAGCGGTTGACGCTGATCGGGGGTAGCAGTAACATGCGCCCCCATCGGCGAGTAGCGCAGCTTGGTAGCGCAACTGGTTTGGGACCAGTGGGTCGGAGGTTCGAATCCTCTCTCGCCGACCATATTTAAGAAACCTGTCTGAAAAGACAGGTTTTTTTTCGTCTGAAGAAAAGAGGATGAGAACCTCCGAAGGAGGTTTGAGCCGAGCGTAGCGAGACAACGTTGCTTCAGCAACGGCCCGAAGGGCGCTGCTCGCAGAGCAGAGTCATCCTCTCTCGCCGACCATATTTAAGAAACCTGTCTGAAAAGACAGGTTTTTTTTCGTCTGTATAAAAGTGGATGAAAGGTACGGATTTACCGTTGAGCGGGCTTCAGGGAGCATACGTCTGGCAGACGCATCAGGTACTTACAGAAGCATCTCAGACAACTGACAGATCCAAACCCGAGTGACGCTGACAGCAATGAACAATCTCAAGGCGAAGGGAACAGGGGCAGAGGAGGAAAGCGTCCCACGCCATGGACGGCGTGGGCCGAGCGTCCATGGATGGTTTAAGCGCCTTTCCGATCTGACCGTGTTCCCGAAGCAGTCTCGATCTGGCCGCTAAGCATTCACATTATTACCGCTGAGTGGGCTTCAGGGAGCATACGCCTTCCGCAAAGACGCAAAAACACCATCCCTGGCAGGCTCAACGCAGGCGATTACGCACCTCATCCCTGAGGTGAGCCCGTAGCCGGGCCAACGCTTTGCGTTGTTCAAAAACGCTCCCGGCGTTTTTATCCGGGCGGCGCGATGCTTTGCTACAGGCGTATGCTCCCTTCGCTTCACGTCTGGCAGACGCATCAGGTACTTACCTGGGAGCCTCAGACGGCTGACAGATCTAAACCCGGATACATCTGACCGCAGCGCATAAACTCAAGGCGCAGGGAACAGGGGCAGAGGAGGAAAGCGTCCCACGCCATGGACGGCGTGGGCCGAGCGTCCATGGATGGTTTAAGCGCCTTTCCGATCTGACCGTGTTCCTGAAGCAGTCTCGATCTGACAGCCATTCATGCCACATCCTCTTCCCTGAACCTTCCCTCGCTTTCAGCCTCTGGCTATGATTTTCCAGAAAGTTCCAGTAAACCCCATCCACCGCGCATTCTGTTTACCAGCCGTTGTTATCATCACTTACCCGCTGGCAGGCCTTGCCATATAAGAGATGCGATCATAATTCGCGACACATTCTTCTTATGACCGAAAGCGGCAACATGCTGATTTCTTATGCTTCTTTACCAGCATATTCCGCTGGATGAACGTCATAACGCACGGTGAATCGTTCAGTTATTCAACATTTGCCGGTAAAAGTTTTAAGTTTTTTAGCGGTGAGAATCACTAGCGATAGAACAGCCATCCAGCACAATGCACGGAAATCAGACCAGCAGCGCTGTGCATTGTATGGCTTTTAGGCCGAAAGGGTTTTTATTACCGTTGCATGCTATCCCTCACACTCTGTGTAAATAAGTAACCGTTGTATTGACGTTCTTTGCAACTGTTGACAAATTGATGCGTCAATAAACGCACAGTTACGGAATTTTCTGAATGCACCATCTGCATAAGAAAAAACAAAAAAAACGTAGCGTGCTTTAACCACCTGTTCGGTGGTACGCCTGAACCGCATAAAAAAATCAGAGGTCGGGCAATACACACAACATCACATCACAATGGAGCAAAAGCATGATCAACTCCCTGGCTAAATCCGGGATGCTGAAGGTCGGTCTGAGCCTGATTGCTATGACTGTCGCCGCCGGTGTTCAGGCAAAAACCCTGGTCTACTGTTCTGAAGGTTCTCCGGAAGGCTTTAACCCGCAGTTGTTCACCTCGGGCACCACCTACGATGCCAGCTCACGTCAGATCTACAACCGACTGGTTGAGTTCACTATCGGCACCACCGAACTGCACGCTGCGCTGGCAGAGAAGTGGGATGTCAGTGAAGACGGTAAAACTTACACCTTCCACCTGCGCAAAGGCGTGAAGTGGCAGACCACCAAAGATTTCAAACCGACGCGCGACTTCAATGCGGATGATGTGGTGTTCACCTTTGAGCGCCAGCTGGATAAAAACAACGCCTATCACGGCGTCTCCGGCGGCAGCTACGAATATTTCGAAGGCATGGACATGCCGAAGCTGATCAGCAAAATTGAAAAAGTGGACGAGAACACCGTGCGCTTTGTGCTGACGCGTCCTGAATCGCCGTTCCTTGCTGACCTTGGCATGGACTTCGCCTCGATTCTGTCGAAAGAGTACGCTGACAACATGCTGAAAGCGGGCACCCCGCAAAATGTCGACCTGAATCCGGTCGGTACCGGTCCGTTCCAGCTGCTGCAGTACCAGAAAGATTCGCGCATCCTTTACAAAGCTAACCCGGATTACTGGGGCACCAAGCCGAAAATCGATCGCTTAGTCTTCTCCATTACCCCGGATGCTTCAGTGCGTTACGCCAAGCTGCAGAAGGGCGAATGTCAGGTCATGCCCTATCCAAACCCGGCTGACATCGCGCGTATGAAGCAGGACAAAAACATCAATCTGTATGAGCAGGCTGGCCTGAACGTCGGCTATCTGTCGTACAACGTTGAGAAAAAACCGCTGGATAACCTGAAAGTGCGTCAGGCACTGACCATGGCGGTCAACAAAAAGGCGATTATCGAAGCCGTTTATCAGGGTGCAGGTCAGCCTGCTAAAAACCTGATCCCACCAACGATGTGGGGCTATAACGACGACGTGAAAGACTACGCCTACGATCCTGAGAAAGCCAAAGCGTTGCTGAAAGAAGCGGGCATGGCAGACGGCTTCTCAATCGACCTGTGGGCAATGCCGGTTCAGCGTCCTTACAACCCGAATGCGCGCCGCATGGCTGAGATGATCCAGAGCGACTGGGCGAAGATTGGCGTCAAAGCCAAAATCGTCACCTACGAGTGGGGCGAATATCTGAAGCGCGCCAAAGCAGGCGAGCACCAGACCGTCATGATGGGCTGGACCGGCGACAATGGGGATCCAGATAACTTCCTGGCCACCCTGTTCAGCTGTTCAGCGGCAAAAGATGGCTCTAACTACTCGCGCTGGTGTGATAAATCCTTTGAGGATCAGATTCAGCCAGCTCGCGCCACCGCCGATCAGGCGAAGCGCATCGAGTACTACAAGCAGGCACAGGTTGTGATGCATGACCAGGTACCGGCGCTGATGATCGCGCACTCAACGGTATACGAACCGGTCAGCAAGAAAGTCTCCGGGTACAAAGTCGATCCGCTGGGCGGACACTACTTTGCTCAGGTAGACATTAAAGAATAATTGTCGCCTTTTCCGGGGCGGCTGCGCGTCGCCCCGGCTTTATCTCCCTGTTTTACTGGAAACGGTAGAGGCGCAGCCTGTCTGCGTCGCGGTCGGGCCTACCCGATCGTCAGATGTAAGCAATAACTACCCTCGCGGCGACGGTCGCGCGGACAAGAGAGAACCCGGATTATGCTGCAGTTCATACTCCGACGTCTGGGCCTTGTCATCCCAACGTTTATCGGTATTACATTACTCACCTTCGCATTTGTTCACATGATCCCCGGCGATCCGGTACTGATCATGGCGGGCGAACGCGGTATTTCTCCTGAACGCCATGCACAGTTAATGGCGCTGTTAGGTCTGGATCAGCCGCTGTGGAAACAGTACCTGAACTACATTAACGGCGTATTACATGGTGACCTGGGCATTTCACTCAAGAGCCGCATCCCGGTCTGGGATGAGTTTGTTCCGCGCTTCAAAGCGACGCTGGAACTCGGCATCTGCGCCATGATATTTGCCGTGGCCATTGGTATCCCGGTTGGGGTCATGGCCGCCGTGAAGCGGGGGTCGATTTTCGATCACACCGCCGTGGGGATCTCACTGACCGGCTACTCCATGCCGATCTTCTGGTGGGGCATCATGCTGATCATGCTGGTCTCGGTACAGCTCAACCTGACGCCGGTTTCCGGGCGGGTCGGCGACACCGTCTTCCTGGATGACACCATGCCGCTGACCGGCTTTATGCTGATCGATACCTTCTTCTGGGGTGAGCCGGGCGACTTCCACGATGCGGTGATGCACATGATTCTGCCTGCCATCGTGCTCGGCACCATTCCGCTGGCGGTGATTGTGCGAATGACGCGATCGGCGATGCTCGAAGTGCTGGGTGAAGATTACATCCGTACGGCGCGCGCCAAAGGCCTGACGCGCATGCGCGTGATCGTAGTGCATGCGCTGCGAAACGCCATGCTGCCGGTGGTTACGGTGATCGGCCTGCAGGTCGGCACTTTGCTGGCCGGGGCGATTCTGACCGAAACCATCTTCTCGTGGCCGGGCCTGGGTCGCTGGCTGATTGAAGCGTTGCAGCGCCGTGACTATCCGGTAGTGCAGGGCGGGGTGCTGCTCACAGCAGTACTGATTATTGTGGTCAACCTGCTGGTTGATCTGCTGTATGGCGTGGTTAACCCGCGCATACGTCATAAGAAATAAGGGGGCATCATGTCTGTTGTTGATCCCGGCAGCGTTACCGTTGCACCCAAGCCGATGACCCCGTTTCAGGAATTCTGGCACTACTTTAAACGTAACAAGGGCGCCGTCGTGGGCCTGGTTTACATCATCATTGTGTTGCTGTGTGCCATTTTTGCCGATGTGCTGGCCCCGCATGCCCCTGCTGAACAGTTCCGCGATGCGCTGCTGCATCCGCCGGTCTGGCAGGAAGGCGGCAGCTGGAGCTACATTCTGGGCACCGACGATGTAGGCCGCGATGTGCTGTCGCGTCTGATGTACGGCGCGCGGCTGTCGCTGCTGGTTGGCTGCCTGGTGGTGGTGCTGTCACTGATTTTCGGCGTGATATTTGGCCTGCTGGCCGGTTATCTCGGCGGCGTGGTCGATGCCATCATCATGCGTGTGGTCGATATCATGCTGGCGCTGCCCAGCCTGCTGCTGGCGCTGGTGCTGGTCGCCATCTTTGGCCCCTCGATCGTTAACGCCTCCATCGCGCTGACCTTTGTGGCGCTGCCGCACTATATCCGTCTGACCCGCGCGGCGGTGCTGGTGGAAGTGAACCGCGACTATGTGACCGCCTCCGGCGTGGCCGGTGCCGGTATGCTGCGCCAGATGTTTGTGAATATTCTGCCTAACTGCCTTGCACCGCTGATCGTGCAGGCTTCATTAGGTTTCTCCAACGCCATTCTCGATATGGCGGCGTTGGGCTTTCTCGGTATGGGTGCGCAACCGCCAACGCCGGAGTGGGGCACGATGCTCTCCGACGTCCTGCAGTATGCGCAAAGTGCCTGGTGGGTAGTGACCTTCCCTGGATTGGTCATTCTGCTTACCGTGCTGGCATTTAACCTGATGGGCGATGGTTTGCGTGATGCACTCGACCCGAAACTCAAGCAGTAAAGAGGCACCGAGATGGCGTTATTAAATGTAGACAAACTATCGGTGCATTTCGGCGACGATAAAGCACCGTTCCGCGCGGTTGACCGCATCAGTTATCAGGTTGAGCAGGGCCAGGTCGTGGGTATCGTGGGCGAGTCCGGCTCCGGTAAATCGGTGAGTTCCCTGGCGATCATGGGGCTGATCGATTTCCCCGGCAAAGTGATGGCTGAGAAGCTGGAGTTCAACCAGCGCGACCTGCAGAACATCTCCGAACGTGAGCGCCGCCAGCTGGTGGGTGCCGAAGTGGCGATGATTTTTCAGGACCCGATGACCAGCCTGAATCCCTGCTACACCGTAGGTTTCCAGATCATGGAAGCGATCAAGGTGCATCAGGGTGGCAATAAACGCACCCGGCGTCAGCGGGCGATCGACCTGCTGAATCAGGTCGGTATTCCCGATCCTGCGTCACGGCTCGATGTCTATCCGCACCAGCTGTCGGGCGGCATGAGCCAGCGTGTGATGATTGCCATGGCGATCGCCTGTCGGCCTAAGCTGTTAATCGCCGATGAGCCGACCACGGCGCTCGACGTGACCATTCAGGCGCAGATCATCGAACTGCTGCTGGAGTTGCAGCGGCAGGAGAACATGGCGCTGATCCTGATTACTCACGATCTGGCGTTAGTGGCAGAAGCGGCGCACCACATTATCGTGATGTATGCCGGTCAGGTGGTGGAGAGCGGGAAAGCGACCGATATCTTTAAGGCGCCGCGCCATCCTTATACGCAGGCGCTGCTGCGTGCGCTACCGGAGTTCGCGGCCGATAAAGCACGCCTGGCCTCGCTGCCTGGCGTGGTACCGGGCAAGTATGACCGCCCGATTGGCTGTCTGCTTAATCCACGCTGTCCCTATGCGACTGACCTTTGTCGTCAGGAAGAACCTGAACTGCGCACCATTCCAGGACGCCAGTCCAAGTGTCACTATCCGCTGGACGATGCCGGGAGACCAACTTATGAGTCATGAAACCACGAAAGATCAGTTCCTGCTGCAGGCGATTGATCTGAAGAAGCACTACCCGGTGAAGAAGGGGCTGTTTGGTCAGGAGCGTCTGGTCAAAGCGCTGGATGGCGTCTCTTTTAATCTGGAACGCGGCAAAACGCTGGCGGTGGTAGGCGAGTCAGGCTGTGGTAAATCCACGCTGGGCCGCCTGCTGACGATGATTGAAACCCCGACCGAAGGGCAGCTTTACTGGCACGGTCAGGATCTGCTGAAACATGATCCCCAGGCGCAGAAGCTGCGTCGCCAGAAAATCCAGATCGTGTTCCAGAACCCGTACGGCTCACTCAATCCGCGCAAAAAAGTAAGCCAGATTCTGGAAGAGCCGCTGGTGATTAATACCCAGCTGACCCGCGCGGAACGCCGCGAGAAGACGCTGGAGATGATGGCAAAAGTCGGCCTGAAAACCGAGCACTACGACCGCTACCCGCACATGTTCTCAGGCGGGCAGCGTCAGCGTATCGCCATCGCGCGTGGGCTGATGCTCGATCCGGACGTCCTGATTGCCGATGAGCCGGTTTCGGCGCTCGACGTGTCGGTGCGTGCCCAGGTGCTTAACCTGATGATGGATCTGCAGCAGGATATGGGGCTTTCTTATGTCTTTATCTCGCACGATTTGTCGGTGGTGGAACACATTGCCGATGAGGTGATGGTGATGTATCTCGGCCGGTGCGTAGAGAAGGGCAGTAAAGAGGCGATTTTTGCCAACCCGCGGCATCCTTATACCCAGGCTTTGCTGTCGGCGACGCCGCGGCTTAATCCAGACGACCGTCGTGAGCGCATTAAGCTGACCGGCGAGCTGCCGAGCCCGCTCAATCCACCGCCGGGCTGCGCCTTTAATGCGCGCTGCCACCGACGTTTTGGCACCTGCGTGCAGCTGCAGCCGAAGCTGAAAAACTATGGCGGACAGGAGATTGCCTGCTTCGCGGTTGATCAGGATGAGAATCAACCGGTCGGCGTGGCAGAAAAGGTCAACTGAGGATTGGCAGCGCATTCTGATGTTTACAGACCGCACAAAATTGAAAGCGATGGGAGCACAGGCCTGTAGCAAAACATTGCGCCCCCCGGACAAAAACGCCGGGAGCGTTTTTGAACAACGCAAAGCGTTGGCCCGGCTACGGGCGCCCCTCAGGGATGAGGTGCGTAATCGCCCGCGCTGAGCCTGCCAGGGATGGCGTCTTTTGCGTCTTTGCTTAAGGCGTATGCCCCCTGAGCCTGTTCGCGATCTTAACTCCCCAGCCGAAGGCTCCTTTCTGGAGCCTTTTTTTATCTCAACTCAGCTGCAAGCCGCACTGCTCGCAGGTCAGCGAGCACTTCCTGGTTATCCCTCCTCTTTTTCCGTTATCAGTTTTAACCTGTTTTTATTCTGGCGATATTTGCAATGAAAAAAGATAAATAGCCTCAATCACTTATGGCAGAAATGCGATTTTTTTGCGCCTGCGGCAGCCTGAACGCTCTTTGAAAGGCTGTTTACAGGAGTCAGCCTGGCAGTGCCAGAGGTTGTAAGAGCGGTATTTTCAGAAAAATTATTAAAACAGTGCTAATGAATTTAACTTAAGTATTACTTATTAATTATCAGCGGCAATGACTAAAAAAAGGCTTTCTTCCGCCACTATTGAATCTTTATGATTAAACAATTTGATTGAAATTGCTTTTTTTGTAATCAGGTTTTTCTGACTGATATTAAAGGGATGTGTTATATTCCAGGAAAATTCCCACCTTGTTGCAGGCCATGGCCAATGAAGAATAATTACGATGATTTGCAGCGTTTTAAAGAGAAAACGCAAACGCTCGACATCGACTTTAAAGATATGTCTGGCCAGACGCAGGAAGCGGCGGAACACAGTAAATGGGCATTGATTCGCCAGCTGGCGAAAGAAGAACATCAGACACCGTTTGGCGGCGGCGAGCGTATTGACCTGCCGCAACCTCAGCCGCTGCGTGGTGATGAGTTTACGTCTCCACCGCCTGGGGCACCGGCACGACATGCCGCACTTACTGCGCAACCGGCAACGGCAACCCGCACCTCGATTCTCGATAGCCTGTCAGGCAATAACCTGCCAGCAACCAGCACGACTGCACGCGGTCCTTCATCACTCTTTCCGCCACCGCCGCCACTGCAAAAAGCGGCCGTGGCTGAGCCTGCGACCCCGCTGCGTGCTGAGTCGGTCCGGCCTGCCACCGTGGCGGAGCTTCAGCCCGTCGTCGCACCCACCGCCACCCATTCTGAGCCAGGGCGATTTGGTGCGCTGTTCCGCTCGCGCGAGATTAATCTGCCGAAAGAAACCTTACTCAAACCGTTACTGGAGAAGATTGCGCTATGCCATTAGTTTGTGTGTGCTCGCCGAAGGGGGGTGTGGGGAAAACCACGCTGGCGGCGAATCTGGCCTGGAGTCTGGCGCGTTCCGGTAGCAAAGTTCTGGCGATTGATTTTGATGTGCAGAATGCACTGCGTCTTCACTTTGGCGTGCCGCTTCATGATGGCCGCGGATTTGTGGCGCGCTCAGAAGAGCAGGCGGACTGGAGCCAGTCGATTCTTACCACTGGCGGCAATATCTTTGTGCTGCCCTATGGCGACGTCACGGAGCCGCAGCGCGAACGGTTCGAAGAGAACCTGATGAAAGATCCCCACTTTATTAAGCGCGGTCTGGATACGGTGCTCAATTATCCCGGTCTGGTGATCGTGGCTGATTTCCCGCCGGGCCCGGGCCCCGCCCTTAAAGCAATGACGGCGCTGGCCGATATGCATTTAGTGGTGATGTTAGCCGATACCGCATCAGTATCGTTATTACCGCAGATTGAAGAGAACCGGATGATCGGTAAGCCTCTCAATAATAAGCAGGGTCACTATTTCATCCTTAACCAGTGTGACAACCGCCGGAATATCAATCGCGATGTCACCGCGTTTATGCAGCAGCGCCTGGGCGATAATTTACTGGGCGTGGTTCACCGTGATGAAAGTGTGGGTGAAGCCAATGCTTCGCAGCAGTCTGTTTACGATTTCAGTCCCGCCTCCGCAGCGGCATTTGATATTGAACTGATCGCGAAAAGAGTCAGCAGCATTCTGAATATCACCGTGGGTAATGGCGAAGTTCAGGCTCCCATCCGCACAAACCACTTTTAGTCGGCTTCTGCCAGGCGACTGACTTACACAGCTCTTCTCAGGGTGAATCATGAGTAAAATCGGGTTTTACCTGCTGCTGCTGGTGCTTGCACCCGTTGCGGCGGTGATCATCATTACGCCAATGGACAGCCAGAAACAGTATATTTTTGGTCTGATCAGCATCGGCATGATGTTTTTATTGGGTTTCAGCAAGAGCCGCAAAATAACGGTGGTGATGGTGGTTCTCTCTGCGCTGATGTCCAGCCGCTATATCTGGTGGCGGACCACCGAGACGCTGCACTTTAATTCCGAAGTTGAAGCTATCTTAGGCATTGGCTTATATCTGGCGGAGCTGTACGTCTGGCTGATCTTAATTCTTGGCTTCCTGCAAACCACCTGGCCATTAAAACGCACCATCGAACCCTTACCGGACGACACCAGCCTGTGGCCGACGGTCGATATTTATGTGCCTTCCTACAATGAAAGTCTTGATGTGGTGCGCGACACCGTACTCGCAGCGCAGTGTATCGACTACCCGCGTGACAAAATCAGGGTCTATCTGCTGGATGATGGCAAGCGCAGCGAGTTTGCCCGCTTTGCGGCGGATGTCGGCGTGGGTTATATCACCCGTGACGACAATAAACATGCCAAAGCCGGGAACCTCAACCATGCGATGAAAATCACCAAAGGTGAGCTGATTTGCATCTTCGACTGCGACCACGTGGCGACGCGCACCTTCCTGCAGGCGACGGTCGGACCGTTCCTGAAAGATCCGAAGCTGGCGCTGCTACAGACGCCGCACTACTTCTATTCTCCCGATCCCTTTGAGCGTAACCTGCGCGCCGCACGCAGCATTCCAAACGAAGGCTCGCTGTTTTATGGCCCGGTGCAGCAGGGTAACGATAACTGGAATGCCACTTTCTTCTGTGGCTCCTGTGCGGTGATCCGTCGTTCAGCGCTGGAAGAGATTGGCGGTTTTGCCGTTGAAACCGTGACCGAAGATGCACACACCGCCCTGAAAATGCAGCGACTGGGCTGGGGCTCAGCCTTTTTGTCGATCCCGCTGGCTGCCGGTCTGGCAACAGAACGTCTGGGCCTGCATATCATTCAGCGTACCCGCTGGGCGCGTGGCATGACACAGATTTTCCGCGTCGATAACCCGCTGTTTGGCCGTGGCCTGAAGTGGCAGCAGCGTCTTTGCTATCTCAACGCCATGCTGCATTTCCAGTTTGGCCTGCCACGCGTTGCCTTCCTGACCGCACCGCTGGCTTACCTGCTGTTTAACCTGAATATTATTCACTCATCGGCCTCGCTGATCTTTGCCTATGTGCTGCCCCATCTGGTGATGTCGCTCTACGTTAACTCACGAATGAATGGCCGTTTCCGTTACACCTTCTGGGGTGAAATTTATGAGACGGTGATGTGCTTCCATCTGGTAATCCCGACCATTCTGACCCTGCTGTCGCCAAAACATGGCAAGTTTAACGTGACCGATAAAGGCGGCGTGCTGGATCAGGGCTTCTTCGATTTCCACATTGTGCGTCCGCATGTGATTGTGGCGCTGCTGCTGGGCATTGGCATTGTAGCCGGCGTGGTGCGTGCTGTGATGCATGACTATTTTGGCGTCGATCCTTACGTTATCGCGCTCAACGTCGGCTGGGCGATCTTCAGCCTGATCATTCTGATGGCGGCGATTGCCGTGGCGCGCGAAACCAAGCAGGTACGTAAAACCATCCGTGTTGAAGTGCAAATCCCGGCGATTATTCATTACGCCAGCGGCATTTCATCGCGCACCCAGACCAGCAACCTTTCGATGGGCGGCGCGCAGCTTGATGCACCCGATGGACGTCATGAAACTGATGAGATTGAAGAGATTGATCTGCTGCTGAAATCCGGCGCGATCACTATCCCGGTCAGTCAGATTTCCGGCGATGATGAGAGCATCCGTCTGCGCTTTGAGGCGATGCCGCTGGCGCGTCGTCGCGAACTGGTCCGTGTGGTGCTGGCTCGTGCTGATGCCTGGATTCAGCCGGAGTATAAGCAGGACAACCCGCTGATTTCGCTGGGCACTATTATCCGTACCGTCTTTGAGCTGTTCTGGCTGACCTGGAAAGGCCGCCACGATAAACGTAAAAATGTCGATCCGGTTGCCGCGGCGGCGAAAGAGGATGGGGCGGCATGAAGATCCTGACGCAAACTTTGCTGGTCAGTTCACTGACCGCAGCGTTATGGCTGACGCCCGCTGGCGCGGAAACGCCGGTTACTGCTGATAACAGCAGTGCTGCGCCGGTAAACAGTTCAGCCCCGACGCCGCCTGATGCTGCTTCCACCACGCAGCCTGCCAGTGCGCCGGTAAACAGTCCGGCTCCGACGCCGCCTGATGCTGCTTCCAGCACGCAGCCTGCCGATGCCACCGTCATTGCACCCGCGACAAATCAGGCTCCGGCCAGCGATGCGGCATCTGTGGTGCCCATGAATAATGGTTCCACCCAGACGGCAGGTTCAGACCAGGTAGCGGTCCCGGTCAGCGGTGGAGAGTCTGCAATGCCGTCAGTGTCACCAGCGGCAAATGCGCCATCTGCGACACCGTCCGCAGAATCTGCACCGGCATCGGCGCCACAGAGTGCATCACCCAATGCCATGGCACCCCCGGTGAACGCCTCTTACGCCCCAGGTAGCGAGGCGACATCACAAACTCAGCCATCTTCAGTGACCGGTGACGCGACCTCAACGCCTCAGACCGCGTCATCGACCGGTGAGGCGGCGGCTTCTGCCCAGACCACCGCGCCGATGGCCGCCACCGGCGCGGTGACCCAGGACAGCAGCGCGCTGTCAGCAGTACCCCTGCCGCAGGGCCTGAGCAGTGCCGATCCCGCGCTGGAAGCGGCCGCCAGTGCGCTGCCCTACGCGCCAGGTCAGGTAGCTGCACCGGTTGCAGAAGCGCAGCCGCCGATCGCGGCTGCCATCAATCAGCCAATCAGTAGTGTTATTTCAGTGGCCCAGATGGGCCAGTCGCGCGGCATCACGCTGACCGGCGGCCAGCTTCAGTCGGGCATCACCTTTACCCTGCCCGGCGATGAAGTCATCACCAATGCGCGACTTAATCTGACGCTGCGCGTCTCAGCTGCGCTGGCGGCACGCAATACGTCGCTGCAACTGATGCTGAATGGTCAGCCGCTCGGCACGCTGCCGCTGGGTGCGACGGACAGCGATGTCAGCGACTATGAGCTGGATATTCCGGCGGCGATGGTGGTGTCGGCGAACAATCTGAGTTTTAAAATCAATGATGCGGACAAGTTGCTGTGTGAAAGAGAGAGCGCACAGCAGTATCAGGTCACCATTCTGCCGAACACATCGCTGCACCTTGAGGGTCAGAAGCTCAATATCGGCACCAGCCTGCGTAATTTCCCGCGCCCCTTCCTGGATCCTCAGCGGATGACGGCGTCCACCGTGACGGTGGGCTTTGCCAGTCATGTTTCAGCCGATGCTGTCAGCGCGGCGGCACTGGTGACATCCTGGCTCGGCATTCAGAGTGATTATCGCGGCATCCGTTTCCCGGTGGTGCGCGGCGAACTGCCGGAACACAACGGCATCCTGTTTGGTCATCCTGGTGACCGGATCGGCACCCTGACTTTCCCGGCCAGTAACGGTCCGATGTTGCAGGTGGTGGATAATCCCAATAATCCGGTTTACAAATTGCTGCTGGTCAGTGGCAACAATGAGGAGCAGTTGCGTCAGGCGGCGAACCGTCTGACGACGCAGCCACTGACGACGGATGAGAGTCATCTGCAGGTCCCCGCACAGACTATTGCAAACCGCAAACCTTACGATGCCCCGCGCTGGATTAACACTGACCGTCCGGTACGACTGAGCGAACTGCTGCGTAAAGATCAGAGTCTGACCAGTAGCGGCATCTGGCATGATGCGCTGCGTGTTAACTTCCGCGCCGCGCCTGATTTGTTCCTGTGGGATGGCGACACAGTGCCGGTCAATCTGCACTATCGCTTCCCGTCCGAAAGCTGGATCGATGAGGATAATTCCTTCCTTAACGTCATGCTTAACGGCACTTTTCTGCGCAATCTGACGGTGAACAAAGTCGGCCTGCTGGAGAACGCCTGGCACCGTCTGGGCGGTGATGCGCGTCAGGAGCAGTATCAGCTTAATCTCGAACCCTACCTGATCTATGGCGATAACCAGCTGGCGCTCTACTTCAATATCAAACCGCGGGCTGATGCGCCCTGCGGTGTGTTACTGAACAACAACATCAAGAGCCGGATTGAAGAGGATTCATGGATCGATCTGAGCCATACCCGTCACTTCAGCATGCTGCCGAACCTCTCTTACTTTGTGGGTGCCTCTTTCCCGTTCTCACGTCTGGCCGATTTCAGCCAGACCACGCTGCTGCTGCCGGAAACGCCCAGCGATGCTGAACTGTCAACGCTGCTGGATCTGGCGGCGCGGGCTGGTAAAGCCACCGGTCTGGCGCTGACACAGAATCAGGTACTGTTTGGCCTGCCGACTGGCGGAACCCATCTGGCGCGCATACAGCAGAGCGATCTGCTGGCGGTGAGCACCACCGGCAACAGCGCCTTTAATCAGGCGATGCTGGCGGCTTCCCCTTATGACGCCACCAGCAGCACTTTTGGGGTGAAAGAGCCTGACACGCTGGAAAAATTACGCGGCTGGCTGACCGGTGACTGGAGCCGTCAGCAGCTGGATGCCGATCGTTACTTCTCCTCCAACGAAGCGTGGCGAGGCTTCCTCAGCTACCGATCGCCATGGAACCGCGATCGGCTGGTGGTGATGACGGTGGCAACCAGCGACGATCAGCTGTTGCGACTGCATAACGATTTGAGTTCAGCGCAGATTAACGCCGGCATTCGTGGCGATACCGCGATTATTACCGATGAAAACGGCATTCGCAGTTTCCGCGTCGGCGCGCAGTTTCCCAGCGGTGAGTTGCCCTGGTACATGATGGTGGTGTGGTATGCCAACCAGCACTCGGTGCTGCTGGCGGTGGCGGCGATGCTGCTCTCCGCGCTGGTGGGCAGTGCGGCCTGGGTGATGCTGAAGCGTCACGCCTGGCGACGTCTGAACCCAAAGCAGGGCCGTGATTCCGGCAGGAAGTAAGGATAATAATAATGAAAAAAAATCTGTTAAGTGCCGGTATCCGTAAGGCGTTGCTGCTGGGCAGTGCGCTGGCCCTGTCACAGCCGCTGCTGGCGGCGGAAAGCGCCAATCCGGCGTTGCAGGCGCTGTTCGATCAGGCCTCTTACTGGCATCAGAAAGCGCATGACGACCTGGCGACAGCCTCACTGCAAAAGGTGCTGATGGTTGAACCCAACAACACTCAGGCGCTCTACCTGCTGGCGCTCTATTCACAGCAGGGTGGCGACACTGCGGCGGCGGCGCAGTATCGCGCCCGTCTGAGTCAGGTCTCCCCCAACGATCCGCATCTTGGCGAGCTGGATAACGCGCGCCAGATGCAGACCATTCCGCAGGCGCAGCTTGCGCTGGCGCGTCAGCAGGCGCGCAGCGGCAATATTCCGGCGGCGTTACAGACCTGGCGCAACACCTTCAGCGGCAATGCGCCACCACCCAGCGTCGCGGCAGAATATTATCTCACTATGGCGGGCGACCGTACGCTGCTGCCGCAGGCGGTTGAGGCACTGCGCCAGTTTGCGGCTCAGCATCCGCAGGACACCGGCGCACGGCTGGCGCTGGGTAAAGCGCTGACCTATCAGGAAACAACCCGTCGCGAAGGCATTGAGGTGCTGAGTTCGCTGGCGAGCGGTAATCAGGATGCCGACCGCTCACTGCGTCAGGCGCTGCTGTGGCTCGGTCCGCAGCCGTCAGATGCGGCGCTCTATCAGACCTGGCAGCAGCGTCATCCGCAGGACTCCGCCGTCATCGACTACTACCGTAAAAACGTCGGCGGCGCAGAAAAAGGGGCCGGATTCAGCGCGCTGAACAGCGGTGACGTCGGCGGTGCGCAGTCCAGCTTTGAAAAAGTACTGGGTGCGAATCCGCAGGATGCCGATGCGTTAGCGGGCATGGGCTATGTGGCCCAGCGAGCCGGACGTTATCAGGAAGCGGCGGATTATCTGCAGCGGTCTGCTCAGCTCGGCGGCGATCAGGGTTCATCGCGTCAGCAGCAGGCTGACGATGCGCGTTTTTATGCACAGCTGGCCAGCGCCCAGCAGGCACTGAAAAGCGGAGACACGGCGCAGGCGCTGACATTAAGCGAACCGCTGGTGCAGGCTGACGGCGAAAAAGGGCTGGCCGCCAGGCTGTTCCGCGCCGACGTGCTGCGCCGCACCAATCAGCCACAGCAGGCGGAGCAACTCTATCGCACTATTCTGCAAAGCGATGCGGATAACCGCAGCGCCAAAGAGGGACTGTTCTACGTTCTGCGTCAGCAGAATCGGGGCACCGAAGCTAACACGCTGCTGGGTGCATTGCCGGACAGCGTACGCCAGAGCGTCACGCCACGGGGCAATGAAGCCGATGCGCTGCGTCAGCAGGCGAAGCGTCAGCTTGCAGCCGGTAACAATGCCGCTGCCATCGCGACGCTGCAGCAGGGTATTCAGCGCTATCCCACGGATGGCTGGCTGCGGCTCGATTTAGCCCGGCTCTATCGTCAGCAAGGCGACACGCTGCTGGCGGCCAACGTGATGCAGCCGGTGATGCGCAACGGGGCCAGCACCAGCGAACTGTATGCCGGTGCGCTTAACGCCAGCGAAAGCGGCGGCTGGCAGCAGGCCAGCACGTTGCTGTCGCGCATTCCCGCTAACGCGAAGACGGCGGCGATGCGTGAACTGGCGCAGCGGGTTAATTTCAATCTGCAGATGAGCACGGCCGACCAGTATCTGGCGCAGGGCGCGACGGCTGCCGCCGCCAATACCCTGAAGGCGCTCACGGTTAATCCACCCACCAACCCGGTTGATGCCGGAAACCTGGCGCAGAAGCTGGCGCAGGCGGGCGATCTCACCAGCGCCGTTTCGGTGGTGCGGACTAACCTGCAGCGTGGCGTGCAGGGCAATGCGGGCGATTATGCCGCGCAGATGACGGTACTGAATCAGGCGGGCCTCGGCAGTGAGGCGCAGCGCTTCCTCAGCAATCCGGAACTGCAGGCGCGCAGTACGCCAACGCAACTGGCCGGTATTCGCAATGGCTATCTGATTAACGAAGTGGATCGTCTGCGGCAGCAGCGTCAGTACGCGGTGGCGTATGACAAGCTGATTGGTGCACTGCAGCAGGATCCGCAGAACCGCGATCTGATGTTCGCGATGGCCCGTCTCTACCAGGACGGCAAGATGAACCGGGATGCGGGCGTGGTCTATGACTACCTGATGACCCAGGATACGCCGACGCAGGATGCGCGCGTCGGGGCCATCAACGTCGCGCTGGCGCAGAACAATGTGCAGCGCGCTAATGAGCTGAGTCGCGGCCTTAACAGTACGACTCAGACACCGGATCGTCTGCTGCTGCTGGCGCGGGTCGCGGAAGCCAATGGCGAGCATTCTCAGGCGATGACTTATCTGCGTTCAGCGCGCGGTCAGCTGATTGGCCTGCAGGGCGCGCAGCCTGGCAGCGTGCCGACCGTGGGCGGACTGGCGCTGGCGGATAATCCGTTTATCAACCGTGATACTTCGCCGGTGGGACGTTCACCATCCAGCTACGGCACCGTGCTGCCGTGGCAGGCGGCACCGGCGGGCGTTGCCGCTGGCGTGACAACGCAGAGTGAACCGGCCGCGGGCAGCGAAACCGTTGCTCAACAGTCACAGATTCTGCACGACGTCGACACCATGATGGATTCGCTGCAGGAAAAAACCGGCAGCTGGAGTCAGGGCACGGTGCAGGTGCGCGGGCGTGATGGCGAGTCGGGCCTGAGCAAGCTGACGGAAGCCAAAGCGCCGCTGACCTTCTCTACCGTGCCGTTTGAAACGGCGCGCTTCGACTTTACCGCCACGCCGGTGTCACTTACGGCGGGCAGTGGCGCAGCCGATGCCTGGCGCCGTTTTGGCACTAATGCGCTGAGTCAGGGCAGAGTGGTCGCCGCAGGCGGTGCGACGGTGAATGACCTGCCGAACGCCACCACCGATTCGCAAACCGCCTCAGGTGTGGAGCTGAATCTGGCGCTGAAGGGCGACAGGTATAAAGTGGATATCGGCAGTACGCCGCTGGGCCAGGATCTCAGTACTCTGGTCGGGGGCGTACAGTGGTCACCGAAACTCACCGACTTCCTGACGCTAATCCTGACCGGTGAGCGCCGCGCGATTACCGACAGCCTGCTCTCTTACGTCGGCGCAGAAGATAAAGCCAGCGGCAAACGCTGGGGACGCGTCACCAAAAACGGCGCTAACGCCCTGTTAAGCTACGACAATGGCGATGCCGGCTTCTATGCTGGTGCGGGCGCTTACAGCTATCTCGGCGAGAATGTCGCCAGCAACAACAACCTGCAGGCAACTGCCGGTGCCTACGTTCGTCCGTTTCACACTGAGGATCGCGAGCTGAAAGTGGGCATGAGCCTGTCGTGGATGGACTTCTCGAAAAACCTCAGCTACTTCAGCTACGGTCAGGGCGGCTACTTCAGCCCGCAGAACTATGCGTCGGTCTCGTTCCCGATAGAGTTCTCACGCAAGTTTGACGATCTGAAAGTGAATATTGGCGGTGCAGCCGGTTATCAGACCTACAGTCAGGATAAGAGCGCGTACTTCCCGTCGGATGCCAGCCTGCAGTCAGAGCTGGAATCCCTTGCCGCCAGCGGCAGCGTGAAAGACGCTTACTACTCCGGCGGCAGTAAAAACGGCATCGGCTACAACCTGCACGCCGGGGCGGACTACAAACTCAATAAAGATGTGACGATTGGCGGCCAGCTGGGTTATGACACCTTTGGTGACTACAACGAAAGCAGCGCGCAGCTCTATGTCCGTTACCTGTTCGGAGAGAAGTAATGAGTGAGCATTCGGGGGTATCGCATCCGTATCAGCCAGGCTGGTTTGACCTGGTCAGCGTGCTGATTGACGGGATGATCGCCAACGCCGGTCAGCAGGAGGCGGAAGCCTTTCTCTATAAGATGGGGGAATCGCTGGCGAACCGCTATCCTTTGCCAGAGTCGCGTACCGTGCAGGATCTGGAGCGCGAGTGCAATCTGCAACTGGCGCGGTTTAACTGGGGCTTTGTGCAGCTTCAGCCGGAAGAGAAGGCGCTGCTGATTGCGTATCACGCCTTACCGGCAGGCGACAACATCCACTCTCCGGCTGACTGGCAGGCGGCGTTTGGTGCGGTGATGGCCGGACTTTTTTCGGGCTGGTTGCAGGGCCAGGGCGGCAGCAGCATTGTGCCGGTTACGCTTGAACTCAACGATGGCAGCACGCTGCACTATCGATATCAATAGGATCGGAAATGAAACGTAATCCACTCTGGCGGGTCTGGCTCTGCTCTGTTTTACTGCTGGCCTGCAGCGCGCAGGCGAGTGCCAGCGGCTGGGAGACTTTTAAAAGTCGCTTTGTGACCTCAGAAGGGCGGATCACTGACACCGCCAATAACAACGTCAGTCATACCGAAGGCCAGGGTTATGGCATGTTGCTGGCGGTGGCCAACGACGATCGCGCCACCTTTGATCGGTTGTGGCAGTGGACGCGCAGCCAGCTGCGTAATCCGCAGACCGAGCTTTTTTACTGGCGCTACGTGCCGGGCAGTGACAACCCGGTCGCCGACAAGAATAACGCCGCGGATGGCGATGTGTTGCTGGCCTGGGCGCTACAGCGTGCTGCACAGAAATGGCAGGTGGAGAGCTACCAGCAGGAATCTGACCGTATTCAGCGCGCCATTATCAGGCTGGATGTCACGAGCTTTGGCGGCCACACCGTGATGCTGCCGGGTGCGCAGGGCTTTAACAAAGTCAGTTATGTGGTGCTCAATCCCTCTTACTTCCTGTTTCAGGCATGGCGCGAGTTTGGTGAACACAGCCATCTTCAGGTCTGGGATAAGCTGATTAACGATGGCTTTGATCTGCTGGGTAAGCTGAGCTTTGGCAAAACCGGGCTGCCAATGGACTGGGTCGCACTGAATGCCGACGGTTCGGTTGCCCCGGCCGTCGGCTACTCGAACCGCTTCAGTTACGATGCGATTCGCGTGCCGCTGAACATCTGGTGGTATGACCCGCACAGTCTGGCACTGGTGCCGTTTCAGCGCGTCTGGCAGAGTTACAGCCGCATGCTGACACCCGCCTGGTTCGACGTGCTGGCGAACGCCCCTGCACCTTACCATCTTGAGGGCGGACTGCTGGCGGTACGTGACCTGACGCTGAATGAAACCGGCTATCTGAGCGATAAGCTGGCTGCGGATCAGAACTACTTTTCTGCCAGTCTGCAGTTGCTGACCTGGCAGGCGTTTCAGGAGAAGCGCTGATAACTGGCAGAATGGCGGCACTGGCCGCTATTCTGCCATCGACAGCCACGCGCTCAACAGGGAGCAGGCGCCGCGCCTGACCCGCCTTTAACTGCCGGGTCACGGCTCTGCAACCCGGCGGTTACGCGTTACTGCGGATAGGCGACCCAGTCGCCGCCGTTCAGCCTGATCCAGGGTTTGCCCTGATACATTATCACCACTGCACCGTCATTTTCCGACACCACCGGCGTCTGTGGCAGCTTGTCAGTCAGCACCGACATATTCACATTCGGGGCATTAAATACCTGCCCATCTACGACGCGCGACACAATCTCTGACAAGGCCAGCAGGCTGGTCGGCGCATCAATGTTCAATGGCTGAGCCTGATGCGGCGCCTTCATTCCGACGAACTTAATGCCCACCGGTACGTGAGTAATATCCGGGCTGGGAATATCGCGCAGGCCGGACATCTGCATTTTGTCTCCCTGCAGCGCGGCACCGTGCTCGGGCACTACCAGTACCATGACGCGGCGGCCCGACTTCTCCAGCTGCGTCATAAAGGCATCAAGCTGATCGAATAGTCGTTGCGCGCGCGGTTTCCACGGTGCCGTTTTGGTGCTGCCGAGTTCACGGGTGCCGTCGTGCAGCGGGATCAGATTGTAGAAGGTGGCGCTGCGTGCATCGCTGCTTTTGCTGCGGTCGTCCAGCCAGCGCTGCATCAGTTGCGCATCGTTGAATACCGGCGAGCCGTCGAATGATGTCAGTTCTGGTGCGATACCCGCCTGTGACATCAGCGGTGCCTGAATATCGCCGCCCTCGCGCACCTCCTTCAGGTAGTTACCGAATACCCCAGTGTGATCCATCATCAACTGCTCTTTAAAGCCCAGCTTCGCCAGATTGTCGAACAGATAGCAACGCGGATCGGCAGGTTTATAGAGATCGCTATGCGAGGTCTGGCCACAACTGGCACGCAGCAGTCGGATACCCGCCGGTCCGCTGTAGCTGGTTGCGGCGTTGTAATTGCTCAGCATGATGTCGAAATGCTGCCACAGCGGATGGTTACGCAGCTGAGAAGCATCCATATCAGACCAGGCGAGCGAACAGATATTGATCACCAGGATGTCGAAAGGCTGCGAATCGGCAGGCAGATTGTCGGGAAAATGCGTCACGCGCTGGCGTTCACTTTCATGAAAGCGGTTCAGCCAGGCGGTGAGATTCGCGCTGGTCGGCGGCGCAGACTGCTCCAGTCCATCCGGCGTGGCGGCTGGCTGGCCGCCGCTGGGTGTCTGATTCAATACGACCTGTGGCGTAGCCGTCCGGGTCGGCAGCAGCGACATCGCCGGGCCAGCAATCGTCAGCACGTTAAGCCAGATCAGCATCAGGGAAACCAGCACCGTGATGCGAACCCATTGTGAAACAAACAGATAGAGAACCAGCAGCACAAAGGCGGCTCCCACCATTTGCCAGTTAATAAAGCGATCGGCCAGGTCGAGCAGATAGGCCGCAGAGAAGCCCGCCAGCTGATCGCCCTGGCTGAGTATGCTGCTGAGTCCTGGCAGCCAGGTGTCGTGCCAGAATAGCGCGATGCCAACCGGAATCGAGATCAACTGGCGGATGCGATGCAGGCGCGCCGAGGGTAACGGAAAAAGCAGCCAGGCGAGAAACACCAGATTGCTCAGGGCGTGAAAATTGAGATAGCCATACCACAGCAGGCCGAACTTCAGTAAAAAGTAGAAATTCCAGCCGCCCAGTCCGCGCCAGGAGGACCAGAAGCGGGAAGAGGAGGCCGCCGCGGGTTGATCAGTATTCATTAATTTTTTCTATCCGTTTCAGAGGATTGACGCTGCCAGTGACCTTCCGATTTAAGCGCGCGCGCTGGCAACAAACGATTCATGATGCCGTTCCAGCGATGGGGTAGCCATTTTTGATATAACGGCTTTAAAAACAGCAAGATAACCAGAATAAGTAGCGCAATTTGTACCCAGTCCATCAGATTCATCAGGCTTTGTTCTCCGGCAGTAAAGTGATGGGCTGCGGTACAGAGCGTTCATGTGTTTCAGGCCGGCTCTCAACGGCGGCGCGGGCCGTCTCTGATACCGGAGCCAGATCCTGAATTGCCATCGGCGTCAGTTTCTTAATATTGCTGACTTCCGCGAGGATCTGATTATCTTCAAACCAGACCATCCGGTTAGCAAACAGCTCGTCGTGAGGCAGAGAAAAAATATATTTCAATGCCTTATCAAGGTCGTTATAGCGGCAGGAAGAGAGGAAAAGGATGACACGATCTTCCAGTACCGTGACCAGGTCGCCAAAGCGGCGCGGTTTACAGAGCGTCAGGATTTGCTGAGGCTTAAGCTGTGGCACAGGCCGCAACGCGACCAGCAGGCCCTTATCATTTTCCGGCAGCAGGGTATTGCTGATCAACTGGCCGACTGACTGACAGAAGGCATCGAGACGCAGGTAGCCTTTCTCATGCAGAGGCTGCAACGAAGCGGTTAACGCCTCAAGACTGGCGGGAACGCGACGGTTAAACACCTGTCCCTGAAGGCCCTCCAGCGTGGTCAGAAAGCGCGACATTGTGGCGTTGGTCGGGACGATGGCGTTTACACCGCAGGCCAGCAGCAGACGTTCGTCGCTATAACGCAGGCTGGCACCCATCTCGCGCACCACAATTTTCAGTCCGTTGCCGCGTGTACGACGCAGGCTGTGCACCATCTTCGCCAGTTCGTTGATATATTCGCTGCGGGTCAGGCTGAAAATCACCGTTGCGGCATTGGCCTGCTGCGCCCGCAACCAGACCTGCTCATTATCCTCGAACAGTTGCCACTGGCGTGAAAGCGGCGGCGCGCCCTCGAGCACGATGTTGTCCGCAAGATAATGCTGCTCGTCGTTGAGGCTCAGTGGTTCCTGCTTTTCATTTAAGGTAAAAAAGCGTTCATTTTCACAGCCCAGACGTATTGCCCGATCGGCAAGCAGGCGTTCCGCGGCATACCACCAGTTAATTCGATACTGCCAGCTATCCTGCTGAAAGCTCAAATGCGCAACGCCATCCAGCTGACGAAAATAACGCTGAAGATGATTACTCAGATTTATTATTGTGGTGCCGGAGGTCACGATTAAAAGGGTGAGCTTTCTTTTATGCAGCGTCTGACGCATGCCCTTTATCCAGCGGGATAATTCTGCGTCATCAAGCTTATCCCATTGCGCTGCGTTGCTATTAAATATCACTAACCCATTTTTACTGCCGAGCGTGCGCAGAAAATCACTTTCCAGCTGCAACAAACTGCCTTTGCTTTTGGAAAGAGAAAACAGCGGAATACGATCGGGTCCGCCAGGTGGGTCGGGCGTCAGCAAATCACGCGGCGGCTGGTCAGCGCTGATCAGCGTTACGGCCTGCTGATGTGAAATTACCTGTCGAATAAAAGTGCGGGCGTCATCCTGCCGCGCACAGGTCACCCAATAACAGCCAGGCGTTTGCAATGCCGTTAATTCAGGCTGAACATGCAACAGCCCCAGCGAAAAAGAATTTTTCATATTGAATTCGTTATTTTTCCAGTCCAGGCTAGCTTATTATAGACAGGCCGGGATGTAACCTGAGAAATTTAAACATTGCTAATCACAGGCCGGCTCACATTGTTCTGCAATTGCCGCGTTTCTGGAAATATTTTTCAACTTTCCTTTACGCGCAGTCGGTCATCCTGAGTGTGACGTTGTTTTATTTTTGGCGAACAGTAATGAAAAACCACAATCTCTATAACCCTGTTGCCGCTGATGGCGATCGTCAGGATGATATTAGCGCGTTGCGCGATGCGTTTTCTTTGCACTCTTTCCGCTATGTCGACATTGCGCGGGAAGAGCGCCTGAAAGCGATCATGTCGCGCTGGCCGCTATTAGCGGAAACCCTTGCCAGCCAGTCTGAGACCGATCGCTGATGCCGCAGATCGCGCTTCAGGGCGTACGGGGCGGCGTCGGCACGACTTCTCTTTGTGCCGGATTAGGCTGGGCGCTGGCGGCACTCGGCGAACGAGTATTGTTGATCGATGGCTCCCCGGTCAGCCAGCTTGGCGTGCATTTTAATCTGCCCGCTCAGCAGGATAATGGCTGGATGAAAGCACTGTGTGAGGGCGGTGACTGGCAGCACAGCGGGCTTCGCTATCCCGATGGTCCTGATTTGCTGCCTCACGGGGTGCTGTCCCATCAGCATGCTTTGACTATTGCCAGACAGAATGAGGCGATCGCCGCGCCGCTGCTCCAGGCATTGCCGGACCTGCGGGCGCGCTATCAGTGGATTATTTTCGATCTGCCTGCCGATACCCTGCCCTGGCATGAAACGCTCTATCCCACGCTGGACAGCCTGTTGTGCGTCACTCAGCCAGACGCGAATTGCCATTTACGGCTTAGCCAGCGCCAGTTTCCGGCGCGCACCCGGTTTATTATCAATCAGTTTAATGCCAACAGTCGTCTGCAGCAGGATCTGCATCAGCTCTGGATGGCCTCGCTGAATCCGCTGATACCGCTGCTGATCCACCGGGATGAGGCGCTGGCAGAAGCGCTGATGATGAAGCAGCCGGTCGGTGAATACCGGCCACATGCGTTGGTCAGTGAAGAGATCATCACGCTGGCAAGCTGGCTGCTGCTCAATCTGAATGGAGTGAGCTCTTGAATCCGTTGTGCTGGCTGTTAACGGCGCCCGCCTGGCAATCGCTGCACAGGGGCTACACCACCGCGCGAGGCAATGGCGCGTCCCGCTTCGCCAGTGCGCTCCATCTGTTCTGGTCGGTGCTGGGCCTGATGCTGCTTCGCTTCGAAACACCAGGCTGGCAGCGGATTATTCAGCAGCGCCGCCGGCTCTATCCGCACATTTCGCCGGAGCGGCCACGACCGCTGGATATCCTGCGTTATCTGATCCAGACGCTGTGGCTTTTGGTGATCCTGCCGCAGAGCGATCGCGATCGCGGCGGTTTCCGTGGCCTCGGTGCGCTGTCTGGCTGGCGCCACCATGGCTACCGCTGGCTGGACAAGGCCGTTGCCCACTCACAGACCCAGGGAATCGATGTGCGCATCGAACAATGGCTGAAGCGGCTGTCGCCGCTGGTGCGACGCAGCCTCTTCGCCGTCACTGCCCTGTTTGCCACGTTGCTGGCGCTGCTCTGTATCAGCCAGCCGTTTGGCCTGATGACGCAGTTTATCTTTGTGGTACTGCTCTGGAGTCTGGCGATGCTGGTACGACGCGTCCCGGGGCGTTTCCCGACCATGATGCTGATTGTGCTGTCGCTGACCGTATCGTGCCGCTACCTCTGGTGGCGCTATACCTCGACGCTGAACTGGGACGATCCGCTGAGTCTGGTGTTTGGTCTGCTGCTTATTGCGGCAGAGACCTACGCCTGGGTGGTGCTGGTGCTGGGCTATTTTCAGACGCTCTGGCCACTTAACCGTCAGCCGGTGTCGATGCCTGTCGATCGGGATCAGTGGCCAGGCATCGATCTGCTGGTGCCAACCTACAACGAACCGCTCAGCGTGGTCAGACCCACCATCTACGCTGCCATGGGCATCGACTGGCCGAAAGACCGCCTGAATATCTATCTGCTCGACGACGGCGACCGGCCGGAATTCCGCGACTTTGCCGCCAGCGTGGGTATCAACTATGTCGTCCGTCCCACCCATGAGCACGCCAAGGCCGGCAACATCAATCACGCGCTGAAAAAGTACTGCCGCAGCGAATTTGTGGTGATTTTCGACTGTGACCATGTGCCGACGCGCGCCTTTTTGCAGATGACCATGGGCTGGTTTATTAAAGATCCCCGGCTGGCGATGATGCAGACGCCGCATCACTTCTTCTCGCCTGATCCGTTTGAGCGCAATCTCGGGCGGTTTCGTCGTACGCCCAATGAGGGTTCGCTCTTTTATGGGCTGGTGCAGGACGGTAATGATACCTGGGATGCCACCTTTTTCTGCGGCTCCTGCGCCGTGCTGCGCCGCAGCGCGCTGGATGAAATTGGCGGTATTGCGGTGGAAACCGTTACCGAAGATGCCCATACCTCGCTGCGGCTGCACCGGCGCGGCTACACCTCGGCCTACATCCGCATTCCTCAGGCGGCCGGACTGGCGACCGAAAGTCTGTCAGCGCATATCGGACAGCGCATCCGCTGGGCACGCGGTATGGTGCAGATCTTCCGCCTTGATAACCCGCTGTTTGGTAAGGGGCTGAAGTGGGTACAGCGGCTCTGTTATGCCAACGCCATGCTGCACTTTCTCTCTGGCATTCCGCGGCTGGTCTTCCTGCTGGCGCCGCTGGCGTTTCTGCTCTGTCATGCCTACATCATCTACGCACCTGCGCTGGCGATCGCCATTTATGTTTTGCCCCATATGCTGCATACCAGCCTCACCAACTCGCGTATTCAGGGACGCTGGCGACACTCTTTCTGGAGCGAGGTCTACGAGACGGTGCTGGCCTGGTATATCGCCCGGCCTACCACTGTGGCGCTGTTCAATCCTCATAAAGGGAAGTTTAACGTCACCGCAAAAGGCGGGCTGGTGGAGGAGGAGCATCTGGACTGGGTGATAACCAAGCCCTATATGCTGCTGGTGCTGCTCAACCTCGCAGGGGTTTTGATGGCGTTCTGGCGCATGCAGCACGGTCCGGCCAATGAGGTACTGACGGTATGGGTGAGCCTGATTTGGGTGCTCTACAACATGATTATTCTTGGCGGTGCGGTAGCGGTTTCGGTTGAAGCACGGCAGATCCGTGAGGCGCACCGGGTGGAGATCGCCATGCCGGCCGCCATTGCACGCGAAGATGGTCATATGCTGCCCTGTACGCTGCGTGACTACTCTGACGGCGGCGTCGGGCTGGAGATGCGCGAGCCGGATGCGCTGCGGGAGAATGAAAAAGTGTGGCTGCTGCTGCGTCGTGGACAGCAGGAGTTCAGCTTCCCGTGCCAGGTGCAGCGTGTCTTTGGCCACCGGGCTGGCGTGCGTCTCCATCAGTTGACCACTCAGCAGCATATTGAATTTATCCAGTGTACCTTCGCCCGCGCCGATACCTGGGCGCTGTGGCAGGACGGTTTTCCGGAAGATAAACCGGTCCAGAGCCTCGCCGATATCATGATCCTCGGTTTCAAAGGTTACCTGCGCCTGGCGGAATATGGCCCGCCGCAGTTACGTCGGCTGTTTAACCTGCTTACCGTTGGGGTGAGCTGGCTGGCTTCGCTGTTGCCGCAAGGCATCGGACGTGTGCCAGCTTCAAAAAACGCATTGAGTTGATGATATGACGATACCGAGAGTAAACAGGTGGTTTGCCGCTCTGCTGCTGGGCAGTGCAACGTTAAGCTGTGCCGCCGCGCAGGAGGACGCGCCCGCAAACATCAATGGTGTAACGCCTGTGCAATCTTTACCGCAGGATAACGGCGCGCCGCTGCGGAACAGCCAGCTGAGCTTTGCCCAGCTGGCACCGCCGCCTGGCAGCATGACGCTGCGTGGCACCCGCACTACCGGACAGATTGAGTTCGGTGTGCGCAGCGATGAGGTGGTGACGCGCGCGTTGCTGAACCTCAGCTTTCGGCCTTCGCCCGCACTGCTGCCGACGCTGTCGCAGCTGAAGGTTTATCTCAATGATGAGCTGGTCGGTCTGATTACCCTGACGCCGGAACAGCTGGGTAAAGAGATCCAGACGCAGCTGTCGATCGATCCGCGTTACATCGCCGACTTTAACCGCGTGCGTTTCGAGCTGGTGGGCCACTACGCCAACGTCTGTGAAAATCCTGCCAATAGCGCAATCTGGCTGGATATCGGCAAACAGAGCGGCATCGATCTGACGCTGCAAAAACTGCCGCTGAAAAATGACCTCTCCCACTTCCCGGAACCCTTTTTTGATTCGCGGGATACGCGACCGCTGACCCTGCCGATGGTGTTCAGCGCCCAGCCGGATGTCACGCAGCAGCGGGCTGCCGCCATTCTTGCTTCCTGGTTTGGCAGCAAAACGGGCTGGCGCGGGCAGCGTTTCCCGGTGCTGTATAACCAGCTGCCGCAACAGCAGCATGCGGTGGTGTTTGCCACCAACGATGCGCGCCCGGACTTCCTGAAAGATCTGCCGCCGGTGACAAAACCCACAGTAGAGATTGTCAGCCAGCCCGATAATCCGTATGAAAAAATGCTGCTGATTCTGGGACGCAACGATGAGGACCTGCTGACGGCGGTTCAGGGTCTCGCCCAGGGTGAGCTGCTGCTGCGCGGCGATACCTCAACCATCGACAGCGTTAAGCTGCTCTCCCCGCGCCAGGCTTATGACGCCCCTAACTGGGTGCGGACCGATCGCCGCACCACTTTCGCCGAACTGACGCAATATGAGAATCAGTTGCAGTCTGATGGGGTGCAGCCTAATCCCGTCAGCCTGACTCTCAATCTGCCGCCCGATCTCTTCCTGGTTCGCGCGCGCGGTATCGACATGGATCTGAGCTATCGCTATACCGCGCCTTTCCAGTCGGATGGCTCACGGCTGGCGGTCAACCTGAATAATCAGTTCATTCAGGATTATCCGCTGCCGCCGAAAAATACGACGGGTCAGCAGCTGCTGCATATTCCGCTGATTCAGGGAATGCTGGACAAGAGCCATGAGCTGCTGATTCCGGCGCTGCGCCTCGGGGTGGTGAATCAGCTGCGCTTCGATTTTGATTACGCCAACATCACCATCAGCGGCAACGCGGATGGACGCTGCGAAACTGTAACGCCGATTACGCATCATGTGGTGGTGGACGACAATTCCAGCATCGATTTTTCCGGCTATCGCCACTACATCGAAATGCCGTCGTTGCGCGCCTGGGCGAATGCGGGCTTTCCGTTCAGCCGCTACGCCGATCTGGCGCAAACCCTGGTACTGATGCCGCCAAAACCCGATGCAGAGCAGGTCAGCACGCTGCTGAATACGTTGGGCAATATGGGTGCGCAAACCGGCTATCCGGCGCTGCGCGTTCAGTTGACCGATGACTGGGCCACGGCGAAGAAGCAGGATGTGGATCTGCTGATGATCGGCGTCATCCCCCAAGATCTTCAGGATGACCAGCGGATCCCGGCGCTGGTCGGCGCCACCGCCAGCTGGCTGAAAGAGCCTGTGCGACGGATCACTCCGGAGGTGAACCCGCAAAGTCAGCGCGAGCAGGCGGCAGAAAGCACGACGACTATCAGCTCCCGCGGCCCGCTGGCAACGGTGATTGGCTTCCAGTCACCTTTTTACGATCAGCGCAGCGTTGTCGCGTTGCTCGCCGATGGCGCGCCGCGCAGCTGGCAGTTGCTCAACGAGGCGATGGGTGACAGCGGCAAGCGTGGCACGATGTCTGGCTCCACCGTGGTGATCCGTGAGTCAGGGGTTAACAGCCTGCGCGTGGGAGAGAGCTACTACGTTGGTCATCTGCCGTGGTGGGAGCGTCTCTGGTCGCTACTCTCCGTCCATCCCTTCTGGCTGGCACTCTGCGCACTCTTTGTGGTGGTACTGTTCGCGCTGATGACCTGGCGTCTGATGCGAATTATTACCCGTCGTCGTTTATTGGATGAAGATGAATAACGCACAGGTGCTGCGGGCAGGCATGCTGCTCGGCGCACTGAGTGCGCTGCCGGGGCTGGCTGCACCGGTCGACGGACCGGAGGTGTCGCCGGTCGAATGGTTGCTGTCACAGGTACGCACCGGCGAGTCGACCAACAAATACGATCTGGTGCAGCAATCGCTCTACCGGCTTGAGAAGATCGATCCTGATAATCCGCAGGTGCTGGCGGCTCGCCTGCGGCTGGCGCTGCGTCAGGGCGATATCCCTAAAGCGCAGATGCTGCTGGAGCAGCTGAAAAAGGTTGCGCCCGACTCCGCCGCGACGCGTGAATCCGCCGTCGGCCTGACGCTGATGTCGTCGGATGGGCGTCAGCAGCTGCAGCAGGCGCGCCTGCTCGCCACCTCGGGGCGCCTGTCGGAGGCGAAAAGTGCTTACGATGCATTGTTCGGAGGGGTTTTTCCGGATGCGAACACGGCGCTGGAATACTGGCGGCTGCTGGCACGCACTCCCGGTCAGGAGAGCGTCGCTTACCAGCAGCTGCAGGCGCTGGAGCAGCGCTACCCGGGCAATATCGGGGTTGAGTTGCAAATTGCACGCATGGCATTTGATCAACAGCAGCCGGAGCAGGCGATAGCGCAGTTGAAAAAGCTGGCAAACAGCAATGGCGGACGCGCCGCTGCCGCCGATCTCTGGCTGCAGCAGATCAACGATCAGCCGGTCAGTGACAGCAGCGTGGCGCAGTTAAACGCCTACCTGGCTGTTTTTACCGACGGCGACGCGCACCAGCAGGGCGCGGATGTGCTGGCGAAGCAGCAGGCGCAGCTCGCCGATCCCGCCTATCGCGAACGGATGCGTGGCCTGGCGCTGGTCGAGGCGGGCGATGTGAATAATGCGATGGCAGCGCTTAGCCGGGCACTGAAGGATAACCCCAACGACGCCGAATTGATGGGTGCAATGGGGCAGACTCAGGCACGCGCCGGCCATCGTGACGTGGCGGTGCTCTGGCTGGAACGCGCCGTTGAAGCGGGCAAGCAGAGCACGTTGATCGGCAAATGGCAGTCACTGCTGCAGACTAACCGTTACTGGCTGGCGGTCGAACAGGGCGACAAGGCGCTGGCGCAGCATGACGTTGAGGGGGCCGAACGCGCTTACCGCGCCGCACAGAAAATTGATAGCACCGACAGCTATGCCCTGATTGGCCTGGGCGATGTGGCGATGGCGCGTAAAGATGCGGCAGGTGCCGAACTGTTCTGGCAGCATGCGCTGCGGCTTGACGCGACCAACACCACCACCGTGCGTCGCCTGGCCGGGCTTTATCAGGCCGAGTCGCCTGCCCGCGTCATGCAGTTTATCAGTACGCTACCCGCCGGGCAGCAGCGCGAGATGGCGGGAACGTTGCGCGCGCTGCGCAGTGACAGCCTGCGCGCCGAGGCCGATGCGCTCGCCCGGCAGAATAAATGGCCGCAGGCGGCAGAGAAGTATCGGGCGGCGCTGGCGCTGCAGCCGGATGACGTCTGGCTCAGTTATCGGCTGGCGAGCGCGCTACGCGACGGTGGGGCCATCCAACAGGCGGATGCGCAGATCGCGACGCTGCAACAGCAGCATCCCGGCGATGCGACCGCGCTCTACGCCGCCGCGCTCTACCTTTCCAGCCGGGATAATGATGACGCCGCACTGGCAACGCTGCATCGCCTGCCTGAAACGCAGTGGAACAGCAATATACATGAGCTGGCTGACCGGCTCGGGCAGGATAAAATTTTTGCCAGCGCCGAAGCGCTTCGTGCGTCAGGGCAGGAGCGGGCAGCGGTGACGCTGCTTTACCAGCAGCCGGTTTCCAGCCAACGCAACCTGACGCTGGCCGACTGGGCGCTGGCTCGCGGGGACGCGCAGCAGGCTCTGGAGATCTATCAGCAGGTGCTGTCAGGTGAAGCTGACAACAGCGACGCAGCGCTGGGACGAATCGAAGCGCTGGTTGCCCTCCAGCGCAACAGCGAAGCACGGCAGGCACTTGAGCAGCAGCCAGCCCAGGCCAATACTCTTAATGCCGATCGCCGCGCCGCGCTGGCATGGCAGGCGGTGGGCGAAACCACGCAGGCTGCCGTGCGCTTTGCCAGCCTGAAGCAGCGCGCTGCGTCACTGCCGCCATCACAGGATAAGGCACTGGTGTTTCGTGATGCGGCACGGCTGGAGCGCGCGCAGCAGCCAGAGATCGCGCTGGCGGATTATCGTCAGGCGATGACGGCCAGCGGTATCGGCAGCGGCGAAAGTATCAGCCGCGCGACACGCTCTCAGGAACAGGATGACTGGCTGAAGCGCAGTATTCGCAGCGACACCGCAGATCTCTATCGTCAGCGTGAGACCACGCTGACGGTGCAGCAGGATTATTCGCGCAATAAGGGTACGGCTGGGGTCTCCGACTTTACTGCCCATACCACCATGCTGCAGGCGGAAAGTCCGTTTGCCGACGGACGCGGCTTTTTCCGTCTCGACCAGGTGGACGTCTCGGCAGGAAGTTTTACCACCCGCAACGGCAGCTTCGACGAGCAGTTTGGTAGCTGCGACGACGCCAGTTCCGGCGGATGCAGCCGCGATGCCAGTCAGCGCGCCGAGGGCACTGCGCTGGGCGTCGGCTGGCATAATGATCGCTGGTCAGCGGATCTGGGTACCACGCCGCTGGGCTTTGAGGTGACCAACTGGACCGGCGGCCTGAGCTGGAAAACTGACGTCAGGGATCTTGGCGTGACGCTGACCGCCTCGCGACGGCCGATCGCCAGTTCGCTGCTTTCCTATGCGGGCGCGCGCGATCCATCAGCCAACGGTGGAAAAAGCTGGGGCGGCGTAGTGGCAACGGGTGGCAGCATCGGGCTGAGTTACGATCAGGGCGGCGCACACGGTGTCTGGGGCGACATCAGCGCGCATCAGATCACCGGTAAAAACGTTGCGGATAACAGTCGCGAGCGCTTAATGGCCGGCTACTACTACAAGCTCATTAATAGCGATAATCGCCGGGCCACCGTCGGGCTGAACAGTATGCTCTGGCACTATCAGAAGGATCTCAGCGATTACACCTTCGGTCAGGGCGGCTACTACAGTCCGCAGCAGTATCTCTCTTTTTCCGTGCCGGTCACCTGGCGACAGCGGACAGAAAACTGGTCGTTCGACCTGGGCGGCTCGGTTTCCTGGTCACATTCGAAAACCGATGCGCAGCAGCGCTATCCGGTCAATCCCGGCTTTACCCTGGCCAGCAATCCCGTTTCCGCCAGCAGCACCGGCAGCGGCACGGGGTATACGCTGCAGGGCGTGGTTGAACGTCGTATCACGCCCGCCTGGTTTATCGGGGTGGGCGTCGATATTCAACAGGCGAAAGACTATACCCCAAGTCACGGGCTTATCTACGTGCGTTACTCTGCCGCAGGCTGGGAAGGGGATCTGGATATGCCGCCACAGCCGCTGACCCCTTACGCAGATTTCAAATAATCCCGGCCGGGAAAAAGCCGGACTTTTCAGACGGTAAAAAAGTCAGTTTATGGGATATACTGGCGGGCATTGTACTGTCTGCTATCTGGGCTTTTTTCATCGTCAGGAGAATATTTTTGCGCGTAAGCCGGTCACTTACGATAAAGCAGATGGCGACAGTTTCGCTGGTTGCGGTTATCACCATCAGCATCTTTATCGTCATCCAACTGTTTCATTTTGTGCAGCAGCGCAGGATTGACTATGCCCAGCAGATGGAGAATATCGCACACACCGTCCGCCAGCCGCTGTCGGAAGCGGTACTGCGCGCCGATATTTCTCAGGCTGAACGTATTCTCCATTCACTGAAACCTGCCGGTATTTTATCGCGCGCCGATGTGGTGTTGCCGAATGCGTTTCAGGCTCTGCATGCCGACTTCGAAACGGAGAAACCGGTGCCGCGTCTGGTGGCGCGACTGTTTGAGCTGCCGGTGCAGATTACCCTGCCGCTCTATTCAGTGGAAAATACCGGGATGCCGAAACCGCTGGCCTATCTGGTGCTGCAGGCTAACTCGACGCGCGTCTACCAGTTTATTCTCAGCACGCTCTCGACCATGATTATCACCTATCTGCTGCTGGCACTGATCCTGTCAGTGGCGATCAGCTGGTGTATCAACCGGCTGGTGGTGCATCCGCTGCGCAATCTCTCGCGGGAGCTGCAGGAGCTGCCGCCGCAGTCGATTCTGACGCATAAGCTGTCACTGCCGCAGAGCCACCGCGATGATGAAATCGGCATGCTGATCCGCAGCTACAACCGCAATCAGCAGGTGCTGGAGTCGATACATGATGAGATGAGCCGGCTGACCACCCATTTTCCCGTGACCGATCTGCCCAACCGTACCCTGTTTCTGGCGCTGGTAGAGCAGTTCATGAGCAGCCCGGAACAGCCGCTGGGGCTGATGGTGATCCGCATTGAAACCCTGCAGGAAGCCAACGGCGTATTAAGCGATGAGCAGCGCGATACGCTGATGCTGACGCTGGTGGAGAAGATCCGTAATACGCTGGATGACCATACTCTGCTGGCGCAGACCGGGACCAGCGACTTTGTTCTGTTAATGAAGCGCGCCAGCAATCCATTCCGCGCCCTGCGTCTGGCCCGTAACCTGATGATTCGCCTTAATCAGCCGGTCAACCTCTATCAGCTGCAGCTGCGTCCTAACGTCAGCATTGGTCTGGCGCTGCGCGATGATCAGCCGCTGAGCGCCAGTGATCTGCTTGGCCGCGCGACCTCAGCGATGATGTCGGCCCGTCATCAGGGCAAAAATCAGATCCTGTTCTTTGACGCCGCGTTAACCGAGCGCGCGCAAAAACGTCTGACCCAGGAGCATGATATTCTGCAGGGGTTGCACAATGAGCAGTTCGCCCTCTATCTGCAACCGCAGGTCGATATGCGCACCGGCACGTTAGTCGGCGCGGAAGCGCTGCTGCGTATGCGCCAGCCAGACGGCAGCTACGGTCTGACCGAAGAGTTTATTGCCAGTGCCGAAGAGATTGGCGTGATTAGCGCGATTGGCCGCTGGGTGTTTGAAGAGGCGTGCCGCATTCTGGCAGGCTGGCAGCGACAGGGCATTATGTTGCCGCTGAGTGTGAATATTTCCGCTGTGCAACTGCGTGACTCGGGCGTGGTCTCTCATCTGCAATCCCTGCTGACGCGCCACCGCATCGTACCTGGCACCTTCGTGCTGGAAGTGACAGAAACGGCTCAGCTTGATGATGCTGAACAGGCGATATCGATGCTGCGGATGTTGCAGCAGACCGGCGTAGCCGTGGCTCTGGACGATTTCGGCATGGGCTACTCCAACCTTAACTACCTCCATCAGCTGAAAGCGTTGCCGGTTAACAAGCTGAAGATGGATCGCAGCTTCGTGGCGGCGCTGCCGCATGACGACACCATGGTCTGCATCGTGGCGGCCATCGCCGAGATTATCCATCTGGAGGTGATTGCCGAAGGCGTGGAGACAGCGGAACAACGCGACTGGCTGCTGGCGCGCGGCATCTCTATCGGACAGGGCTATCTGTATGCTGAAGCGCTGCCTCTGACCCGATTCAATCAGGCATGGATCGAAAACTCCTCACTACCGCAATAATTGCCTGATTCATTGATTTTGCGAGAATTTTAGTTACAAAACCCCCTGCTGAAGCGTTTCAGTTCAGAATTACGATCCCCGGGTTTCCTGGGCGTTTGTCACCCTGTATTAATCACGTAAACAGAGTGTTATTTTCGGGTTACTGTCAGGCGCCACCTCTGTTGCCCGCCAGTCACAATAACGAATCCGACAACATCACCTCACGGCGTTAGTGGACACCTGTTTATGAAAACCTCACTTTTTAAAAGCCTTTATTTCCAGGTGCTGATGGCGATTGGCATCGGCGTTTTGTTAGGCCATTTTTACCCGGAGTTAGGGACCCAGATGAAGCCGCTGGGAGATGGCTTTGTTAAGTTAATCAAGATGATTATCGCCCCGGTGATTTTCTGTACCGTGGTGACCGGCATCGCTGGCATGGAAAGCATGAAAGCGGTAGGACGGACCGGCGCGGTTGCACTGCTCTATTTTGAAATTGTCAGCACCATCGCGCTGATTATCGGCCTGATCGTGGTTAACGTGGTGCAGCCAGGTGCCGGGATGAACGTTGATCCTGCCACACTGGATGCTAAAGCCGTGGCGATGTACGCCCAGCAGGCAGAACAGCAGGGCATCGTCGCTTTCCTGCTGGATGTCATCCCCAACAGCGTGATTGGCGCCTTTGCCAGCGGCAATATTCTGCAGGTGCTGCTGTTTGCCATTCTGTTTGGTTTTGCCCTGCATCGTCTGGGTAACACTGGCACGCTGATTTTCAACGTGATTGAAAGCTTCTCAAAAGTGATTTTCGGCATCATCAACATGATCATGCGTCTGGCACCGATAGGGGCATTTGGCGCGATGGCGTTCACTATCGGCAAGTATGGCGTGGGCTCACTGGTGCAGCTCGGCCAGCTGATTATCTGCTTCTACATCACCTGTATTCTGTTTGTGGTGATCGTGCTGGGGCTGATTGCACGCCTGTTCGCCGGATTCAGCATCTTTAAGTTCATCGCCTATATCAAAGAAGAGCTGCTGATTGTGCTGGGCACTTCCTCTTCTGAGTCTGCGCTGCCGCGTATGCTGGATAAGATGGAGAAGCTGGGCTGCAAGAAATCGGTGGTAGGGCTGGTGATCCCCACCGGTTACTCCTTTAACCTGGACGGCACCTCGATTTACCTGACCATGGCGGCAGTATTTATCGCTCAGGCGACCAATGCGCACATGGACATTTTCCATCAAATTACGCTGCTGGTGGTGCTGCTGCTCTCCTCCAAAGGCGCGGCGGGGGTAACCGGGAGCGGATTTATCGTGCTGGCGGCGACGCTCTCTGCGGTGGGACATCTGCCGGTGGCGGGTCTGGCGCTCATTCTCGGTATCGACCGCTTTATGTCCGAAGCCCGTGCGCTGACCAACCTGATCGGTAACGGTGTGGCGACCGTGGTGGTGGCGAAGTGGGTCGATCAGCTGGATCATAAACAGCTGACCGACACGCTGGCAGGCCGGAATAAGGAGAATAAAGCGTCTGAATCTTCAATTTAATCATTGAATTTCACTTAAATCCCCACAAATGCCCGCTGTCTCTTGCCCTGACAGCGGGCATTTGCATAATAAACCCCACTTGTTTTTTTTGACGTTTTTCACTTCGTTACGCGACATCCTGAGCTTCCTGTGGTCAAACACTTTGTTGTTGGATAACAGCGCGATTCGGCGCCAGCCGAATCGTTAATAACAGCGGCAATATGCGCCAGTGATAACGATATTTGAATTATTTGAGTAGGGGTTCACATGCAGGGCACCAGAATTCGGCTTTTGGTTGGTGGATTAGTGCTGGCAAGCAGCTTTGGTCTCCAGGCAGAAACGCTGCAACCGGATCCGGCCTGGCAGGAAGGCAAGCTGGATAATGGATTTAACTGGCAGTTACTGGCCACACCGCAACGCCCCAGTGACCGTATTGAACTGCGGCTGGTGGTGAATACCGGCTCGCTGGTAGAGAGTGCGCAACAGGCCGGCTTCAGCCATCTGCTGCCGCGTCTGGCGATGGTGCACAACACCGCGCTTGATAACCATCAGCAGCGCGCGCTATGGCAACAGGCGATGGATCCTCAGCATCCGCTGCCACCTGTGATCACCTCTTATGATTCCACCCAATATAATCTGAGCCTGCCGAATAACCGCCCCGAGTTGCTGAAAGAAGCGCTGAACTGGCTGGCGGCCACGGCAGGCAATATGGCCATCACCGAACAGGTGGTCAACACCGCGCTGGCGGCATCGGATCCGGTGGCGACCTGGCCGAAAGATACCCAGGATGTCTGGTGGCGCTACCGCCTGAAAGGCTCCGCGCTGCTGGCGCATGACCCCGCAGCGCAACCACGCGCGCCGGTTGATTTAACCCAGCTCAATGATTTTTATCATCAGTGGTACACCCCGGATGCAATGACGCTCTACGTGGTAGGGAATGTCGACAGCCGCAACCTCTCTGAGCAGATCAATAAAACCTTCTCGGCGTTAACCGGTAAACGAGAAACGCCTGCGCCACTGCCCACCCTGTCGCCGCTGCCGCACGAGCCGGTAAATCTGGTCAGCAGCAACATGACGCAGGATCGCCTCTCGCTGGTGTGGGATACGCCGTGGCAACCGATTCGTGACTCCCAGAATCTGCAGCGTTACTGGCAGGGCGATCTGGCACGTGAAGCGCTGTTCTGGCATGTCCAGCGTGCGCTCAGTGACAGCAAGGCACAGGGCATACAGGTGGGATTTGATTGCCGTGTGCTCTATCAGCGTGCGCAGTGCTCCATCAACCTGGATGGACGCAACGAAAATCTGGCGCAGAATATGAATCTGGTGGCGCGTGAGCTGGCAAACGTGCGTGACAAAGGCTTGCCGCAGGAGGAGTTTGATGCGCTGATGGCGCAGAAGCTGCTGGAGCTGAACAAGCTGTTTACCACCTATGCCCGCACCGATACGGATGTGCTGATGAGCCAGCGTCTGCGCTCCCAGCAGAACGCCGTAGTCGATATCGCACCTGAGCAGTATCAGAAGCTGCGTCAGACTTTCCTGGCCGGCCTGACCCGCGAACAGTTAAACCAGGAGCTGCGTCAGCAGCTGACGCAGGAACTGATGATGGTACTGATTCAGCCGGAAGGCGAAGCGGAAACCAACGTGAAGAGCCTGCAAAACAACTGGGACAAAGTGATGGCACCACCAGCGGCACCGGCGACCAGCAATGAAGCCAGTCCGCCGGATAGCAACGTCAAAGACGTTCCGCCAGCCGCATAAAGTCAGGTTTTTGCCCTGAGCCACTCGGTCACTAACATCGGCCAGCTGGCGAGGGGCAAATCTGCCACGCCGCGGATACCAAATCCGTGCCCGCCTTTCTGATAGAAATGCACCTCTGCCGGGACCTTATGCTCACGCAGCGCGCCAAAAAACGCCATGCTGTGATTCACTGATACATCATCATCGTCGGCTGCGTGGATCAACAGCGTTGGCGGCACCAGCGGATGAACCCGGGTTTCCATTGAATAAGCGTCAATGGTTTTCTGATCGGGCCACGCACCCAGCAGGCGGGTTCTGGCTCCTTCATGGGCGATGCCGTCCCGCATGCTGATTACCGGATAGACCAGGACCATCGCATCCGGACGCGGCGAGAAGTTTTCTGCGCCATCCTGCACCGGATAGAGTTTCTCTGCGAAACGCGTACCCAGACTGGCAGCCACGTGACCACCCGCCGAAAAGCCCATCATGACGATATATTTACCATTCAGGCCGCGCTGCGCCCGTTCACGCAGGACGCGTACCGCGCGCTGAGCATCGGCCAGCGGCGCGTCGGGCCCTTCGTGATGTCCATCATAGGGCAGGCGATAAGTCATCACCGCCAGGGTGTAACCCATTGAGGTAAAGAATGTCGCCAGGGCGCTGCCTTCACGATCGATCATCACGCGCTGATAGCCACCGCCCGGTGCGACCAGCAGGGTAATCCCGTTTGATTCGACCGGATGCCAGATCGCCATCTCCGGGCAACGCACGCCGGTAGCGGCCCGATCGTAAGGCTCATACTCTTTTGCCATGTCGACAATCTGCGGCTGTGCGCGCGAATCGCTGGCGCCTGGCGCATCACCGTGTGGCCAGATATTAATAATTTCTGTGTGCATAAATAGATCCTGATGCGGGGAATATTTTAATTGTTTTGTTCGCGGCCGGAGAGAACAGCGTCCTGCTGTCTTTTGATTAAAAGATGGTCTTTTTTCAGGCGGTCGTCCATCCGAAAAGGGGGGATCTGACCAGATTCGGACTATGCCTGGTGGTGGATCTGTTTGTTTAACTTATTAATTTTAATCAATAAATTATAAGAGAGATTGAAGGGGGAGACCGCAGGGGATCTGTGATTAACCACAATTTTTCCGCTTAAGGTAAATAGCTGGCACGGCCCGCTTTATTAGCCGCAATTTACCGGATATCACGCTGTGCGTTCTTAAGGCGACATAATGATTTTAGCGTCAGGATCACACCGCCACGCTGCAGGGGCTAACGTGCCAGTCTCATCTGGGAACGGATAGCATCGGTTACAGTCACGCAGCCAGACGTTACCAGCAGCCTAAAAAAATGCGCCCTCGGGCGCATTTTCTGGCATCGGCACGATCAGTGCCTGTATCAACGACGCTGGCTGCCGCTCTGTCAGTCAGGCATCGCCTCTGCCGGAATAATCGCGCCACGATGCTGAATCACTGTGCTGGCAGTCAGATGTCCGCGCTGCGCGGCGAGCTCTGCAGAAGCGCCGGTCAGACGGCGAGCCAGATAACCGGCACTGAACGAATCACCGGCTGCGGTGGTATCGATCACTTTCTCTTTCGCCAGACGTACCGCAGGCACATCAATCAGCGGCGCATCGCCGGTGACCACCAGGCAGGAGTCTGCACCGCGCTTAATCACGATTTCGCTGGCACCCGCCTGACGGGTACGTGCGATAACATCATCCAGCGGCTCTTCGCCCCAGAGCAGATGTTCATCATCCAGTGTCAGGAAGGCGATATCGGTGCAGTTGAGCATGGCGCGATAAGCGGCCTGCGTGCTGGCCCGATCGGCCCATAAACGCGGGCGGTAGTTGTTATCGAAAATCACCTTGCCGCCATTAGCCCGGCAGCGCGCCAGCAGCACCATCAGCTTTTCACGACTGGCAGGCGGCAGAATCGCCAGGCTGATGCCGCTAAGGTAGAGATAATCGTAGTGCGACAGCTGCTCAGCTATCTCTGCTGATTGCGGACTGTCGAGCCAGTAACGCGCGGCGGCATCACTGCGCCAGTACCAGAAGGTGCGCTCACCGTCGGCATCGGTTTCAATGAAATACAGGCCCGGCATTTTATTATCGAGCCGCTGAATCAGGTCAGTATTGACCTTCTCCTGCTGCCAGGCCGCGATCATTTGATCGCTGAACGAATCCGTACCCAGCGCAGTGACATAATCGACCCGTAACTGCTGCTCATCAACCTGGCGGGCGAGATAAACGGCCGTATTGAGCGTATCGCCGCCAAAGCCACGTTTAATGTTCTCACCCTTTTCGGACAGCTCAATCATGCATTCGCCGATGATGGCGATTTTTTTCTGCGTCATGGTTTCAGACCTGTAGTGAAATATCGCCTTAGTCTCGCGTCTGGTATGGCAGACGTCAATGGTTTTAAAACGGTGTTTTAATTTACCTTTTAAGGTGGCCATTAGTCCCGGTCTCGGGGATAAACGCCGGGAATGTCGGCTTTTTTTACCGCTTATGCTAACGAAATGGCTGAGAAACCCCTTTTTCTGAATTGAATCATCTTACTATCCCGCTTCCCTGATGCTGTTGCCCGCGGTCTCGACTATCTTTAACGCAGACCGTGAATGTGCAAGGAGAAAGCGTAATGTCGCGTACCGGGAAAATAGTCAGCTGGGTAGCAGGAATTCTGGTGTTGTTGATCGTGGTGATTATCGTCGTCATCGCGACCTTTGACTGGAATCGCCTGAAGCCCACCATCAATCAAAAAGTTTCAACCGAGTTAAACCGCCCCTTTGCGATACGCGGGGATCTGGGTATCGACTGGGCACGAAATCGCGACGAAGCAGGCTGGCGGCGCTGGGTGCCGTGGCCGCAGATCCATGCGGAAGATATCATGCTGGGGAATCCGCCTGACATTGCTGACGTCACCATGGTACATCTGCAGCGGGTCGATGCCACATTGTCACCGCTGTCGCTGCTGCACAAAGAACTGTTCATCCCGTGGATTAAATTGCAGCGGCCGGATGCGCGTCTGATCCAGACCGCGGATAAAAAGAACAACTGGACCTTTACCCTTGCCGATAGCGGCAAGGATGAGAAGAGTGCTGCGCCATCGGCCTGGTCATTCCGTCTGGATAATATTCTGTTCGATCAGGGCCAGATTCGTTATCGCGACGCCATTAACCGCGCAGATGTCACGGTGCAGGTTAATCCGCTGGGTAAACCGGTGCCGTATACGCAGATTGCCGGAGGCAATGACCAGCAGAAGGGCGCAGGCGACTTCGTCTTTGGCTGGCAGGCGAAGGGCACTTATAACAATGAGTCACTCAGCGGCGACGGTAAGATTGGCGGCATGCTGTCACTGCGCAGTCAGAACACCCCGTTCCCGATTCAGGCCGATCTGCGCAACGGCAGCACCCGCGTTCAGGTGACCGGCGGTCTGCAGGATCCGATGAACCTCGGCGGGCTTAACGTGCGACTGCGTTTCTCGGGCGATACGCTGGCCAATCTCTATGGCCTGACCGGCGTCCTGCTGCCTGACACGCCACCTTATGAAACCGACGGCCATCTGATTGCTAAATTCAGCGGCGAAAAGGGTGCGGTCTACCGCTATGAGAAATTTAACGGACATATTGGCGACAGCGATATTCATGGGTCGCTGATCTACAGTCAGGTTAAACCCCGCCCGACACTCAGCGGCGAGCTGACCTCTGAGCAACTGCGCATGGCCGATCTGGGGCCGCTGATTGGGGTCGACTCTGGCAAAGGTAGTGAAAAAACGGCTCAGGCCAAAGCCCGGCGCGGGGAGAAATCGAATCAGCCCGCAGACCGCGTGCTGCCACACGATAAATTCGAAACCAAAAACTGGGACGTGATGGATGCCGACGTGAAGTTCAGCGGCAAACGGATCGAACACAGCAATTCACTGCCGTTAAGCGATCTCTATACCCATTTACAGCTCAAAAACGGTGATCTGCTGCTGGACCCGCTGCGCTTTGGTGTGGCGGGCGGCAATCTCAACAGCACTATCCGGCTGGAGGGCGATCACTCGCCGATGCGTGGTCGAGTTGATCTTCATGTCCGTAAGCTGCAGCTGCGTCAGCTCTTCCCGAATGTGGAGGCGATGAAGAACAGCCGTGGCCAGCTCAATGGCGATGCCAGCTTTACCGGCACCGGTAACTCCGTAGCCGATCTGCTGGCGACCAGCAACGGGCAACTTAAGCTGCTGATGAATGATGGTCTGATCAGCCGCAGCCTGATGGAAATTGCCGGACTCAACGTCGGTAACTACGTGGTGGGCAAACTGTTTGGCGATGACCAGGTGCGTATCAACTGCGCCGCCACCGATCTCAAACTGCAGAATGGTGTGGCGACGCCTAACCTGTTTGTGTTTGATACCGAGAACGCGATTATCAATGTTTCAGGCAACGCGAACTTCGCCAGTGAGCGGCTGGATCTGTCGGTGAATCCGGAGAGTAAGGGCGTCCGCATCGTAACGCTGCGCTCCCCGCTCTACGTGCGCGGCACCTTTAAAAATCCTGATGCGGGCGTGAAAACGGGGCCACTGCTGGCACGTGGTGCCGCTGCAGTGGCACTGGGCGCAGTAGTCGGCCCGGCGGCGGCGCTGCTGGCACTGATCTCTCCTAGTGATAACGAAGACAACCAGTGCAGCACCGTCCTGCAGCAGATGAAGCAGAAGAAGTAACTAGTTGCGATAGAGTACTTTGATAATGTGATAACCAAAGCCGGTCTTTACCGGCCCGTAAGGCGTCAGCAGCGGGCAGGTAAAGACCGCTTTATCAAAGGCCGGCACCATCTGTCCCTGCCGGAACTCGCCCAGATCGCCGCCATTCCGGCCGGAAGGACAGGTTGAGTGCTTCTTTGCCAGCTGCTGGAAATTGCCACCCTTCGCCAGTTTCGCCAGAATCTCTTTTGCCTGCGCTTCCTCTTTGACCAGGATGTGTAAAGCCGCCGCGGTTTTCGCCATGTTGGTATCTCGGTTGTGTATAATTGCCGCCCAGTATAAACCCCTTTCTTTTGATTCAATCAGGCGATTTCTCCTATGCGTTTAAACCCCAGCCAACAACGTGCCGTCGAATTTGTTACCGGTCCCTGTCTGGTGCTGGCGGGCGCGGGATCGGGCAAAACCCGCGTGATTACCAATAAAATCGCCCATCTGATCCGTGAATGCGGCTATCAGGCGCGCCACATCGCCGCGGTGACCTTTACCAATAAAGCCTCGCGCGAAATGAAAGAGCGTGTGGCGCAGACGCTGGGCCGCAAAGAGGCGCGCGGTCTGCTGATCTCCACCTTCCATACGCTGGGGCTGGAGATCATCAAACGCGAAACCGCGGCGCTGGGCATGAAGTCAAACTTCTCGCTGTTCGACGATCAGGATCAGCTCGCCCTGCTGAAAGAGCTGACAAAAGAGTGGCTGGAAGAGGATAAGACGCTGCTACAGCAGCTCATCTCCACCATCTCGAACTGGAAAAATGATCTGATCGATCCGCAGGGCGCCGCCGCGCTGGCGCGATCACAGCAGGATAATATTTTTGCTCACTGCTACGCCCTCTACAGCCAGCATCTTAAGTCGTGCAACGTGCTCGATTTCGACGATTTGATTCTGCTGCCGACGCTGTTGCTGCAGCGTAATCAGGAGGTGCGTGAACGCTGGCAGCAGCGTATCCGCTATCTGCTGGTGGATGAGTATCAGGACACCAACACCAGCCAGTATGAACTGGTTAAGCTGCTGGTGGGCGCGCGGGCGCGCTTCACGGTGGTGGGCGATGATGATCAGTCTATCTACTCCTGGCGCGGCGCACGCCCGCAGAATCTGGTGCTGCTGAATCAGGATTTCCCGGCGCTGGAGGTGGTGAAGCTGGAGCAGAACTACCGCTCTTCGCAGCGCATACTGAAAGCGGCAAATATCCTGATTGCCAATAACCCGCACGTCTTTGAGAAGCGGCTCTTTTCGGAGCTGGGGCAGGGCAGCGAGCTGAAGGTGCTTACTGCCAACAGCGAAGAGCATGAAGCGGAGCGGGTCACTGGCGAGCTCATTGCGCATCACTTTATCAACCGGACGCAGTACAAAGATTACGCCATTCTTTATCGTGGTAACCATCAGTCCCGGACCTTTGAAAAGTTTCTGATGCAGAACCGCATCCCTTATCGCATCTCTGGCGGTACTTCGTTCTTCTCACGGCCCGAGATCAAAGATCTGCTCGCCTATCTGCGCGTGCTGACCAATCCTGAGGATGACAGCGCGTTTCTGCGCATCGTCAATACGCCGCGCCGTGAGATTGGCCCGGCCACGCTGCAGAAGCTCGGTGAGTGGGCCAACCTGCGCAGCAAGAGCCTGTTTAACGCCAGTTTTGATGTCGGTCTGGGGCAGACGCTGAGTGGCCGTGGTCTGGAGCATCTGCAGCGCTTCACCCACTGGCTGAATGAGATTATCCAGCTGACCGAACGTGAGCCGGTAAACGCAGTGCGTGATTTGATTCGCGGCATCGACTACGAAAGCTGGCTGTTCGAAACCTCCGGCAGCCCGAAAGCCGCAGAGATGCGGATGAAGAACGTCAACACGCTGTTTCAGTGGATGACAGAAATGCTGGAGGGCAGCGATATTGATGAGCCGATGACGCTGGCGCAGGTGGTGACGCGCTTTACACTGCGCGACATGATGGAACGCGGTGAAAGCGATGAAGAGCTGGATCAGGTGCAGCTGATGACGCTGCACGCCTCCAAAGGGCTGGAGTTCCCCTATGTGTTCCTGGTGGGCATGGAGGAGGGGCTGTTACCGCATCAGAGCAGCATCGATGAGAATAATATCGAAGAGGAGCGTCGCCTGGCCTACGTGGGGATCACACGGGCGCAGAAAGAGCTGACCTTTACCCTGTGTCGCGAACGCCGGCAATATGGCGAATTAATCCGGCCGGAGCCGAGCCGTTTTCTGCTGGAACTGCCGCAGGACGATCTGCAATGGGAGACCGAGCGCAAAGTGGTCAGTGCGGAGGAGCGGATGAAAACCGGTCAGAGCCGGGTGGCCGGTCTGAGAGCGATGCTGGATAAGGCGAAAAAGAGTTAAACCAGTGCAGGAGGCGAAGGAGATTCGCCTCACGCGACGGCAATTAAGACAGGGTTAATAACCAGTGGACGTAAGACTGATAATGGCTTTCCTGCTCCAGCAGCTCACTGCGCAACGGATGGGCCTCCAGCCAGCCCGCGGGCAGGGTCAGATGCAGGGCATCATCGTCTGCCTGTAGCCGCACCGCAGGCAGGGTGTCATCGCGACGGCGGGTGGAGAAAATAATCGCCAGCCGCAGCAGACGGCACATCCGTTCCGCCAGCCGCGGCGGCAGGGCGTTCTGCTGAGTCAGCAAAGCCAGATCGATGCTGCCGCTCTGGTTTTGCAGTAAACAGGCCAGTAGCTTCTTCTGTGCCGGTGTGAAACCAGGAAGATCGAGGTGACGCACCAGATACGCCGCATGCTGCGGCGCATGACGGAAGTCAACGCTCAGGCCGATTTCGTGGATCGCGCAGGCGCTGAGCAGCAACTCACGACAGCGCTGATCCAGCTTCCACAACGTGGAAACCTGACGGAAAAAGCTCTCCGCCAGCTGACGCACGCGATCCGCCTGCTCGACATCAATGCTGAAACGGCGCTGGACGTTATGCAGCGTACGGGTTCGGATATCCCGGTCGATGGGCAGATGCAGCATGCCGTAGACCAGTCCTTCACGCAGTGCGCCGCCCGCCAGCGTCATGCTATCGATACTGAGCTCCTGGAAGATGGCGATCAGAATCGACAGGCCGCTGGGGAACACCAGCGCCCGCTCCAGCGTCAGCCCTTCGATTTCCAGCTCTTCCAGTTTGCCGCACTGAATGGCGCGCTGCTTCAGCTGCTGCAGCTTATTCAGCGTGATGCGCTCATCCATGCCCTGCGCCACCATGATCTCCTGCAGCGCCTGAACCGTGCCTGAAGCACCAACGCAGGCCTGCCAGCCCTGCTCACGCAGTTGCGCTGCAATAGGCTGGATCATTTCACGCGCCGCCAGCTCGGCCTGGTCAAAGTTCTCTTTTGCCAGATGACGATCGCTGAAGAAGCGCTCCAGCCACGTCACACAGCCCATCGACAGACTGAACAACACCGACGCGTGCGAACCATCGCCGGTAGCCAGCTCGGTGCTGCCGCCGCCGATATCGACCACTAAACGCTGGTCGGAACCGCCGGTGGTGTGGGCCACGCCCTGATAAATCAGGCGCGCCTCTTCTTCACCGCTGATGACGTTGATGGTACAGCCAAGGATCTGTTGGGCGGTGTCGAGGAAGGTCTGCGCATTGGCAGCCAGACGCAGCGTGGCGGTCGCCACCACGCGGATCTGATCGGGGGGAATATCCTGCAGTTGTTCAGAGAACAGTCTGAGGCATTGCCAGCCTCGCGACATCGCGTCGGCTGACAACAGGTTATTTTTATCCAGACCGGCAGCAAGGCGAACCTTGCGCTTAATTTTTGCAACGGTCTGGATACTGCCAGAGACCTCGCGCACCACCAACATATGAAAGCTGTTAGACCCTAAATCAATCGCTGCATAAAGTGACGATGCGCTTAGCATGGTGGCCTTAACCTGAACGTTTACGGTTGTTGTTGCGTGGAGCACCGCGACGATTGGCGTTATTCCCTCCGCGACGTGGGCCATTGCCGGAACGGCTGCGTTGCAGACGCTTAGGCGGCGGTAAATCCGTTAACAACGCTTCGCTGCTGTACTTGCTGACCGGGATGCTGTGGCCGATGTACTCTTCAATCGAAGGCAGATTCAGCGCGTACTCTTCACAGGCCAGGCTGATTGAATGACCGCTGGCGCCTGCACGACCGGTACGGCCAATACGGTGAACGTAATCTTCACAGTCATCTGGCAGATCGTAGTTAAAGACGTGGGTAACAGCCGGGATGTGCAGACCGCGAGCAGCCACGTCAGTGGCGACCAGAATATCCACATCACCTTTGGTGAAGTCATCCAGAATGCGCAGGCGCTTCTTCTGAGCAACGTCGCCGGTCAGCAGGCCGACACGATGTCCATCGGCAGCCAGGTGGCCCCAGATATCTTCACAGCGGTGCTTGGTGTTGGCGAAAATAATGGCGCGATCGGGCCACTCTTCTTCCAGCAGGGTCTGCAACAGGCGCATTTTCTCTTCGTTAGACGGATAGAAAAGCTCTTCCTGAATGCGATGGCCGGTTTTCTGTTCCGGTTCCACTTCCACATATTCAGCACTGTTCATGTGCTCAAACGCCAGTTCACGGACGCGGTAGGAGAGGGTCGCCGAGAACAGCATGCTCAGACGCTGAGTCGCCGGCGGCATGCGACGGAACAGCCAGCGAATATCTTTAATAAAGCCGAGATCAAACATGCGATCGGCTTCGTCCAGCACCATGACCTGAATAGCACCGAGGTTGACGTGATTCTGTTTCGCGTAGTCGATCAGGCGACCGGTGGTAGCCACCAGAATATCAACGCCCTGCTCCAGCACTTTCAGCTGTTTGTCATAACCGTCTCCGCCATAGGCGAGACCCAGTTTCAGGCCGGTTGAGGCGGTAAGGGGTTCTGCATCTGCATGAATCTGCACAGCAAGTTCACGCGTCGGCGCAAGAATTAATGCCCGTGGCTGGTTAACCTGACGACCTTCCGCCGCAGGATGAGAGAGAAGATGATGAAACGTTGACGTCAGAAACGCCATCGTTTTCCCGGTACCGGTTTGCGCCTGGCCTGCAACATCACGCCCAGAAAGCGTAAAAGGCAGAGCTAACGCCTGAATCGGCGTGCAGTATTGAAAGCCTTTAGTATCAAGGGCTTCCACCACTTTTGGGTGCAGGGCGAAGTCGGAAAACTTCTGTTCAGTTAAGTGTGTTTTGCTCATAGTGTGGTAGAATATCAGCTTACTATCGCTTTACGAAAGCGTATCCGATGAAATAAAGTCAACCAACATTGGTATATTTTACGCCAATTCGCCAGGCATAATCTTGTGGAGTAAAACATGAGCAGCGATAAAATCGTTCATCTGACTGATGACAGTTTCGACACCGACGTGCTGAAAGCCGACGGCGTTACACTGGTAGATTTCTGGGCTGAATGGTGCGGTCCTTGCAAAATGATCGCGCCAATCCTTGATGAAGTTGCAGAAGAGTATGATGGCAAACTGACCATCGCTAAGCTGAATATTGATGATAACCCAGGCACGGCACCGAAGTATGGCATTCGTGGTATCCCGACGCTGCTGCTGTTTAAAAATGGCGAAGTCGCCGCGACCAAAGTGGGCGCGCTGTCTAAAGGCCAGCTGAAAGAGTTCCTGAACGCCAATCTGGCGTAATTCAGGGCTGAATGTCCGGCAGTGGTGAATTTATCTCCTGCTGCTGGACGTTCGCTTTCAGGCGTGCTAATTTACCAGCACTGCATTACGAACTTACCTTGTAGTTAGCATCTAAAAGTTTTCCCTTGTTGAACCCTGTCGCCCTGTACCTTATAAAGATAGAACGGTTCAGCAATCTTACGGTTAGCTCCAACTCTGGCATCACATTCGGACATCTCCCTGCATACCGATCGCCATTCCATACGATGATCGTCAGGAAGAGCCGAAAAGAGCCATTAACGGCATGGATTAGTTGCCATACCATTCACGAAAAACATTCCGAGTATTACCCCGAGTTTAAGAACCCATCACTATGAATCTTACCGAATTAAAGAATACGCCGGTTGCTGAGCTGGTTACTCTCGGCGAAAATATGGGACTGGAAAACCAGGCTCGTATGCGCAAGCAGGACATTATCTTTTCAATCCTGAAGCAGCACGCGAAAAGCGGCGAAGACATCTTCGGTGATGGCGTGCTGGAGATCCTTCAGGATGGATTTGGATTCCTCCGTTCCGGAGACAGCTCCTACCTCGCCGGCCCTGATGATATCTACGTTTCCCCTAGTCAAATCCGCCGCTTCAACCTCCGCACTGGTGACACCATCTCTGGCAAAATCCGTCCACCGAAAGAGGGTGAACGTTATTTTGCGCTGCTGAAAGTTAACGAAGTTAACTACGACAAGCCGGAAAATGCGCGTAATAAGATTCTGTTCGAAAACCTCACGCCGCTGCACGCAAATAAACGTCTGCGTATGGAGCGGGGTAATGGCTCAACGGAAGATTTAACTGCTCGCGTACTGGATCTGGCATCGCCAATTGGTCGTGGCCAGCGTGGTCTGATTGTTGCACCACCGAAAGCCGGTAAAACCATGCTGCTGCAGAACATCGCGCAGAGCCTGGCGCACAACTATCCGGACTGTACCCTGATGGTACTGCTGATCGATGAGCGCCCGGAAGAAGTCACCGAGATGCAGCGTCTGGTGAAAGGTGAAGTTATCGCCTCAACCTTCGATGAGCCAGCTTCACGCCACGTTCAGGTTGCTGAAATGGTGATCGAGAAGGCCAAGCGTCTGGTTGAACACAAGAAAGATGTCATCATCCTGCTCGACTCCATTACACGTCTGGCACGTGCTTACAACACCGTGGTTCCTGCTTCAGGTAAAGTCCTGACCGGTGGTGTGGATGCCAACGCCCTGCATCGTCCAAAGCGTTTCTTTGGTGCTGCACGTAACGTGGAAGAGGGCGGTAGCCTGACCATCATCGCGACCGCGCTGGTTGATACCGGTTCGAAGATGGATGAAGTGATTTACGAAGAGTTTAAAGGTACCGGTAACATGGAACTGCATCTCGCCCGTAAAATCGCTGAAAAACGCGTCTTCCCGGCGATTGATTACAACCGCTCTGGTACGCGTAAAGAAGAGCTGCTCACCTCTCAGGAAGAGCTGCAGAAGATGTGGATCCTGCGTAAGATTATTCACCCGATGGGCGAAATCGACGCAATGGAATTCCTCATCAACAAGCTGGCGATGACCAAAACTAATGATGAATTCTTCGATATGATGAAGCGTTCTTAATCCGATACTGCCTGGCCGAACCACAGATTCGGCTTTTTTAGTCCAGATGCGCAGAAAATCGACCTCACGCCACGTCTCAACGTGGCGTTTTTCATTTGTGAGCTATAGGATTGAACACTGGCAGGAGCATTTATAATGACTGTGGTAGCGATGGCGAACTTTTGACCGTTCGTCTGTCTCTTTATGCAGAATTCGGAATCCGACACAGCGATAGGCGCGTTTTTTCGCGTATTGTTGTGCGGGATGTTAGCTGAGAGCGTTTAACGTGAATTTACTCACTATGAGTACTGAGCTTGGTTTAATTTTTCTCTTTTCCCTGGCTTTCCTCTTTTTTGCTCGAAAAGCAGCTAAAAAAATTGGTTTAGTTGATAAGCCTAACTCACGTAAACGCCATCATGGCGCGATTCCGTTGGTGGGCGGCATTTCTGTGTTCGCAGGTATCTGCTTTACGTTTGCCATTACCAACTACTATCTGCCTCACGCGCTGCTCTATCTGGGCTGCGCCGGTGTTCTGGTGCTGGTTGGCGCACTGGATGACCGTTTCGATATCAGCGTCAAGATCCGCGCGGTGGTGCAGGCGATTGTCGCACTGGTGATGATGTTTGGCGCAAAACTCTATCTGCTTAGCCTGGGCTTTATCGTCGGCCCGTTCGAGCTTATCGTGGGACCCTTCGGCTATGTGCTGACGCTGTTTGCCGTCTGGGCCGCGATCAACGCCTTTAATATGGTGGATGGGATCGACGGTCTGCTGGGCGGGCTCTCCTCGGTCACTTTTGCCGCCATGGGGATCATCCTCTACTTCGACGGCCAGACCAGCCTCGCGATGTGGTGTTTTGCGATGATTGCCGCCACGCTGCCCTATATCCTGCTTAACCTCGGCTTCCTTGGCCGTCGCTTCAAAGTCTTTATGGGCGATGCCGGCAGCACCATGATCGGGTTCACCATTATCTGGATTCTGCTGGAAACGACGCAGGGTCTGAGCCATCCCATCACGCCCGTTACCGCACTGTGGCTTATTGCCATTCCTCTGATGGATATGGTGGCGATTATGTATCGTCGCCTGCGTAAAGGCATGAGTCCGTTCTCGGCTGACCGTCAGCACATCCACCATCTGATTATGCGTGCCGGCTTTACCTCCCGTCAGGCCTTTGTACTGATTACCGTTGCGGCGGCTATTCTCGCCGGTATCGGTGTGCTGGGCGAATATCTGGCATTTATCCCGGAGTGGGTGATGCTGCTGCTATTCCTGGGCGCGTTTATGGTTTACGGCTACTGCCTCAAACATGCATGGCGCGTGGCGCGACGTGTCCGCCGCATTAAGCGCCGTCTGAGCCATCATCGCGAAGCAAAAAACAAATTACCCTGAAAAGAGCTGATAAAGGATACCTCTGCCATGCCTTCTGACGTTGTGGACAACGAACTGGATATTCGCAGCTTTTGCTGCCGTTTATGGCGTGGCAAGCGCTGGATTATCGGGCTGGCGCTGCTGTTTGCTCTGGTCGCCTGGCTGGCCACGCTGCTGCTGAAACAGGTCTGGAGCACCACGGCGATCACCGATCGTCCGACGGTGAACATGCTGGGTTCTTACTATGCACAGCAGCAATTTCTGACCAATCTGGATGTGCGCAACAACGCCTTAACCCTGGCCGCACCTTCACCTACGGTGATGGATCAGGTTTATCAGGAGTTCACCATGCAACTCGCCTCCTGGGATACGCGTCGTGAGTTCTGGCAGCAAACGGATTATTACAAGAGTCGTAAAACCGGTAATGCGCATAATGATGCCGCGCTGCTCGACGATATGATCGGCAATATCCTGTTCACGCCCGCTGACGCGGCACATAACCTGCCCGATAACGTCAAACTGAAAGCGGAAACCGCTGGCGACGCCAATAATCTGCTGCGTCAGTACATCGCCTATGCCAGTGAGCGCGCCGCGCGTCATCTGAATGATGAGCTAAAAGGTGCCTGGCGGGCGCGTACCGACCAGTTGCAGGCGCAGGTGAAACGTCAGGAAGATGTGGCTAACGCGGTGTTTCAGCGCCAGCAGCATCGACTGGAGCAGGCGCTGAAGATCGCCAGCCAGCAGGGCATTAATGAGAAACAGACGCGTGAAGCGGGTGAAAATCTGGCAGACAGCGACCTGTTCCTGCTGGGCCAGCCCGTTTTACAGGGACAGCTGGATACGCTGCGCGCTACCGGTCCGGAGTTTGATATCAGCTATGATCAGAACAGAGCAATGCTGACCACGCTGCAGACCGGGCCAAAACTGAACAGCCAGTTCCAGACCTACCGTTATCTGCGTACGCCGGAAGAGCCGGTATCACGTGACAGTCCGCGACGTCTGTTCATGATGATTATGTGGGGTGCCATTGGGGCATTAACAGGCGCGGGAGTGGCGCTGGCACGTCGTCCGCGTCTGATGTCAGACACGCATGAGTGAGAGAAACAGTGTGAAAGTTCTGACGGTATTTGGTACTCGTCCCGAAGCGATCAAAATGGCACCGCTGGTTCAGGCGCTGGCGCAGGATCCCGCTTTCGAATCGCGACTGTGCGTCACCGCACAGCATCGCGAAATGCTCGATCAGGTGCTGCGCCTGTTCAAGCTGCAGCCGGACTACGATCTCAATATTATGCGTCCCGAGCAGGGACTGACCGAGATCACCTGCCGCATTTTAGAGGGCATGAAAACCGTTCTGCTCGACTTCAAACCGGACATCGTGCTGGTGCATGGTGACACCACCACCACACTGGCGGCGAGCCTGGCGGCATTTTATCATCAGATTCCGGTCGGGCATGTGGAGGCCGGTCTGCGTACCGGCGATCTCGCCTCGCCATGGCCGGAAGAGGGTAACCGTAAACTTACCGGTCATCTTGCCCATCTGCATTTCACCCCCACCTCCCGATCGCGTCAGAATCTGTTGCAGGAAAATCTGCCCGATGCGCGCATTATCGTGACCGGCAATACGGTCATTGATGCGCTGCTGTGGGTTCGCGACAGGGTGCTGGATGACAGCAATCTGAATGCACAACTGGCGGCGCGCTATCCGTTTCTCGACCCGGATAAGAAACTGGTGCTGGTCACCGGACATCGTCGCGAAAGCTTTGGTGGCGGCTTTGAACGTATCTGCAGCGCGCTGGCGCAGATTGCCCGCCAGCATCCCGAGGCGCAGATTGTCTATCCGGTGCACCTTAATCCCAATGTCAGCGAGCCGGTAAACCGGATTCTCAGCGGCATTGAGAATATCATTCTGATTGAACCGCAGGAGTATCTGCCTTTTGTCTGGCTGATGAACCGCGCCTGGCTCATCCTCACTGACTCCGGTGGCATTCAGGAGGAAGCGCCTTCGCTGGGTAAACCGGTGCTGGTGATGCGTGACACCACCGAGCGGCCTGAAGCGGTCGACGCCGGCACCGTCAAACTGGTGGGGACCGATATCGCCCGAATCGTGGCGGAGGTCAGCAGCTTGCTGACTGACGACGCTGCCTGGCAGGCGATGAGCCACGCCCATAATCCGTATGGCGATGGCAAAGCCTGTGGTCGTATTTTACAAGCCTTAAAAGATAACCGAGCCGAATTATGAGTTTTGAAACCATCTCCGTGATTGGACTGGGATACATTGGGCTGCCGACGGCAGCCGTTTTTGCCTCAAAGGGAAAAAAAGTGGTGGGCGTGGATATCAACGCGCGCGCCGTTGAAACCATTAATCGTGGCGCGATCCATATCGTGGAACCCGATTTAGATCAGGTGGTGCATGCGGCCGTTACGCGTGGCGATCTGCGCGCCACCACGCAGCCGGAAGCCGCCGACGCTTTTCTTATCGCCGTACCGACCCCTTTTAAAGATGAGCATCAGCCCGATCTGCGCTTTGTGAAAGCCGCGGCGGAGTCGATTGCGCCGGTACTGAAAAAGGGCGACCTGGTGATTCTGGAGTCGACCTCACCGGTGGGCAGCACCGAACAGATGGCCGACTGGCTGGCGGCGGCGCGTCCCGACCTGCGCTTTCCTCAGCACGGTGATACGCCCGATATTTTTGTCGCCTACTGTCCGGAGCGCGTGCTACCTGGTCAGGTGATGGTTGAGCTGATTAACAACGACCGGGTGATTGGCGGCATGACGCCAGCCTGTTCCGCCCGCGCCAGCGAGCTTTATCGGCTGTTTTTAAAAGGCGAATGCGTTGAAACCAACGCCCGAACCGCCGAGATGTGTAAGCTGACAGAAAACAGCTTCCGTGACGTGAATATCGCCTTTGCCAATGAGCTGTCGCTGATTTGTGCCGATCAGGGGATTAACGTCTGGGAGCTGATTGCGCTGGCGAATCGCCATCCGCGCGTCAACATTCTGCAGCCGGGTCCAGGCGTCGGCGGTCACTGTATCGCCGTCGATCCCTGGTTCATCGTGGCGCAGAATCCTGAATTAGCCCGCCTGATCCGCACCGCGCGCGAGGTCAATGACGCCAAGCCGCAGTGGGTGCTGGACCAGGTGAAAACCGCGCTGGCGGACTGCCTGACACAGACCGGCAAGCGCGCCAGCGATATCACCATCGCCTGCTTTGGCCTGGCCTTTAAACCCAATATTGACGACCTGCGCGAAAGCCCGGCGGTGGGCGTGGCACAGAAAATTGCAGAGTGGCACAGCGGCACCACCTGGGTGGTTGAACCCCATATTGAGCAGCTTGCTGACGCACTGGCCGACAACGCCGTGCTGGTCTCTGCCGGGCAGGCACTGGAACAGGCCGATATTCTGGTGATGCTGGTCGATCACCGTGCCTTCCGCGCCATTGATGGCGCCAGCGTTCAGCAGAACTGGATTGTCGACACCAAAGGTGTGTGGCGATGAGGCGTTTTCTGATCACGGGCGGTGCCGGTTTTATCGGTTCTGCACTGGTGCGCTTTCTGATCGCAGAAACCGAACATCAGGTGGTGGTGGTCGATAAACTCAGCTACGCCGGAAATCTGGCGTCACTCGCCAGCGTTGCCGACTCGCCCCGCTTTCATTTTGAGCAGGTCGATATCTGCGATCGCACGGCACTTGATCAGGTGTTTGCCCGTCATCAGCCAGACTGTGTGATGCATCTTGCGGCTGAAAGCCATGTGGATCGTTCGATTGACGGGCCGGTAGCCTTTATCGAGACCAATATTGTCGGGACTTATCAGTTGCTGGAAGCCGCGCGTTTTTACTGGCAAAACCTGGATGACGCGCGCAAAACCGCCTTTCTGTTCCACCATATCTCGACCGATGAAGTCTTTGGCGATCTGCACGACTGCCAGGCTTACTTCACCGAAACCACACCCTATGCGCCAAGCAGTCCTTACGCCGCCAGCAAGGCCAGCAGCGACCATTTAGTGCGGGCCTGGCTGCGAACTTACGGTCTGCCCACGCTGGTCACCAACTGTTCAAATAACTACGGCCCCTGCCATTTCCCGGAGAAGCTGATCCCGCTGACCATTATCAATGCGCTGGCCGGGAAAGCCTTACCGGTTTACGGCAACGGACAGCAGATTCGTGACTGGCTCTACGTCGAAGATCACGCCCGCGCACTCTATCAGGTGGTCAGCCATGGCAAGCCAGGCGAAACTTATAATATTGGCGGCCATAACGAGCGACGCAATATTGAGGTGGTTGAAACTATCTGCAGCCTGCTTGAAGAGCTGGCCGCAGAGCAGAAACCTGCCGGGCTGGCGCATTACCGCGACCTGATTACCTATGTCACTGACCGCCCCGGTCACGATCAGCGCTATGCCATTGATGCCAGTAAAATTGCGCATGAACTTGGCTGGGTACCGCAGGAAACCTTTGAAAGCGGCATGCGTAAAACCGTGGCATGGTATCTGGCCAATCCCACCTGGTGGCAGGCTATTCTGGATGGCCGCTATCAGGGCGAACGCCTTGGCTTATCGCAATAAACCCGCGTAAGGAGCAGCGATGAAAGGCATCATTTTAGCGGGAGGGTCGGGCACGCGGTTACACCCGATAACCCGTGCAGTATCAAAGCAACTTCTGCCGGTTTACGACAAACCGATGATCTACTATCCGCTCTCCGTGCTGATGCTGGCGGGTATTCGCGACATCCTGTTAATTACCACGCCGGAAGACCGGGCGCAGTTTGAACGTCTGCTGGGCGATGGCAGTGAATTTGGGATACGCCTCAGCTATGCGGTGCAGCCAAGTCCCGATGGGCTGGCGCAGGCCTTTATCATCGGCGAATCCTTTATCGGCGAGGATAATTGCTGCCTGGTTCTGGGTGATAACCTCTATTTTGGCCAGGGCTTCAGCCCCAAGCTCCGGAAAGTTGTTGAACAGAATCGTGGCGCAACGGTGTTTGGCTATCAGGTCATGGACCCGGAACGTTTCGGCGTGGTGGAGTTTGACGATAACTTCAAAGCGATCTCGATTGAAGAGAAACCACAGCAGCCGAAATCGCGTTGGGCAGTAACCGGGCTCTATTTTTATGACAATCAGGTTATTGAATTCGCGAAACAGGTGAAACCCTCAGCGCGGGGCGAGCTGGAAATCACGGCCATTAACCAGATGTATCTGGAGCGTGGTGAGCTGACGGTCGAACTGCTGGGACGAGGTTTTGCCTGGCTGGATACCGGCACGCACGACAGCCTGGTGGAAGCCAGCATGTTTGTGCAGACGGTGGAAAAACGTCAGGGCTTCAAAATTGCCTGCCTGGAAGAGATTGCCTGGCGTAACAGCTGGCTGAGTGATGACCAGCTGCGGGCCGCGGGTGAAGCGCTGACAAAAACCGGCTACGGCCAATACCTGCTGGATTTATTACATGCCCGTCCACGTCAATATTAATCCCCTTAACTGGGAGAGCGCATTCTTCGGTGTTAATACTGTGCGGCTGGAGCCGCAAGGTGAGATTCCGCTGGAACAGGCGCTGCGTCATCCCTGTGCGCTGATGCAGATAAAAGTCGCTGCCAGCGAGACGGCGCTGATTGATACGCTGCAGCAGCACCAGTTCCGGCTGGCAGAAGGCGAAGCAGATCTGACGCTGGCGGTGAAACAGACTGAACGGCAGGCGGGAATTCGCATCGCGCGCGAAGCCCAGATTCCGCTACTGCGCGATGCTGCCTCACAGCTCTTCAGCCAGAGTCGTTTTCGCGCGCCCTGGTATGCGCCGGACGCCAGCGGACGCTTCTATGCGCAGTGGATTGAAAATGCGGTACGCGGGGCGTTTGACGATCAGTGTCTGGTGGCAAGCGATGCCGCGGGTCAGCTGCAGGGATTTGTTTCGCTGCGCGCGGTGGATGGCGATGCCCGCATTGGCCTGCTGGGCGTACTGCCCGACGCGCAGGGCCAGGGGCTGGGTCAGCGACTGATGCTGGCGGCGGCAGACTGGGCGCGGGTACGACAGCTGGCTCAGCTTCGGGTTGCTACCCAGCTCAGCAATCTCACGGCGATGCGCCTCTATTTACGCAGCGGTGCCCGGCTCGACAGCACCGCGTACTGGTTTTACAGGAAAGGTCATGATTCCATTTAATGCGCCCCCGATTGTGGGCACAGAAATTGAGTATATGCAGTCGGCGATGAACAGCGGCAAGCTGTGCGGCGATGGTGGATTTACCCGTCGCTGTCAGCAGTGGATGGAGCAGCGTTTTGGCAGCAAAAAAGTGCTGCTGACCCCCTCCTGTACCGCTTCGCTGGAGATGGCGGCGCTGTTAATCGATCTGCAGCCCGGCGATGAAGTGATTATGCCGAGCTACACCTTTGTCTCTACCGCCAACGCCTTTGTGCTGCGCGGCGCCCGCATTGTGTTTGTCGATGTGCGCCCGGACACCATGAACATTGATGAAACGCTGATCGAAGCGGCCATCACTGAAAAAACCCGCGCCATTGTGCCGGTGCATTACGCAGGCGTGGCCTGTGAAATGGACACCATTATGGCGCTGGCGGCAAAGCATAAGCTGTTTGTGATTGAAGATGCGGCGCAGGGCGTGATGTCACGCTACAAAGGTCGTGCGCTCGGCACCATCGGTCATATTGGCTGCTTCAGTTTCCACGAAACCAAGAACTACACCGCCGGCGGCGAAGGTGGCGCGACGCTCATTAACGACGCCAGCCTGGTCGAGCGCGCCGAGATCGTGCGGGAAAAAGGCACCAACCGCAGCCAGTTCTTCCGGGGTCAGGTCGATAAATACACCTGGCGCGATATGGGATCGAGCTATCTGATGGCCGATCTGCAGGCAGCCTATCTCTGGGCGCAGCTGGAAGCCGCTGAACGTATTAACCAGCAGCGGTTACGCATCTGGCAGCGTTATTACGATGCGCTGCAGCCGCTGGCGGCTCAGGGACGCATCAGCCTGCCGGTGATCCCCGCCAGCTGTGAACACAATGCGCATATGTTCTACATCAAACTGCGCGATCAGGACGATCGTCAGGCGCTGATAAACTGGATGAAAGAAGCCGAGATACTCACGGTGTTTCACTATATTCCGCTGCACAGTTCGCCCGCCGGTGAGCGGTTCTCGCAGTTTGTCGGCGACGATCGCTTTACCACGCGGGAAAGTGAACGCCTGCTGCGTCTGCCGCTGTTTTATAACCTGTCGGATAACAATCAGAGCACGGTTATCAGCTCACTGCTGAGCTTCTTTTCCTGATGTCATTAGCCAGAGCCTCAGTGTGGACCGCATCGTCCACGCTGGTAAAAATTGTGGCCGGCCTGCTGGTCGTCAAACTGCTGGCGGTCAGCTTCGGACCCGAGGGTGTCGGCCAGGCGGGGAACTTCCGTCAGTTGATCACCGTGCTGGGCGTGCTGGCGGGCGCAGGCATCTTTAATGGCGTCACCACCTATGTGGCGCAGTATCAGCAGCAGCCCGAGCAATTGCGGGCGATGGTGGGCACGGCATCAACCATGGTGCTGGGTTTTTCCGGTATGCTGGCGCTGCTGTTTCTGCTGGCGGCGGCACCCATCAGTATCGCGCTGTTTGGTCACGACCGTTATCAGGGCGTCATCCGCGTGGTGGCCTTTCTTCAGCTCGGCATCGCCTGGGCCAACTTTACCCTGGCGCTGCTGAAGGGCTATCGCGACGCGCGCGGTAATGCGCTGGCGCTGATTCTCGGCAGCCTGATTGGCGTGGCGGGCTATCTGCTCTGCTGGTGGCTGGGCGGCTATCAGGGCGCGCTGACGGGTCTGGCGCTGGTGCCGGCTTTGCTGCTGCTGCCTGCACTCCTGATGCTGAAACGCCGTGCGCCGCTGCCGCTTAGCTGGCTGCGACCGCAATGGCATCCTGAGCTGGCCCGTAATCTGGCAAAATATACCCTGATGGCGCTGATCACCGCCGTGACCCTGCCGGTCGCATGGGTGCTGATGCGTAATCTGCTGGCGGAGCAGCAGGGCTGGGCACAGGTCGGATTGTGGCAGGGCGTCACCAGCATTTCCGATGCCTATCTGCAATTTATTACCGCGACGTTTAGCGTCTGGCTGCTGCCGACGCTGGCGCGGCTGGATAACAAACGCGACATCGCGCGCGAGATTGGCCGTGCACTGCGCTTTGTCCTGCCCGCCGTAGCGGTTGCCAGCCTGGGTGTCTGGGTACTGCGCGATTTCGCCATCAGCCTGCTGTTCTCTGAAGCGTTTCGCGGGATGCGCGATCTCTTTGTCTGGCAGCTGTGCGGCGATGTTTTTAAGGTCGGCGCCTATGTTTTCGGATATCTGGTTATCGCCAAAGCCTCGCTGCGCTTTTATGTTCTGACTGAGATCAGCCAGTTCCTGTTGCTGACCCTGTTTTCACGCTGGTTGATCCCGTTACATGGCGCGACGGGTGCGGCGCAGGCCTATATGTTTACCTATATGGCTTACTTTGCCCTGTGTTGTGGCGCTTTTATTGTTTACTGCCGGAAAAAATGACTTTAATTCACGTTTTGGGATCGGACATTCCCCACCACAATCTTACGGTGCTGCGCTTTTTCAACGACGTACTCAGCGTTGAGCAGCCTGCGGCTGCGCCACGCCATTTTATGGTGGTGACGCAGCAGCCCGAGAGCCTGGCGCCGTTCAGTGCGTTGCAGATCGAGTGCTTTACCAGCAAGAAAGCGCTGGCGCAGGCGGTACTGCAGCGCGCCAGAAATCGTCAGCAGCGTTTTTTCTGCCACGGACAGTTTAACCCGTGGATCTGGCTGGCGTTACTCAGCGGTAAGCTGCGTCGTTCACAGCTGTTCTGGCACGTCTGGGGCGCCGATCTTTATGAAGATTCGCGCAGCCTGAAGTTCCGTCTGTTCTATCTGGTCCGCCGGATAGCGCAGGGGCGGGTTGCACAGGTTTTTGCGACCCGGGGCGACCTGCATCACTATCAGCAGCGCCATCGGCGCGTACCCGGTTCACTGCTCTATTTTCCCACCAGAATGCCCGCCGCAGCCGTTGAATCTGTCCCGTCGGAGCCTTTTACGCTGTTGCTGGGCAACTCGGGCGATCCGAGTAACCGACACATCGAAGGCTTAAAAGCGATTCACGCGCAGTTTGGCGAGCAGGTGCGTATCGAGGTCCCTTTGGGCTATCCGCCAGGTAATGAGGCTTATATCAGCCAGATTCAGGCCGCTGCCGATGCGCTGTTCCCAAACGGTCAGGTGAATCTGATGCGTGAAAACCTGGCGTTTGATGATTACTTAGCCCTGCTGGCGCGCTGCCATGTCGGCTATTTTATGTTTGAACGTCAGCAAGGGGTGGGAACACTCTGCCTGCTGATTCAGGCCAACGTGCCGTTTGTCCTGACCCGCAAAAATCCATTCTGGCGTGATGTGGCAGAGCAGCAGCTTCCGGTATTGTTCAGCGAAGATACGCTGTCGCCTGCGGTGATCGCCGAGGCACGTCGTCAGCTGATGAGCTGTGATAAACAGGCTATCGCCTTTTTTGCGCCGGGTTATCTGGCGGGCTGGCGAGCCGCGTTACAGCTCAGCGAAGGGGAGTTGTCATGAGTCTTATGCAGTTTGGCGGCCTGCTGGTGGTCTATTTGCTGTCGCTGGTTTTTATCCTGACCCTGACCTGGCGGGAGTTTAAGCGCGTCCGTTTTAACTTTCATCTGTTCTTCACGCTGCTGTTCTTACTGACCTTTTACTTCGGTTTCCCGCTGACCTCCGTGCTGGTGTTTCGCTTTAATGTTGAAGTGGTGCCGGTTGAGAACCTGCTGGAGGCGCTGCTGTCGGCCACGGCTTTTTACGCCATTTATTACGTCAGCTATAAAGTGCGACTGAAACCCGCCAGCGCGTCTCCGGCGAAGCCCTGGCTGCAGATGAATCGCGTCGAAACCCATCTGACCTGCGTGATCCTGGCGCTGGTGGCGCTGGGTACGGTGACGGTGTTCTTCATTCATAACGGTTTTCTGCTGTTCCGCCTGACTGCCTATAACCAGATTTTCTCCAGTGAAGTGTCGGGTGTAGCGCTTAAGCGCTTCTTCTATTTCTTTATTCCGGCGATGCTGATCCCCTACTTTTTGAGCCCGACGCGCCGCAACTGGCTGCTGTTCCTGGTGGTGACCGTTGCCTTTGGTTTACTGACCTACGCGCTGGTGGGTGGTACCCGCGCCAATATCATTATTGCGTTTGCCCTGTTCCTGTTTATCGGGATTACCCGTGGCTGGATCACTTTGTGGATGCTGGCAACGGCGGGCGTGCTGGCGATTGCAGGAATGTTCTGGCTGGCACTGCGCCGCTATAACCTCGACGTTATGGGCGATGAAGCGTTTTATACTTTCCTCTATCTGACGCGTGATACCTTCTCGCCGTGGGAGAATCTCGCCTTGCTGCTGGATAACTACGCCAGAATTGAGTTTCAGGGGCTGGCACCGCTGTGGCGTGATTTCTACGTTTTCATTCCGACCTGGCTCTGGCCGGATCGGCCGCTGGCAGTGTTAAACAGTGCTAACTACTTCACCTGGGAAGTGCTGAACAACCATTCTGGCCTGGCGATTTCACCCACGCTGATAGGGTCGCTGGTGGTGATGGGCGGCGTCTGGGCGATTCCGATCGGTGCGGTCGCGGTAGGGATGATTATAAAAGCTTTTGATGCGATCTATCAGCGTGGCTGCCTTGAGACCAACCGTTACACCGGCGCCATCCTGCAAAGCTTCTGTTTTGGCGCGGTCTTTAACATGATCGTGCTGGCACGCGAAGGCCTTGATGCGTTCGGTTCACGCGTGGTGTTTTTCTGCATCATTTTTGCTGCCTGTCTGGGCATGGCTAAATTACTTTTCTGGTTACTGGATCGCGCAGGTTTGATTCGCGACCGCAGCGGGCGGGTGTTGCACAGCCCGCTCTGAGTAACCTCTGGGATTGACGGAAGATATGACAAAGTTAACTGAGACGCCGCAGTACCGGATTCGCGGCGTTGAGTTGTATGGCTTCGAAAACATGCCGTCGGCGGTGAATTTTCTGATGCCGCCGCAGAGCGTACGCAGCGGTATTTTAGTGGCGATTAATGCGGAGAAGATCCTGACCGCTGAGCGGGATGAGGGATTACGCACGCTGTTAGCGCAGGCGGAATATGCATACGCCGATGGCATCAGCATTGTGCGCTCGATTCGTAAAAAGTATCCACACGCGTCGGTGCAGCGCATTGCGGGTGCTGATTTATGGGAAGCGCTGATGGAACGCGCCGGGCGGGAAGGGACGCCTGTGTTTCTTATCGGCGGTCGTCAGCAGGTGCTGGATGAAACCTGCGATAAGCTACGTCGTCAGTGGAATGTGAATATTGTCGGGGCGCAGGATGGCTATTTTGCGCCAGCCGATCAGGATGCGCTGTTTGCCCGGATTGCGGCCAGCGGCGCGAAGCTGGTGACTGTAGCGCTGGGGTCGCCCCGTCAGGAGCTATTGATGCTGGCGTGCCGTGCGCACTGGCCTGATGCGCTCTATATGGGCGTGGGTGGAACGTACGATGTTTTCACCGGCCATGTGAAGCGAGCGCCTGAGATTTGGCAGCGGCTGGGGCTGGAGTGGCTCTATCGTCTGATTCGGCAGCCTGGCCGCCTGCGCCGGCAATTAAAACTGCTTAAATATTTGCGCTATCACTGGCGTGGCGATCTCTGATATTGCTGATAAATGCCGCATTTTTACGCGTTGTGAGAGAGGAAATGCACTATTTGTCGACAAAATGCACAAAGCGTAATCAAACGCGTCTTTTTATTTAAAAAGCACTAGACACGATGGGCGCTTATCTCTAGTATGCACATCCGCAACGGCGCTACGCGCCCGTAGCTCAGCTGGATAGAGCGCTGCCCTCCGGAGGCAGAGGTCTCAGGTTCGAATCCTGTCGGGCGCGCCATATCGTTTGTGCGCATGAGCTTCGGTGGTTGATTTACCGCGGTTGGCAGTAGAGATTTAAATGCTGCAGGTTTTTAACTTGTGACATTAAGTATTGTGGTGGCTATAGCTCAGTTGGTAGAGCCCTGGATTGTGATTCCAGTTGTCGTGGGTTCGAGTCCCATTAGCCACCCCAGATTTTGCTGGGAAACGCGAAGGTGGCGGAATTGGTAGACGCGCTAGCTTCAGGTGTTAGTGTCTTAACGGACGTGAGGGTTCAAGTCCCTCTCTTCGCACCAGGCAAAACAGTTAAAAAAATCGGCGAGTAGCGCAGCTTGGTAGCGCAACTGGTTTGGGACCAGTGGGTCGGAGGTTCGAATCCTCTCTCGCCGACCATTTTAGAAACCTGTCTGAAAAGACAGGTTTTTTTTCGTCTGCAGAAAAGAGGATGAGGACCTCCGAAGGAGGTTTGAGCCGAGCGTAGCGAGACAACGTTGCTTCAGCAACGGCCCGAAGGGCGCTGCTCGCAGAGCAGAGTAATCCTCTCTCGCCGACCATTTTAGAAACCTGTCTGAAAAGACAGGTTTTTTTTCGTCTGCAGAAAAGAGGATGAGGACCTCCGAAGGAGGTTTGAGCCGAGCGTAGCGAGACAACGTTGCTTCAGCAACGGCCCGAAGGGCGCTGCTCGCAGAGCAGAGTAATCCTCTCTCGCCGACCATTTTAGAAACCTGTCTGAAAAGACAGGTTTTTTTTCGTCTGCAGAAAAGAGGATGAGGACCTCCGAAGGAGGTTTAGGTGGGTACAGCTAAATAAGTTTGCTGTAAATCCGAGCCTGCGAAGGGAACATGGTCAGATCGGAAAGTCGCTTAAGCCATCCATGGCCGCTCGGCCCACGCCGTCCCTGGCGTGGGACGCTTTCCTCTTCTGACCATGCTCCCTGCGCGTTGAGCTTATGCGCTGTGGTCAGATGCATCCGGGTTTAGATCTGTCATTTGCCTGAAGCGTCCTTGTAAGTATCAGATGCGTCTGCCATACGTGAAGCGAAGGGAGCATACGCCTGTAGCAAAGCATCGCGCCGCCCGGATAAAAACGCCGGGAGCGTTTTTGAACAACGCAAAGCGTTGGCCCGGCTACGGGCGCACTCAGGGATGAGGTGCGTAATCGCCCGCGCTGAGCCCGCCAGGGATGGCGTCTTTTGCGTCTTTGCGAAAGGCGTATGCTCCCTGAAGCCCGCACAGCAGTGAGAGCGGGCTGCTTGTTAGCTAATCCTTTGATGCCAGCTCACCCTTGATTTCGCCAGTTTTCAGATAAAGTTGCTTAAACAGTAGCAACAGCGTCGTGAATTGCCGACAAATAAGTCATTGTTATTGTTGAGTTCACAGAGAGTTTAACCTTGCTGTCTCCATTCAGAGACAGAGAAAATGCCAGCTGTCGCTGGATACAGACATTTCCCGACAGGCCTGTTGAATGAAGTTTTGAGCTAATTATTTAACCTGCTGATTTATTGTGATTTTAAAAATAATCATAAACCTGGCACGGCTTGTGCAATACTTCTGCTGTAGATGCTCATTCCACCTCTTATGTCTGCTGATGCTACATAAACCTGGGAATGATGCAGAGCCAATTTTAGGTACCTGTTGTCTGCCTGCCTGTATCGCGAAAGCCTTACAGGGTTAACAGACACCACGTTGAGTCAGGTACCTCCCGGTTGTCTTACCGACCTGATCTTGCACCTGCCACTGGCAGGTGTTTTTTTTTGCCTGCGAAAGCGTGCTGGCAGATTGCGGGCACAAAAAAGCCGGGCAAGCCCGGCTTTATCAGGTATGAAAAGAGGATCAGGCGTTGGGATTGTTCTTCAAGGTGAGCAACAACCCTTCACGACGCATCTTCGCCGCTTCTTCCGGGCGACGCAGACGATCATAAACATCCGCCAGCCATGCATAATCAAACGCGTCAGGACGCTGTGCCAGCGCCTGCTGCAGTGCCTCAGCAGCCTGCTGCCATTCACCATGACGCATCAGCAACTGCCCCAGCGTACTGTGCAGCAGCGGTGTTGCGCCGTGTTGTTTGATTTGCTGGCGTAGAACTTTCTCCAGCGCTTCCGGATTACCGCTTTTGATACGAGGCATCAGCAGTACCAGACGATCGTCATAATGACGCTTGAGGCCCTCCAGCACGATCGATTGCGCGGTGTCGTGATCGTTGCATTCAATCAGATGATCCGCCATGGCCACCTGCAGCGTCGTTTCCTGACGGGTTTTGCGGCTCAGATCGTTCCACCAGCGCTTCAGCCCATCGCTGCCCTGGTCAGCCATCGCCTGATTCATCAGACCCAGCCAGGCTTGCTGCTGTAATGCATCACGATGCAGCTCATCGCCGACCTGCGCCTTCTGCATGGCGGGCAGAATATCCAGCAATGCACTCCAGGCACCAGTACGGACATACGCCTGTTCGGCCAGGCGCAGCACTTCAGGATGACGCGGTGCCACTTCCAGCAGACGGTCAATGCTATGACGCGCAGCATGATCTTCGTTACGTGCCAGCTGAATACGTGCGCGGGCAATTTCTACCGGAATGGTGTTGCTCTCCGACAGCTCTGCAGCACGTTCAAGATGCTGATTAGCACGGATTTCATCACCACGCTGTTGCGCAGCTTCTGCTGCCAGCAGGTAGTTCGCCACCGGCACATCAGCGTGATCGGCATCTTTAGAAAGCAGTTTTTCCACCTGACGGTGATCGCCTTCTGCCAGCTTCATCAGTGCCGACTGAGTATGACGCTGGGCGCGACGGCGTTTACGTCCGGTAAACCAGCCACGGGTACGCGCGCCGGTGTGCAGCACGCGGCGCAGCAGCCATTCCACGGCCAGAATCACCAGCAGGCTGAGGATGAGGATAATGACCAGGCCGGTGACGCTGGTTTCGATGTTCCAGTTATCGGTCTGAATCAGCACGTAACCCTGATGACCGGCAATCATCGGTCCCAGCACCACGCCAGCAATCAGCAGGATAAAGAGGATAAATACCTTAAGCATGCTTAGCCTCCCTGCTGATTAGCAGCGGCAGAAGGTTGCGCTAACAGGTTCCGGACGCGGGTCTGCATCAGCTGTTCCAGCAACGGCTGACTTTCCAGGTTATCCGGCAGGTCCATATTGATGTTCTGCTGGCTCAGCTCATCCAGCTGGGCAAGGAAGGCTTTGGTAGCGGCATCATTGGTGTCGTACCAGGCGCGAACCCATGCGGACACGGTGTCGATAGATTGTTTATAAATCTCATCCTGATGACGCGGTACCGCCTGAGCAGCAATCAGCAGACGCGAGCGGATATTCTCACGCAGGTAAACATCCTGATTAGGTGCCAGCAGCGGCTGGGCGGTGTTATCGCGGCGGCGGATGGTAATAAAATCATCCATAAAGTTATGCCAGCTTTTCACCAGATTCTGACGCCATTCGCGCACGGAACCTGACAGTTCACCGCCATCGCTGTCCATCGGCGCATCATCGCTGTCGTTATCGGCCAGACGCAGATTATCAACGTTGTTCGACAGCTGGTTCAGTTTGAGGATCACGCCGTCATAATCGACCTGCGTAACCGAAGAGAGGTTACTGATATCCTGGGTCAGCGCACGACGCACATTCATGACGCTGGGATCGTTCATGTCGGCCAGGCTGGCATCGGCGCTTTTCAGCAGTGCAGCGGCGGTGGTGACATCCTGGTCGCTCCAGAGTTTGCGGCCAGCCAGTTTCACCAGATAGTCCGCCTGTGCCAGCAACCAGCTGCGCACGTCGTTGCCAGAAATCACGGCCACTTTTTCACGCAGGGTTTGCAGCTCTTTTGCTGACGCGTTTTGCTGTGTCTGGGCTGTCTGCAACGCGGTTTCGGCGCCGCTCAGTTGCTGAGTCAGCTGCTGTTTGTCGCTGCTGGCCTGCTGTTGCAACGCGCTTAATTGTTCGCTCAGCTTCTGATTGGTTTGTGCCTGTAAATCAGCCTGATGTTTCCCGTTAAGGTATAAACCCGCACCAATCGCCAGCGCAATCACAATCGCAACTGCACCCAGCACCATGCCACCATTTTTCGCATTACGCGGTGGTGTGCTGTTGCTGGAAGGAGAGCGGTCGACCGCTGGGGTGGTTTCTTCAACCATGGCGGAGGAGTCTTTTTGTTCCGTCATATGTGGCACATCCCATTGTTAAAGTTCAGCGTAACGCGCGCAGCAGCGCATCGTTATCGGCACCATCGGCTACCTGAATATCCTGCCAACCCAATCCTGCGGCCAGGGTAGCCAAACGTTCACTGACGACAACCAGTCGGCAGTTGAGCAGCCATTCCTCGCGATCAACTGCGGGGAACAGCGAAAAAAGCTGTTGTAACATTTCACCGCTGGTCACCACCAGCACGGAGACACCGCGATCGCGCCAGCGGCGTCCTTCAACGGGTCCATCATAATACTTCTGGCAGCGCTGATAACAGGCTGCAAACGACACCTCAGCACCTCGCCGGGTTAGCGTCTGAGCCAGCAACTCGCGTCCGGGATCGCCACGCAGGATCAGCGCACGTTTACCCGCAACCTGCTGAAGGGTATTCAGCCGGATCAATTCTTCACTGGTTTCATGCGCATGAGGCCAGGTCACCTGCTGTCCGCTGGCGGTATGAAACGCCAGTGCGGTGCTGCGACCAATTGCATAATAGTCCAGCTCAGCGGGCCATGCTGTGACGGTGTGTTGTGCGTAATGTATAACCTGCTGAGAAAGGATAAAAACCAGGTCGCCAGGGCGAAGTGCGGCGAGCTTTTGTGGCAGAGAGGTGAGATCAGCGCCCGGCGCAAATTCGATCAGCGGCAGGCTCCACGCCTGTTTGCCAAGGGCATGCAGGCGTGACACCAGCTCTGCCGCTGCGGGTTCCGGGCGCGTCACCAGAATGGTCATGCCGGCGGCTGCCCCTGGTAAACTTCCTGCAGGATTTCACGCGCGCCGCCATTCAGCAGTTCATCGGCCAGTGAAATACCCATCTGTTCAGCCTGAGCGCGGGGACCACGGCGTTCGCCGCTGACCATGACCCGGCCATCCGGTGCGCCGACCATGCCGCGCAGCCAGAGGTCATCGCCTTCCAGCACCGCGAAACTGCCGATTGGCACCTGGCAGCCACCCTCTAAACGGGTATTCATGGCGCGCTCCGCTCGGACACAGACTTCGGTGTCATCGTGATTCAGCGCCTGCAACAGGCCAATTAAGGTGGTGTCGTCCAGACGGCATTCAATGCCGACCGCACCCTGACCCACGGCGGGCAGGGAAACTTCGGCAGGCATCGCCTGACGAATGCGATCTTCCAGTCCCAGGCGTTTCAGCCCGGCGACAGCAAGAATAATCGCGTCATACTCTCCGGCATCAAGCTTGCCGAGGCGGGTGCCGACATTGCCTCGCAGCGAGCGGATAACCAGGTCCGGACGGCGCGCACTAATCTGGCACTGACGGCGCAGGCTGGACGTGCCGACAATGGCACCCTGTGGCAGCGCGTCGATAGAGTCATAATGATGAGAAACGAACGCATCGCGCGGATCGTCGCGCTCGCAGATGGTTACCAGGCCCAGACCTTCCGGGAAATTGACCGGCACATCCTTCATCGAGTGCACCGCCATATCGGCACGGCCATCCTGCATCGCCAGCTCAAGCTCTTTGACAAACAGCCCTTTGCCACCCACTTTTGCCAGCGGCGTATCAAGGATGATGTCACCTTTCGTGACCATAGGCACCAGCTCAACGCGCAGTCCCGGATGGGCACTCATGAGTCGTTGCTGTACATAATGTGCCTGCCATAATGCGAGCGGGCTTTGTCTTGTAGCAATTCTGAAAATTTTGTCTAACATGCTGTTAACCATTTTTATCGTTCACTGAATATCCTATCATCTCTGGGTGAAGACTGTCAGTTTCAACGGATTGAAAACGGCCTGCATGCGGTTTCAGGCCGGTTTGTTAAGCCATAACGTGGGAACCAGAGCTGAAAAGGCGGGAAGCTGGTAAGAACGTGCTAAACTGTCAGGTAGCGCAACTTTCTTTACGGTCAATCTGCAGGGTGTTAGATTGATCACGTTTCCAGCAATTATCTGCCCACTTTTTTACTTTATAAGCGGCAGAGTGTGGAAACAGGGTGCTTAAACACTGGGACAATCAGGCGAAACGTCTTGTACCTCTACATTGAGACACTGAAACAGAGACTGGATGCAATCAACCAGCTGCGCGTTGATCGTGCGCTGGCTGCTATGGGACCCGCTTTTCAGCGCGTCTACAGTCTGCTGCCAACCTTATTACATTATCAACATCCGCAGATGCCGGGTTACCTTGAAGGTAGCGTTCCACATGGCATCAGCTTCTTCACGCCTGATGAAAATCAGCGTCAGCTGCTGGCCGATCTCACCGGCGACAGCGATCTGCGTCATGCCGATGCGCCGAAAGGCGAAATGCCGATCACGGCGATCTATTCTATGGGCAGCACCTCATCTGTCGGCCAGAACAGCGTCTCGGATCTCGATATCTGGGTCTGCCATCAATCCTGGCTTGATAATGAAGAGCGTCTGAATCTGCAGCGCAAATGTACGCTGCTGCAGAAGTGGTGCGTTTCGATGGGCGTGGAGGTGAGTTTCTTTCTGATTGATGAGAACCGCTTCCGCCACAACGAAAGCGGCAGTCTGGGCGGTGAAGATTGCGGTTCAACACAACACATTTTACTGCTGGATGAGTTTTACCGTACCGCGGTTCGTATGGCGGGTAAACGCATCCTGTGGAATATGGTGCCGGGCGAAGAAGAGCACAATTACGACGACTACGTGATGTCGCTTTACGCCAAAGGCGTGCTGACCCCTAATGAGTGGCTCGATCTTGGCGGCCTCGGCACGCTGTCGGCGGAAGAGTATTTCGGCGCCAGCCTGTGGCAGCTTTATAAAAGCATCGACTCCCCGTATAAAGCCGTACTGAAAACGCTGCTGCTGGAAGCGTACAGCTGGGAATACCCGAATACGCAACTGCTGGCGATGGATATTAAACAGCGCCTGCATGACGGTGAAATCATCTGCTTCGGGCTTGATCCTTACTGCATGATGCTGGAGCGCGTTACGCACTATCTGACCAGCGTTGACGATCAGCCGCGTCTTGACCTGGTGCGTCGCTGCTTCTACCTCAAAGTGTGTGAAAAGCTCAGCACCGAAGATCATCAGCACCGCACCGGCTGGCGTCGTGAAATTTTATCGCAGCTGGTCAAAGAGTGGGGCTGGAACGAAGAGAAGATTGCCATTCTGGACAACCGCGCTGAGTGGAAAATCGAGCGGGTGCGCGAAGCCCACAATGAATTGCTGGATGCGATGATGCAGAGTTATCGCAACCTGATCCGATTTGCCCGCCGCAATAACTTAAGCGTCAGCGCCAGCCCGCAGGATATCGGTGTGTTGACCCGTAAACTGTATGCCGCGTTTGAAGCGCTGCCGGGCAAAGTGACGCTGGTGAATCCGCAAATTTCGCCCGATCTCTCCGAGCCCAATCTGACCTTTATTCATGTGCCGCCTGGACGCGCCAACCGTTCCGGCTGGTATCTCTATAACCAGGCGCCGGACATGGATTCGATTATCAGCCATCAGCCGCTGGAATATAACCGCTACCTGAACAAGCTGGTGGCGTGGGCGTGGTTCAACGGACTGCTGACCCGTAAAACCCGGCTGCATATTAAAGGCAATGAGGTTTGCGATCTGGCGCGTCTGCAGGAGCTGGTTAACGATGTTTCCAGCCACTTCCCGCTGCGTCTGCCTTCGCCGACGCCAAAAGCGCTCTACAGTCCGTGCGAAATCCGGCACCTTGCGATTATTGTTAACCTTGAACACGATCCGACGGCGGCCTTCCGCAATCAGGTGGTGCACTTCGACTTCCGTAAGCTGGATGTCTTTAGTTTTGGTCAGCAGCAGCAGTGCCTGATTGGCAGCATCGATCTGCTCTATCGCAACTCCTGGAATGAGGTGCGTACGCTGCACTTCAGCGGCGAACAGGCGATGATCGAAGGGCTGAAAACCATTCTCGGCAAGATGCATCAGGATGCTGCACCGCCCGATACGGTGGAAGTGTTCTGCTACAGCCAGCATCTGCGCGGTCTGATTCGGACGCGGGTACAGCAACTGGTCTCAGAATGCATTGAACTGCGCCTCTCCAGCACACGTCAGGAGCCGGGTCGCTTTAAAGCGCTGCGTATGGCGGGCGAGACCTGGGGCCTGTTCTTTGAACGCATGAGCGTTTCGGTGCAGAAGCTGGAAAATGCGGTTGAGTTTTATGGCGCGATCTCCAACAACAAGCTGCACGGACTGTCGATCAAAGTCGAAACGAATCAGACGCCGCTGCCACCCGTGGTCAACGGTTATGCCAGCGAAGGCATTATTCAGTTCTTCTTTGAAAACACCACCGATGAGCGCGGCTTCAATATCTACATCCTCGATGAGACCAATCGGGTTGAGGTTTATCATCACTGTGAAGGCAGTAAAGAGGAGCTGGTGCGCGACGTCAGCCGGTTCTACTCCTCATCGCACGATCGCTTTACCTATGGTTCAAGCTTTATCAACTTCAACCTGCCGCAGTTCTACCAGATTGTGAACACCGGTGAGCGATTCCAGGTGATTCCGTTCCGTAGCCAGACGCTGACGCAGCTGTGTACCTCGCAGCCTGACAACGACAACAGCGACTATCAGCCACGCTATCAGGTGCACTGATGCTGACGGGCTGCCTGCGCTCTGCAGGTGGCCGCTATCTTCCCGGCTTGTCACCCGCTTCACGCTATTTGCGGGCATTTCCTGTTGCTTTTCCACCTTCAACTGCGATGATAAGCATCCAGGTAAAGGACATGAAGAGCATAAAGAATGAAGAAAGTAATAAGCCTGTTGGCCATGACACTGGCAGTAATCAGCCTTGCAGGTTGTGGTCTGAAAGGACCGCTCTACTTCCCGCCGAAGGATCAGCCGAAGAAACAACAAGCCCCAACCGACCGCCAGAAAGCGGATGCCTCTAAAGCCGATGTCGGCGGGCTGGTTACCGGCAATTCAGGCGTAAAAGCGAACTAATCTGATGGCTTATCCGGCGGAGCAAAAAATGCAGTTCTCCAAAATGCACGGTCTCGGCAACGATTTTATGGTTGTGGATGCGGTGACACAAAACGTCTTCTTTTCGCCGGAATTGATCCGCCGGCTGGCCGATCGTCATCTGGGGATCGGTTTTGATCAACTGCTGATTGTTGAACCGCCTTACGATCCCGATCTTGATTTCCACTATCGCATTTTCAACGCCGACGGCAGTGAAGTCGCACAGTGTGGCAACGGTGCGCGCTGCTTTGCCCGCTTTGTTCAGCTGAAAGGGCTGACCAACAAAAGTGACATCCGGGTCAGTACGCAGAATGGCCGCATGGTGTTGACCGTCACGCCTGACGACCAGGTGCGCGTGAACATGGGCGAGCCAAACTTTGAGCCTCAGCAGGTGCCGTTCCGTGCCAACAAAGCCGAAAATCTCTATCTGCTGCGCGTGGCCGAACAGACGGTGATGCTGGGTGCGGTGTCGATGGGCAACCCGCACTGCGTTATCCAGGTTGAAAGTGTCAAAACCGCGCAGGTTGAACTGCTGGGCCCGATTCTGGAGAGTCATGAACGCTTCCCGGATCGCGTTAATGTCGGTTTTATGGAGATCATCAATCCCGAACATATCCGCCTGCGCGTCTACGAACGCGGAGCGGGTGAAACGCAGGCGTGCGGCAGCGGCGCCTGTGCTGCCGTTGCATGTGGCATTCAGCAGGGCATTCTGGCACCCAAAGTGCGTGTCGACCTGCCTGGCGGAACGCTGCACATCACCTGGAAAGGCGCCGGTCAGCCGCTCTATATGACCGGGCCTGCGACACACGTCTACGATGGGTTTATTCATCTATGAAAAATATCGAAGAGCAGGCTGACAGTTCGGTTCTGCTGGACGATCAGGCCGTCAGTGATTATCTGCGGCAGAATCCCGATTTCTTTATCCGCAATGCCCGTGCAGTTGAACAGATGGCCGTGCCGCATCCGGTGCGTGGCAGCGTCTCTCTGGTCGAATGGCATATGTCGCGGCAACGCAACCATATTCAGCGGCTGGAAGAAGAGATCACGCTGCTGATGGAGCAGGCCAGCGCTAACCACGAACTGTTTGATCGTCTGCTGTCGCTGGAGAGCCATCTGGCCGCGGCTGACTCGCTGCAGGATATGCTCAACCGTCTGCATCGCTGGGCGCGTGAGCTGGGCCTGGCGGGTGCCAATGTGCGGCTGTTCAGTGATAAATGGCTGCTGGGCGCGCCCTCCGATTTCTTTCAGCTGAGCCTCTCGCGTCAGGCGTTTGAACCGCTGCGTATTCAGCGCTTCGGTAACCAGCATCACTATCTTGGCAACATTAACGGGCCGGAACTGCTGCTGCTGTTGCCGCAGGCCAAAGCGATCGGGTCGGTTGCCATGTCGCTGATGGGTGAGGAGGGCGATCTCGGCGTGCTGGTGTTCAGCAGTCGTGACAGCCAGCATTATCAATCGGGCATGGGGACACTGCTGTTGCAGCATCTGTCGCAGATGATGCCTGATCTGCTCTCCCGCTGGGTTGAACGCGCATGAGCAGCGCGCTGCAGGAGGCCGTCGACGGATTTCTGCGCTACCTGAAAGTGGAGCGCCAGCTCAGTCCGTTAACCCAGAGCAGCTATGCGCGCCAGCTTGCCGCGCTGGTGGCGATTGCTGATGAGATGAAGCTGAGCAGCTGGGCGCAACTGGAACCGGCGCAGGTGCGCAGCATGGCGGCGCGCAGCCGTCGCGCCGGACTGGCCGCCAGCAGCCTCGCGTTGCGGCTCTCCGCCCTGCGCAGTTTTCTCGACTGGCAGGTGAGCCAGGGTTTGCTTTCTGCCAACCCGGCCAAAGGGGTGATGACGCCGCGTAAAGCGCGCCATCTGCCTAAAAACATTGATGTTGATGAAGTAAACCAGCTGCTGGAGATCGACCTTAACGATCCGCTGGCGGTGCGCGACCGGGCGATGCTTGAAGTGATGTATGGCGGCGGTTTGCGTCTCTCTGAACTGGTGAATATGGATTGTCGCCACGTCGATCTCGATTCAGGCGAAGTGTGGGTAGTCGGTAAGGGCAGCAAAGAGCGCCGGATACCGATTGGTCGCACGGCGGTCGCCTGGATCCAGCACTGGCTGCCGCTGCGTGAAACCTTTGGCGGCCAGGATGATGCGCTGTTTCTTTCCACGCGCGGCAACCGCATCTCGCCACGCAACGTGCAGAAACGCTTTGCCGAATGGGGCATCAGACAGGGCGTGGCCAGCCATATCCATCCGCATAAGCTACGACACTCTTTTGCCACGCATCTGCTGGAATCCAGCGGTGACCTGCGTGCCGTGCAGGAGTTGCTGGGTCACGCAAACCTGTCGACGACCCAGATCTACACCCATCTCGACTTCCAGCATCTGGCTTCGGTGTATGACGCTGCGCATCCCCGCGCCAAACGAGGAAAGAACGAATGAAGTTTTATCGTCCGCTGTCGGCCATAAAAGCCATGACCTTCGACCTTGATGACACTCTCTACGATAACTACCCGGTCATCCGTCGTACCACGCTGGAGTCCCATGCCGCGTTGCAGGCTTTTCATCCGGCGCTGCGTGACTTCACGCCGCAGGATTATCAGCAGTTGCGCGATGAGCTGCTGCAGCGAGAACCTGATATCTATCATGATGTTTCGGAGTGGCGACGCCGTTCGGTTGAGCTGGCGATGCTGAATATCGGCCTCTCTGCTGCTGAAGCCACCGCGGGCGCGGCAGAAGTGATGGCGGTCTTCCATCAGTGGCGGAGTCAGGTCGAGATGCCGGATGAGACGCACCAGACGCTGAAAGCCCTGGCGGAGAAAATCCCGCTGGTGGCGGTCACCAACGGCAACGCCTGCCCGGAAAAAATGGGCATTGCCGAATACTTCCGCTTCACACTGCGGGCCGGCCCGGACGGGCGCGCCAAGCCGTGGCAGGATATGTATCAGCTTGCAGCGCAACGCCTTGATATCGCGCCACACCATATTCTGCACGTGGGTGATGACCTGACCACCGACGTGGCGGGCTCACTGCGCTGCGGGCTGCAGGCCTGCTGGATTAACCTGCGGCAGGGCAATCTGATGCATATCCCGGATGCGCGCCTGTTGCCGCATGTCGAAATTTCGCGGTTGGCATCACTCACCTCACTGCTATAATGGCTGTAAATTTATCCAGTCGTCTCCACTTTTTGTTTTGCCGCCGTCCCTTATCCGGCACCTGTATCGCCGCCTGACTGGCAGCGATAATGCCTTGCGGCAGGCGGAATAATCAGTGTGACGACGGCGTTTTTTTCTTTGGTAATCGGTGCTTATGGACGTTTCTGAACTGCTCGATGGTTTGAATGACAATCAGCGCGCTGCCGTTGCGGCACCGCGCAGTAACCTGCTGGTGCTGGCAGGCGCGGGCAGTGGTAAAACGCGGGTGCTGGTGCATCGCATAGCCTGGCTGATGTCGGTGGAGAACTGCTCACCCTATTCGATTATGGCGGTGACCTTTACCAACAAAGCGGCAGCGGAGATGCGTCACCGTATCGAGCATCTGATCGGCACCAGTCAGGGCGGGATGTGGATCGGAACCTTCCACGGTCTGGCGCACCGCTTACTGCGCGCCCATCATCTTGACGCCGGTCTGCCACAGGATTTTCAGATCCTCGACAGCGAAGATCAGCTACGTCTGCTCAAGCGCCTGATCAAATCAATGAACCTTGATGACAAACAGTGGCCTGCGCGTCAGGGCATGTGGTACATCAATGGCAAAAAAGATGAAGGCCTGCGACCAAAGCATATCGAAAGCTACGGCAATCCGATTGAGCAGACCTGGCTGCGCATCTATCAGGCCTATCAGGAAGCCTGTGATCGCGCCGGTTTAGTCGACTTTGCCGAGCTGTTGCTGCGCGCCCATGAATTATGGCTCAACAAGCCACACATTCTTAATCACTACCGCGAACGCTTTACCAACGTGCTGGTGGATGAGTTCCAGGATACCAACAACATTCAGTATGCCTGGATTCGGATGCTGGCGGGCGACAGCGGCCGGGTGATCATCGTGGGCGATGATGACCAGTCGATCTACGGCTGGCGCGGCGCACAGGTCGAGAATATTCAGCGCTTTCTGCAGGATTTCCCCGGCGCGGAAACGATCCGTCTGGAGCAGAACTACCGCTCAACCAATAACATCCTGAAAGCCGCCAACGCCCTGATCGCTAACAACAATGGTCGCCTGGGTAAAGAGCTGTGGACCGAAGGCAGCGATGGCGAACCGATCTCGATCTACTGCGCCTTTAATGAGCTGGATGAAGCACGCTTCGTGGTCAACCGCATTAAGGTCTGGATGGAGAACGGCGGTGCGCTCAACGACTGCGCCATTCTCTATCGCAGCAACGCCCAGTCGCGTGTGCTGGAAGAGGCATTACTGCAGAGCAGCATGCCGTACCGTATTTATGGCGGCATGCGCTTCTTCGAACGTCAGGAGATCAAAGATGCGCTCTCCTATCTGCGTCTGATGGCGAACCGCAATGACGACGCGGCATTTGAACGCGTGGTGAATACCCCGACGCGCGGCGTGGGCGATCGCACGCTCGACGTGGTGCGTCAGACGGCCCGTGAACGTCAGATGACGCTGTGGCAGGCAACGCGTGAACTGCTGCAAAGCCGTGCGCTGGCTGGCCGGGCCGCGTCTGCGCTGCAACGCTTCTGTGAACTGGTTGATTCACTGGCAACCGAAACCGCCGAGTTACCGCTGCATGTTCAGACCGACCGGGTCATCAAAGACTCTGGCCTGTGGCTGATGTATGAGCAGGAAAAAGGTGAGAAGGGTCAGGCGCGTATCGAAAACCTGGAGGAGCTGGTGACCGCTACGCGGCAGTTCAGCTATCAGGATGAAGATGAAGATCTGATGCCACTGCAGGCCTTTTTATCCCACGCCGCGCTGGAAGCGGGCGAAGGCCAGGCAGACAAATGGCAGGATGCGGTTCAGCTGATGACGCTCCACTCGGCAAAAGGGCTGGAGTTCAGCCAGGTGTTTATCGTCGGCATGGAAGAGGGCATGTTCCCGAGCCAGATGTCACTGGATGAGGGTGGCCGGCTGGAGGAGGAACGTCGTCTGGCTTATGTCGGCGTGACCCGTGCGATGCTCAAGCTGACGCTGACCTACGCCGAAACCCGCCGACTCTATGGTAAGGAAGTGTATCACCGGCCGTCCCGTTTTATCGGCGAACTGCCCGAAGCGTGCATAGAAGAAGTGCGTCTGCGCGCCAGCGTCAGCCGTCCGGTAAACCATCAGCGGATGGGTGCCCCGGTGACCAAAAATGACAGTGGATTCGCGCTGGGTCAGCGTGTTCATCATGCAAAATTTGGCGAAGGCACCATCATTAATCTGGAAGGCAGCGGCGAGCATAGCCGTCTTCAGGTGGCGTTTCAGGGGCAGGGAATCAAGTGGCTGGTGGCGGCTTACGCGAAGCTTGAAACGCTTTAGCGTGCGGTTGACGGCTTTTTCGTCTCAGCGTAACATGCGCCCACTATTATCATGAGAGGACAATGCCTTGGACACGCCCAGTCGATGCTGGCTCAATGACCTGGATTCCAGGAATAACATCTAAGGCTACCTCTTTACGCGGGTAGCCTTAGCGGTTATCAGCGACCTCCCTTTTTGATTCCGTCGCGAGTCAGCACTGATTTATCTCTGAAACTCTGTTTCCGTGTTCAGGCTGCCCGTTCCATGTTGAGGAACGGCGGACTGCCTTGTCCCATTTAGTCTGCAATGGGGAGTATTGCTATGCTGAGCGCATTTAAACTGGATCACAGCCGCCTGACGCGACTGGAGCTGGAAGACGAAAACGACAAACTGACGACCTCTGTCTGGGTCGATCTGATCGAGCCGGAAGAGGGCGAACGTGATCGCGTGCAATCTGAGCTGGGCCAGAGTCTGGCAACACGGCCTGAGCTGGAGGATATCGAGGCCTCGGCACGCTTCTTCGAAGATGAAGATGGTCTGCATATCCACTCCTTCTTCTTCTATGAAGATGCTGACGATCACGCCGGTAACTCCACCGTGGCGTTCACCATCCGTGAAGGCCGTCTCTACACGCTGCGCGAACGTGAGCTGCCTGCGTTCCGTCTCTATCGCATGCGCGCCCGTAATCAGACTCTGATCGACGGCAATGCCTTTGAGCTGCTGCTTGACCTGTTTGAAACCAAAATCGAACAGCTGGCGGACGAAATCGAGAACATCTACAGCGCACTGGAGAAACTCAGCCGGGTGATCATGGAAGGTCAGCAGGGCGAAGAGTACGATCAGGCGCTGTCGCGACTAGCGGAACTGGAAGATATCGGCTGGAAGGTGCGTCTCTGTCTGATGGATACCCAGCGCGCCCTGAACTTCCTGGTACGCAAAGCACGTTTGCCGGGCAATCAGCTGGAGCAGGCGCGTGAAATTCTGCGCGATATCGAATCGCTGCTGCCGCATAACGAATCACTGTTTCAGAAGGTCAACTTCCTGATGCAGGCGGCGATGGGTTTCATCAACATCGAGCAGAACCGCATCATCAAGATCTTCTCGGTGGTCTCCGTGGTGTTTCTGCCGCCGACGCTGGTGGCCTCCAGCTATGGGATGAACTTTGAGTTTATGCCGGAACTGAAGTGGAGCTTTGGTTATCCGGCCGCGATCGGCCTGATGATTCTGGCCGGACTGGCGCCTTATCTCTATTTCAAGCGTAAAAACTGGCTTTAAAATAAGAACGGGCCATCTGAGATGGCCCGTTCTGCTGGCTCCTGTCCCCATTTCTGCGTAATCTTACCCTCCTGTTTTTACAAATTATTAACTTCTTATGGACGCTTTTTCGTTGCGCGCGCAGTGGACGCTGCTGCTGCTGATCTCAGTATTGCTGGGCGCGGTGCTGCACTATTTTCATGTGCCCGCTGCGCTGTTACTGGGACCGATGATTGTGGGTGTAGTGATGGGGCTGTCGGGTGCCACGCTGCGAATTGATAAACGGCTGTTCCTGCTCGCTCAGGCCGTACTGGGCTGCATGATTGCGCAGAGTCTGTCGCCTTCGATTCTGGCCCCGCTGATCCAGGACTGGCCGATCGTGCTGGCGGTGCTGCTGCTGACGCTGGCGGCCAGCGGCCTGTCAGGTTTTCTGCTGGTGCGCTTCAGTCATCTGCCTGGCCCGACCGGCGCATGGGGATCGTCGCCGGGCGGTGCAACGGCCATGGTGGCGATGGCGGGTGACTTTGGCGCTGACGTGCGGCTGGTCGCATTCATGCAGTATCTGCGGGTGCTGTTTGTCGCCTCGGCGGCCGCGCTGGTGGCGCGCATCGGACTGGGCGATGAGGCGCACAGCGTCTCGCTGCTCTGGTTTCCACCGCTGAATCATGGCTTTGTTATCACCCTGGTGGTGATGCTGACGGGCGCGTGGCTGGGCACCCGACTGCGCATTCCTTCTGGCGCGCTGCTGCTGCCTGCGCTGGCGGGCGCAGCACTGCACAGTAGCGACATCGCGGTGTTACAGGTGCCGGAATGGCTGCTGGCCGTGGCCTATGCACTGATTGGCTGGAGCGTGGGATTACGTTTCACCCGCCCGATTTTTCTGCTGGCACTGCGCACGCTGCCGCAGATGCTGGCCTCGATCTTCGGGCTCATGTTGTTGTGTGGCGGCCTGGCGTGGATGCTGACGCGAATGCTGGATATCGATCTGATGACGGCCTATCTCGCCACCAGTCCAGGCGGGCTGGACACGGTGGCGATCATTGCGGCGGGAACCCAGGTCAACATGGCGTTTGTGATGGCGTTGCAGACGTTGCGTCTGTTTACCATCCTGCTGACCGGCCCGGCTTTAGCGCGCTTTATTTCACGCTATGCGCGAACGGGAACGGAATGAAAACGCCACCGCATCGCAGACAAATACCAGCAGCGCCAGCCAGATGAAGCCAAAGGTCACCATCTTGTCCGGCGTGATGGTCTCACCGTAAAACGCGACCGCCAGCACAAACATCAGCGTCGGACCGAGATACTGAAAGAAGCCTACGGTGGAAAGTCGCAGACGGCTGCAGGCTGCCGCAAACAGCATTAGCGGAATGGTGGTCACAATGCCCGCCGCTATCAGCTTCAGGTTGAGACTCAGTGGGTTGGCGGATAAGTGGCTGGTGGCGCTGTCGGCAAAGCCAAACAGGTAAATCGCCGCCAGCGGAAACAGCCACAGGGTTTCAATCAGCATGCCGCTCTGCGCATCGACCTGAATCTTTTTGCGCACCAGGCCATACAGGGCGAAGCTCAGCGCCAGGCCCAGCGCGATAATCGGTAACGAGCCAAACTGCCACAGCTGCACCAGCACACCGACGGTGGCCAGCAGCACGGCGAGCCACTGCAGACGGCGAAACCGTTCGCGCAAAAACAGCATGCCGAACACCACGTTGATCAGCGGGTTAATAAAGTAGCCCAGGCTGGCTTCCAGCATATGCTGATTGTTGACTGCCCAGATAAACAGCAGCCAGTTGCCGCCGATAGTCACGGCCGTCAGCGCCAGCAGCAGCACTTTTTTAGGCTGGCGCAACACGCTGCGAACGCCGGGCCAGCTGCGGCTCAGGGTAATCAGTAACAGCATAAACAGTGCAGACCAGATCACCCGGTGCGTCATGATTTCCGTGGCGGGAACCTGCTTTACCAGTTTGAAATAAGCGGGCGCAATGCCCCAGATAAAGTAAGCGCCCAGTGCAAAGCCAACGCCCTGTCGGGTTTGTTGCGTATCCATATGCGTTCCATTCAATGGCGTGGTTAGCCGATAAGATAGGTGGCGGTAGCCGTGGCGATATAATCGCCCTGTTGATTGTGCAGTTCCACGCGCGCCACGGCGACTTTGTTACCGGCGCGCAGCAGGCTGCTGGTGGCGGTGAAGCGTTCGCCGCGTCCGGGACGCAGATAGTCGACGCGCATATCAATGGTACCCATGCGTGACAGACGCTGGCGCAGATCCGCTTCGCTGATGCTTTCCTGACGGGTTAACGCATTACTGACGCAGACCATGCCCGCCGCCACATCCAGTACCGACGCGATAACGCCGCCGTGCAGAATCTGCTGCGCCTGGTTGCCCACCAGCATGGTTTTGTTATTGAAGCTGATCTCTGCGTAGTCTGCGTCAAGGCGCATCAGTTCCAGGCCCAGCGCCTGATTAAACGGCATGTGATAAACGAAAATTTCGCCGACCAGCTGGCGAGCGTCCTGCTGTGTCAGCACGGGTGATGACATGATGATGTGTCCTGAAAAAATCGGGCCAGAGGGGCGCGGAATATGAATGAGTTGTGTATTCTATGCCGCCTGCGAGGGTGTTTCCAGTTTAAGAAATCAGCACTCATGCTCACTGCCATTTGCGTGTAGAATGGCCTGCTTTTTACGACACCCTTTCAGTTACTTTGATACGCAGCTGCTCACCGGAGAATTTTATGCGTAAGCATCGCGCCTTGCTGGCGGCAATGTTGATATTTCCTGCGCTGGCGCAGGCGGATGAAGCCCATATTAAAGAGGTTCATGACGCGCCACAGGTTCAGGGCAGCATTATTGCTAACCTGCTGGAGAAGCATGACAACCCGTTTGTTCTCTATCCTTACGAGAACAACTATCTGCTTTATACCTATACCAGCGACCTCAATAAAGAGGCGATCTCCTCCTATAACTGGGGAGAGAATGCCCGCAAAGATGAAGTGAAATTCCAGCTCAGCCTGGCGTTTCCGCTGTGGCGCGGTATTCTGGGCGACAACTCGGTGCTGGCAGCCTCTTACACCCAGCGTTCCTGGTGGCAGCTGTCGAATAGCGCTGAGTCATCGCCATTCCGTGAGACCAACTATGAGCCGCAGATTTTCCTGGGCTGGGCGACCGACTATTCGCTGGCGGGCTGGACACTGCGTGATGTCGAAGTGGGTCTGAATCACCAATCCAATGGACGAAGCGATCCCACCTCGCGCAGCTGGAACCGCGTCTATGCGCGTCTGATGGCAGAGAATGGTAACTTCCTGGCGGAAATCAAACCCTGGTATCGCATCCCTGAAGGGGCGAACAGCGATGATAATCCTGATATCACCAAATATATGGGTTACTACCGCACCCGTCTGGGCTATAAGCTCGGCGACAATATCTTCAGCGTAGAGGGCAACTATAACTGGAACAGCGGTTATGGCGGCGCTACCCTGGGCTGGAGCTACCCTATCACTGAGCACGTTCGCTTCTATACTCAGGTGTTTAGCGGTTACGGTGAATCACTGATCGATTACAACCATCGCCAGACGCGTCTGGGTGTGGGTGTAACACTTAACGACTTGTTCTAATCCATAACGAAAGACAGGAATCGCGTGGCAACCTCGGCAGTTCTTAATCAGGAAGCGCTGGCGCAGCAGGTATTGCAGGATACCTTCGGCTACCAGCATTTTCGTCCCGGTCAGCAGACGATCATCAATGAGGCGCTGAGCGGGCGCGATTGTCTGGTGGTGATGCCCACCGGCGGTGGTAAATCGCTCTGTTATCAGATCCCTGCGCTGGTGCGCGAGGGGCTGACGCTGGTGGTGTCGCCGCTGATCTCGCTGATGAAAGATCAGGTCGATCAGCTGCTGGCGAACGGCGTGGCGGCGGCGTATCTCAACTCCACCATGACGCGCGATCAGCAGCAGACGGTGATGGCCGACTGCCGAACCGGTCGGGTTAAGCTGCTCTACATCGCCCCGGAACGCCTGATGATGGATAACTTCCTGGACAGTCTGGCGCACTGGCAACCGGCGATGCTGGCGGTGGATGAAGCGCACTGTATTTCCCAGTGGGGCCACGATTTCCGTCCGGAATATGGCGCACTCGGCAAGATGCGTCAGCGCTTCCCGGAATTACCGGTAATGGCGCTGACCGCGACCGCGGATGAAACCACCCGCAACGACATCGTTAACCTGCTGCATATGCAGGATCCGCTGATCCAGATCAGCAGCTTTGACCGCCCCAATATTCGCTACACGCTGGTGGAGAAATTTAAACCCACCGATCAGCTGCTGCGTTACGTTCAGGATCAGCGCGGCAAGTGCGGCATTATCTACTGCAACAGCCGGGCGAAGGTGGAAGACACCGCCGCGCGGCTGCAAAGCCGGGGGTTCAGCGTTGGAGCCTACCACGCCGGTATCGACAGCGAACAGCGTGGTCGGGTGCAGGAAGCGTTTCAGCGTGACGATCTGCAAATCGTGGTAGCGACGGTGGCCTTTGGCATGGGCATCAACAAGCCCAACGTCCGTTTTGTGGTCCACTTCGATATCCCGCGCAACATTGAGTCCTATTATCAGGAAACCGGGCGGGCCGGACGTGATGGTCTGCCTGCCGAAGCGATGATGCTTTACGACCCGGCCGATATGGCCTGGCTGCGTAAATGTCTGGAAGAGAAAGTGCCCGGGCCGCTGCAGGATATTGAGCGTCACAAACTCAACGCCATGGGCGCGTTTGCTGAAGCGCAGACCTGCCGCCGTCTGGTGCTGCTGAACTATTTTGGCGAGGGCCGCCAGCAGCCGTGCGATAACTGCGATATCTGTCTTGACCCACCTAAACGTTATGACGGCCTGGTTGAAGCGCAAAAAGCCCTCTCCGGCATCTACCGCGTGGGTCAGCGTTTTGGTATGGGCTATATCGTTGAGGTGCTGCGCGGGTCCAACAATCAGCGTATCCGTGAGCAGGGTCATGACAAACTGCCGGTCTATGGACTGGGCAAAGATCAGAGCCACGAACATTGGGTGAGCGTGTTACGTCAGCTAATCCATCTGGGGCTGGTGACGCAGAACATCGCTATGCATTCGGCTCTGCAGCTCACCGAAGCGGCGCGGCCGGTGCTGCGTGGTGAAGTGCCACTGATGCTGGCGGTGCCGCGTTTAATCACCGCAAAAACAAAAAGCAGCAGTCCGGCGAAGTTTCACGGTGGCAACTACGATCGCAAACTGTTCGCCAAGCTGCGTAAGCTGCGAAAAGCGATCGCCGATGAAGAGAATATTCCGCCTTACGTGGTGTTCAATGACGCCACACTGATAGAGATGGCAGAACAGATGCCGGTCAGCGCGTCCGAGATGCTCAGCGTCAACGGCGTGGGTCACCGCAAACTGGAGCGCTTTGGCAAACCTTTCCTGGTGATGATCAAAGAGCATCTTGATGATGAAGAGTAAAGGACACTGATTATGCTGATGTTATTCGCCACTGTGGCGCTGGTGCATCTGGTGGCGCTGATGAGCCCCGGCCCCGATTTCTTTTTCGTGTCACAGACTGCCGCCAGCCGCTCGCGCAAAGAGGCGATGATGGGTGTACTGGGCATTACGCTGGGCATTGTGGTCTGGGCGGGTGTGGCGCTGATGGGGCTGCATCTGATTCTGGAAAAAATGGCCTGGCTGCATCAGATCATCATGGTCGGCGGTGGACTTTATCTGTTGTGGATGGGCTGGCAGCTGATGTGCTCGGCACGTCAGCGTCATAAACAGCCGCAGCAGGATGAGCCGGTGGTTGCGTTGCCGAAACGCGGCATGAGCTTTCTCAAAGGCCTGCTGACGAACCTGTCGAATCCTAAAGCCATTATCTACTTCGGCAGCGTCTTCTCGCTATTTGTTGGCGACGATGTCGGTTCGGCGGAGCGCTGGGGTCTGTTCCTGCTGATTGTCGGTGAAACCTTTGCCTGGTTTACCCTGGTGGCGGCGATTTTTGCGCTGCCGTGGATCCGCGCTAAGTATCAGCGACTGGCGAAATGGGTCGATGGCATGGCCGGCGTACTGTTTGCCGGTTTTGGTATCCACCTGATTCTTTCGCGTTAAACAACGTTTCAGTCCTTATGCCGGCGTGCGCGTTGCGCCTCCGGCAGAAACCTCCCTTGCTGTCGCTTCCTCCAGAGAGTTCGCTTGTGTGACGGATGTCACATTCCAGGGCTCAGGGAGTTTTGCTGTTGCAACCGCAGATAAATCGTCACTCTTTATTAATCATTCATATCCATATCTCCATTAAAGTCGGGAAGCAGGCGCAACGTTTATGGAGAGGATGATGAGAGTGAAGTTCATATTACTGGTGTTGATGACGGCCTGTATCAGCGCCTGCGCCTCGCCTGATGCCGCCCGCAACCCTTTGCCAGCGCCGGGCCAGACCGATGAGGTCACCTCGATCCTGATGCAGACGCTGTCCGATGTCGATCAGACGCAGGGCGAAAGGATTAGCCGGATCTCTGCGACGTTTCTCGGAACACCCTATGAAGCGGATACGCTGATCGGTTCTCCCACGCGTCCGGAAGCGCTGGTGATCAATTTCAACGGTGTGGATTGTTACACGCTGCTTGATTACGTGCAGGCGCTGAGCCGCAGCCACGATCGTGCCAGCTTTGAGGCTAACCTGATTCGGACCCGCTACGCTGGCGGTGAGGTCAGCTACCGGAATCGTCGCCACTTTTTTTCCGACTGGTTTGCCGATAGCCCGCGCAATGCCGATGACGTGACCCGCACTCTTAGCCCGGATACGGTGACGGTGGTGAAGCACCTGAATCGTCAGGCCAGCGGAGCAGAACAGGTGCCCGGTCTGGGTGTGATTGCACGTCCTGTCAATTACATTCCGGCCCGGGCGATCACACCGCAGGTGCTGAAGCAGATTCAGACCGGCGATTACGTGGGGGTTTACGCCACCAGTCAGAGCCTGGATGTTACGCATGTGGGGATTGCTGTCCGGCATGATGGCCGCTTATGGTTCAGGAACGCCTCTTCGCTGGCCGTTAATCGAAAAGTTGTCGATGCGCCGTTCAGGGAATATATGCGCTCGAAGCCGGGCATCATTGTGTTGCGTGCGGTTCCACTGACAGCGCCATAGCGGGGCCAGGGAAGAAGGGATAATCTTTCGCGCCGAATTCGGCGCGTCAGACGTTAAGCGATTTTTCTGGCGCTGGCGAGCAGCGCGCCTACCGCCATAAACAGCCCGCCAAAAATGCGGTTCATTAACTTCATCTGTTTTGGTCCCTTAATCCAGCCCGCAATCCGCGTTGCCAGCGTGGCGTAGCCAATCATCACGATGATATCGACCACAACGGTGGTGACGCCCAGCACCAGATACTGCATAAATAGCGGCTGATGCGGCTGAATAAATTGCGGGAACAGGGCGGCGAGAAAGACGATACTTTTCGGGTTGGTCAGGTTAACCAGCACGGCGCGTTTGAACAGGCGACGACGCGGCATCGCTCTGGCGACTGCATCCAGATCAATGCCACCCGCTGAGCGCCACTGCTGAATACCCAGCCAGACCAGATAGGCCGCACCAGCCCATTTCAGAATCTCAAACGCCAGCAGCGACTGAGAAAACAGCGCGCCCAGACCGATGCCGACCAGCACGATATGCAGCGCCAGGCCGACCTGCAAACCGGAGATAGAGGCCACCGTGCCGCGATAGCCGTGGCTGATACCGGTACTCATGGTGTTGATTGCGCCGGAACCGGGCGACAGGCTGAGAATTGTAGTGGTAAGCAGATAGGTCAGCCACCATTCGATGGTCATGGGTCAGGCTCTCTTTAGTAGCGGAATTGTGACACAATACGCCAGAAATAAGCGCGGCGCTACGGCCTGCGCATGGCATTCAGGACTCTTTATCCGGTCATCAGGAGGGCGAATGAATCAACACAAAGCCAGCTGGCTGCGACGAGAAAAAGCCTTTGCTGCCTTCGCTACCGGGCCACTGCTCGATTTCTGGCACAGCCGCGAAGAGCTTGAGTTTACCGGCGTGGGTAATCTGACGCTGCGCTACGTCCGCTTCACATCACCGCAACACAAGCGTGTGATCCTGATTGTGCCGGGACGCATCGAGAGTTACATAAAATATCCTGAGCTGGCGTACGATCTGTTTCACTGCGGATTTGATGTGGTGATCCTTGACCATCGCGGTCAGGGGCGTTCCGATCGCCTGCTGGAAGATTCACACCGCGGTCACGTGGCGGAATTTACCCATTATGTCGACGACCTTGAAACGCTCTATCTGAAAGAGATTATCAGCGGTCACTACCAGCAGCGCTATGCGCTGGCTCACTCCATGGGCGGCGCAATCTTAACGCTGTTTCTGGCGCGTCAGCCGCAGGCGTTTCATGCGGTCGCGCTGGTGGCGCCGATGTTTGGCATTGCTTTACCGTTGCCCTCTTTTCTGGCCCATCGGATCCTGGACTGGGCGGAGAAGCGTCCGGCGATGCGCGATGGCTATGCGCTCGGCACCGGCCGCTGGCGTGCGCATCCGTTTGGCATTAACCGGCTGACGCACAGCACCGAGCGTTACCGGCGAAATCTGCGCTTTTATGCGGACGATCCGGCGATTCGCGTTGGCGGGCCAACCTACCATTGGGTACGTGAAGGCATCCATGCAGGTCGCAACATCATCAGTCAGGTCGATAAGATCACCACGCCACTGCTGCTGTTACAGGCCAGCGATGATCGGGTGGTCGACAATCGTTCGCAGGACCTTTTTTGTGCCGCGATGGCGGCGGCGGGTCATCCGTGTGAGGGCAATAAGCCACGGGTGATCGACGGTGCGCGTCATGAGATCCTGTTTGAAAAGGATGAGATGCGCGCCGAAGCACTCAATGCAGTGGTCGACTTCTTTTCCTCGCACCACTGACGTTATTTATCCGACCGGTTAAGGCCGGCAGAACCAGATACCCGAGGTTTTCATGTATCACATCGTTGCATCCGATCTGGATGGCACGCTGCTTTCTCCCGAACATCGTCTGACCCCTTTTGCGCGTGAAACGCTGCAGCAGCTGGTCGCGAAAGATATTCACTTTATATTCGCCACCGGCCGTCATCATATCGATGTCGGACAGATGCGCGACAGCCTGGCGATTCCGGCCTATATGATCACCTCAAACGGCGCGCGCGTGCACAACGCCGAGGGCGAACTGGTGTTCAGTCATAATCTGGATGAGGATATCGCCAGCGATCTGTTTGGCCTGCAATATCATCACAGCGATATTCTGACCCACGTTTACCGCGACGATGAGTGGTTTGTCAGCCGCTCAAGCCCGGCTGAGCAGGACTATTTCCGCGAGTCGGTGTTCAACTATCAGGTCTATGAGCCGGGTCTGCTGCCAACCGATAATATCAGCAAGGTCTTTTTCACCTGCGAAAATCCCGAGCATCTGATCCCGATGGAACAGGCGATTGAAGCGCGCTGGGGCGATCGGGTTAACGTCAGTTTCTCACTGCCTACCTGTCTGGAAGTGATGGCGGGCGGCGTATCGAAAGGGCATGCGCTGGAAGCGGTCGCGAAAACGCTGGGCCATTCACTGGAAAGCTGTATCGCCTTTGGCGACGGCATGAACGATGTGGAGATGCTGAGCATGGCGGGTAAGGGATTTATCATGCAGAATGCCCATCAGCGGTTGAAAGATACGCTGCCGGAGCTGGATGTGATCGGTTCAAATGCCGATGATGCCGTGCCGCAGACGCTGCGCACGCTCTATCTTGCTTAAGCCGTCAGCGCAAAAAAAGGGCCGGATATCCGGCCCTTTTTTTATTGCCGTCAGGCAGGGGTCTTTTTGTGTTTGTGTTCGCTGACCATGGTCAGTAACAGCAGGATAACCGCCAGCACACAGCCAGCAATCATCACCATGAAGCCGCCGTCCCAGCCGAAGTAATCGACGGTGTAACCGACAATGGCGCTGGCCGCCACCGATCCACCCAGATAGCCGAACAGGCCGGTGAAGCCCGCCGCTGTCCCCGCCGCTTTTTTCGGGGCCAGCTCCAGCGCGTGCAGACCAATCAGCATCACCGGACCGTAGATCAGGAAGCCAATCACAATCATACAGGCCATATCGACGCCAGGATTGCCCGCCGGGTTAAGCCAGTAGATCACGGTCGCGATGGTTACCAGCGTCATAAAGAACACCCCGGTCGCACCGCGATTACCGCGGAACACTTTGTCCGACATCCAGCCGCACAGCAGCGTTCCGGGGATCCCCGCATACTCATACAGGAAGTAAGCCCACGACGATTTATCCAGCGTGAAGTGTTTTACTTCTCTGAGATAGGTCGGCGACCAGTCGAGAATGCCGTAGCGCAGCAGATAAACAAACACGTTGGCCAGCGCGATGTACCACAGCAGCTTGTTCGGCAGCACATATTTCATGAAGATCTGTTTAGCCGTCAGCTCCTCTTCGTGGCTGGCATCATAGTCGGGCGGATAGTCGTTTTTGTACTCTTCAATCGGTGGCAGACCACAGGATTGCGGCGTATCACGCATCAGCGCAAAGGCCAGAATCGCAATGGCGATGGCGCCAAACGCCGGCATATAGAGTGCCGCTTTCCAGTCGTTGAACCACGCCATACCGAGCAGGAACAGCAGAGGCGGAATACCGCCGCCGACATTATGGGCGCAGTTCCAGACCGAAACGATCCTGCCGCGCTCCTTCTGCGACCACCAGTGAACCATGGTACGTCCACAAGGTGGCCAGCCCATGCCCTGGAACCAGCCGCAGATAAACAGCAGCACGAACATCACCATAATGCTGGAGGTGGCCCAGGGAACGAATCCCATGATCAGCATCACTGTCGCAGCCAGAATCAGGCCTGCCGGTAAGAAGACGCGCGGGTTTGAGCGGTCAGAGACCGATCCCATGATGAATTTTGAAAAGCCGTAGGCGATGGATATGCCGGATAAGGCAAAACCGAGATCGCCACGTGAAAAACCCTGCTCTACCAGGTAGGGCATGGCGAGTGCGAAGTTTTTTCTGACCAGATAGTAGGCGGCGTAACCAAAGAAGATCCCGATGAAAATTTGCCAGCGCAGACGACGGTAGAGCGGATCAACGTGATCCTCCGCCACCTGCGGCTGACGTGGTGCAGGTTTAAAAATGCTCAGCATCAGTGAGGCCCTCCAGGGCACATTATGGTTTTTAATTCCCAGCAGGTTGGGGCAGGAAAATAGCAGAAGAAAATGGACGCAGAATGTTCCATTTCGCGCAAAGAATAGTGTTAGTTGCGCAACGTTACTGTGATGAATGACACATTTGTTACACTTTTATTACATTCTGGAGCGGAAGTGATCATGCGATGGATCATTTCGCGCATTTTATCTGGCTGAAAGATCTTTATGCAGACAGTTATGTCAGGAAGCGAAAGCCCTTTTCCGATGGCTATTCTGATCGCCTGGTTTGTAATCAGATGTCAACCAGATTTCACAGCCTGATGGCAGCACATTGTTTACACTGACGGCCTGTTAATTTCGGGGTCGTCACCGTGTTTTTATTGATTATTACCACCATTCTGTGGGCCTTTTCGTTCAGTCTGATTGGCGAATACCTTGCCGGGCAGGTGGACAGCTGGTTCTCTGTACTGATGCGACTGGCGCTGGCTGCGCTGGTATTTTTACCTTTCCTGCGCTGGCGTGGTCATCGCCCTTCAACGCTGTTGCTTTACATGCTGGTCGGGATGCTGCAGCTGGGCGTGATGTATCTGCTGAGTTTTGAAGCCTATCTCTACCTTAGCGTGTCGGAATTCCTGCTGTTCACGGTGATGACGCCGCTTTATGTGACGCTGATTTACGATCTGATCAGCCGTCGTCCACTGCGCATGGGTTATATCTTCAGTGCACTGCTGGCTGTGGCAGGTGCGGCCATTATTCGCTATGACAAAGTCAGCGATCATTTCTGGTTTGGTCTGCTGTTAGTGCAACTGGCAAATATCTGCTTTGCGGCGGGAATGGTGGGCTATAAGCGTCTGCAGGAGACCCGCCCGATGCCGCAGCACACCGCCTTCTCCTGGTTCTATCTGGGTGCAGTGTTGATTGCGGTGATCGCCTGGTGTGCCTGGGGCAATCCGCAGAAGTTGCCGACCACCTCATTGCAGTGGGGCATTCTGGTCTGGCTGGGCATTGCGGCTTCCGGTCTCGGCTATTTTATGTGGAATTATGGTGCGACCCAGGTCGATGCCGGCACGCTGGGCATTATGAATAACATGCACGTTCCTGCCGGGCTGCTGGTGAATCTGGCTATCTGGCAGGAGAAACCGCACTGGCCAAGCTTTATTGCGGGCGCGCTGGTGATCCTCGCCTCGCTGTGGGTGCATAAGCGCTGGGTGGTGGGGCGCGGTGACTAATGATCAGGTGCCAGGCTATCAATAGCGGCTGTTGCATGGGTGCGGCCTCCCGGGCTGGCGCGTCCGATCGCGAAGGAATCTCACATCCCTGTGGATCGGCCGGGCCATCCCTGGCCCGGACGCTTCGCTCTTCAGACGCGCCAGCCCGGGAGACTTAACAGCATCATCGCGATTATTAATGGCTCAGAGCGAATATGAAGGAGGGGATGGAGCGCTGAAACGTAGAGCATTCGCGATGGAGCTGGCGTGTGCGATCGCGAAGGAATCTTCCAGGATGGTTCAGAAATGCTCCCGGCGCTTTTTTCCCCTGCGACGAAGGCTCTACCGATGACCCGCTTTCACTCCCCAGGGCTGGCCTGGTGTTGCTGATTAAAAAGCCATGAAGAAGCTTAAGGGAAGAGGTGGCGCAACTGAGGAGCAAAGCGTCCGAGCCAGGGATGGCGAGGCCGTGCTGCATGGATGCAGGCTTTCTTTGCGATCAGATGCGCCACTTCTGACCACGCAGGTACCCGAAGCGATCAGCCACAGACGTTAAGCAGGCTTTTCACTCTTAGGACGCTGAATCATCGCCAGCCCTTTAAGGAAGTTACGCAGAATCTGATCGCCGCATTCGCGGTAGTTCTTATGATCAGGTTTGCGGAAAATCGCACCAATCTCAGCCTGTGAAACGGTAAAATTCACGCGTTTCAGTACATCAGGAATGTCGGTGGTTTTCAGATCAAAAGCGATACGCAGCTTTCTCATGAAGATGTTATTGGTCATCTTGCGCTCAATCGACGGCGCGGGCGCATCTTCACTTTTGCCGCGACGGTAGAAGATCAGGCCATTCAGGAAATAACCCATCAGCACATCGGGGCAGGGACGGAACGCAGCATCGTCATCTTTTTTCAGCCACGCCTGAATATCCGCCAGCGGCACGTCACATTGCGCCAGCGCAAAAATCTCCACCATTTTGGCATCGCTCAGGTTGAGCATATAGCGCACGCTGCGCAGAATATCATTGTTAGTCATGGTGAAATCTTCTCGTGGTCAGTCGACAGGCTGCGCATTATAGGGGATTTTGCCCGCCTTCGCGCAGGTTTGTGCCCGCCAGATTATCGCTGCAACACCGCACCGGGCAGCGCGGCGTCGCGCACAAAAGGCAGATGCTCACAGGCGTGCTGACGGGCAAAGCGGATAAACGCTTCCAGCACCGGCTGACGTTGCTCCCCTTCGCGCACGGCCGCATAAAGACGGCTCCACAGGCCATCGCCCAGCGTGCGGGTGACCACCAGACCCTGCTTCTCAAAACTCTCCACCACCCAGTGCGGCAGCGCGGCAATCCCCATACGTGCCGAGACCATCTGAATCATCAGCAGGGTGTTATCCACACTTTTCAGTGCCGGACTGACGCCTGCGGGCTGCAGGAAGTGACGCCAGATATCCAGACGCTGACGCTGCACCGGATAGATCATCAACACCTCATCGGCTAGATCTTCCGGCGAAATCTGCTCAACCTGCGCCAGCGGGTGATCCGTTGCCAGCACCAGACGCACTTCATAATCAAACATCGGGGAGTAGAACAGACCCGAGCGCGCCAGGATATCGGAGGTCAGCACCACATCCAGCTCACCCTGTTGCAGGGCGGGTTGAGGATCAAAGGTCACGCCCGATTTGAAATCCATCACCACCTGCGGCCAGCTCTGACGGAATTTATCCAGCGCGGGGGTCAGCCACTGAATGCAGCTATGGCACTCTATTGCCACCCGCAGCGTGGTCTGATGTGGCTCATGGCAGGCCTGCAATGCCTGCTGAATCTGCGGCAGCACCTGCTCTGCCAGCTGCAGCAGAATATCGCCCTGCGGCGTAAAGCGCAGCGGCTGACTTTTACGCACGAACAGGCGGAATCCCAGCCGCTGCTCCAGATCGCTGAACTGATGAGACAACGCCGATTGCGTCTGATGAAGCTGGGCCGCCGCCGCCGCCAGCGAGCCCGTATTGCGCAGAGCCTGAAGCGTCCGCAGGTGCTTGAGTTCGATCATGAGAGTCCTTCACATCGAAAATGAACATATTGCGCTTGAGCAATATACAGTACCCGCAGAGTATAGCAGTGTAAACATCTGGACGGCTAAACATCTTTGGCTGCCCATTTCAGCCAAAGTGAAAGATTATCTGGAGAACAGCACATGACTATCCTGAACCATACCCTCGGCTTTCCCCGTATTGGCCTGCGCCGTGAACTGAAAAAAGCGCTGGAGAGCTACTGGGCTGGCGACAGCACGCAGCAGGCATTACTGGCGACGGGCCGTGAGCTGCGTGCGCGACACTGGCAACAACAGAAAGAGGCGGGCGTCGATCTGCTGCCGGTCGGCGATTTCGCCTGGTATGACCATGTGCTGACCACCAGCCTGATGCTGGGCAACGTGCCCGCGCGTCATCAGAACAAAGCCGGCACTGTGGACCTCGACACCCTGTTCCGCCTGGGACGCGGTCGTGCGCCGACCGGCGAGCCTGCGGCGGCGGCAGAAATGACCAAATGGTTTAACACCAACTATCACTACATGGTGCCGGAATTTACCCAGGGTCAGACGTTTAAACTGACCTGGACCCAGCTGCTGGACGAGGTGGATGAGGCACTGGCGCTGGGACACAACATCAAGCCAGTGCTGCTGGGGCCGGTGACGTATCTGTGGCTGGGTAAAGTGAAGGGTGAGCCGTTTGAACGTCTGTCGCTGCTGGAGGGAATTCTGCCGGTCTATCAGCAGGTGCTGGCGGAACTGGCTAAGCGCGGCATCGAATGGGTACAGATTGATGAACCCGCTCTGGCACTGGAGCTGCCGCAGACGTGGCGCGAAGCCTTCCAGCCGGCGTATGACGCACTGCAGGGTCACAGCAAACTGCTGCTGACCACCTATTTTGACAGCATCGGCCAGAACATTGATGTGATTCGTGCGCTGCCGGTGCAGGGGCTGCATGTCGATCTGGTCCATGGTCGTGATGATATTCAGCAACTGAATCAGCAACTGCCCGCCAGCTGGCTGCTGTCGCTCGGCGTGATCAACGGACGCAACGTCTGGCGCGCCGATCTGAGCCGCTGGTTCAGCCGCTTGCAACCGCTGACCAGAGCGCGTGAACAGGTGTGGATCGGCTCCTCCTGCTCGCTGCTGCATAGCCCTATCGACCTGAGCGTCGAGACCCGTCTGGATGATGAAGTCAAAAGCTGGTTCGCCTTTGCGCTGCAGAAATGTGCCGAGCTATCACTGCTGAGTCAGGCACTCAACAACAACGATGCGACGGCGCTGGAAGCCTGGAGCGCACCGGTACACGCCCGCGCTCACTCCCGCCGCGTGCATAATGCGGCGGTGGGCCAGCGTCTGCAGGCCATTATCTCACAGCACAGTGAACGCCAGAGCGCTTATCCGGTGCGGGCGGTCCTGCAGCGTCAGCGTTTCAATCTGCCAGCCTGGCCTACCACCACCATCGGCTCTTTTCCGCAGACCACTGAAATTCGCGGCCTGCGCCTCGACTTTAAACAGGGCCGGCTCGACAGCAACCATTACCGCACCGGCATCGCGGAGCACATTAAGCAGGCGATTCTCGAACAGGAGCGGCTGGGGCTGGATGTGCTGGTTCACGGTGAAGCGGAACGTAACGACATGGTTGAGTACTTCGGCGAACATCTGGAGGGGTTTGTCTTTACACAGAATGGCTGGGTTCAGAGCTACGGTTCACGCTGTGTGAAACCGCCTGTTATCATCGGCGATGTCAGTCGTCCGGAGGCGATCACCGTTGAGTGGGCCAGATATGCCCAGTCGCTGACCAACAAGCCGGTAAAAGGGATGCTGACCGGTCCGGTAACCATCCTCTGCTGGTCATTCCCGCGTGAAGATGTGTCACGCGAAACCATCGCGAAACAGATCGCGCTGGCGCTGCGTGATGAAGTCGAAGACCTGGAGAAGGCGGGCATCGGGATTATCCAGATTGATGAGCCTGCGCTGCGTGAAGGTCTGCCACTGCACCAGTCTGAATGGGCCGCCTACCTGAACTGGGCGGTGGAGGCCTTTCGACTGAATGCGGCGGTGGCGCGGGATGAAACCCAGATTCACACCCATATGTGTTACTGCGAATTTAACGACATTATGGATGCTATCGCGGCGCTGGATGCCGATGTGATCACCATCGAAACCTCGCGATCTGACATGGACCTGCTGGAGGCGTTTGAGAACTTCGACTACCCGAATGAAATCGGTCCCGGCGTCTACGACATCCATTCGCCTAACGTCCCCAGCGTGGAGTGGATAGAAGCACTGTTGCTTAAGGCGGCGAAACGTATTCCGGAAGCGCGTCTGTGGGTGAACCCGGACTGCGGTTTGAAAACACGGGGCTGGACGGAAACGCGTCAGGCGCTGGCGAACATGGTGACGGCAGCGAAGAGATTGCGTGGAGAAACGGCGTAGGGAATCGGGTCTGGTGGGCGAAAAAATCAGGGGCGCATAAGCGCCCCTTTTTTATTTACTGCGATGCAACACCATACTGCCTGAACCAGGCCAGCATCCGCTGCCATCCATCATTGGCAGATTCAGCATGATAGCTTGCACGATAGTCAGCATTAAAGGCATGACCCGCTTCGGGATAGACGATGATCTCTGCGGTTGCATTGGCGGCATGCAGTGCCTGACGCATCTGCTCGACGCTCTCTAGCGGGATACCCTCATCCTGGCCACCATACAAACCTAATACTGGCGCATTCAGATCGACCGCAATATCAATAGGATGCTTCTGCTGCTTCAGCGTGCGCTCACCGGTCAGTCGTCCATACCACGCCACGGCGGCGCGCAGTTGCGGGTTATGCGCGGCGTAGAGCCAGCTGATGCGACCACCCCAGCAAAAACCGGTGATGCCCATGCGACGAATATCGCCGCCGTTGCGTGCGGCCCAGTTGGCGGCATGATCGAGATCGGCCAGCACCTGGCTGTCAGGCACTTTGCTGACCAGCTCGCTGAACAGCGTCGGGATATCGTTATACTCAGCGGGATCGCCCTCGCGGAAATAGAGCTCAGGCGCAATCGCCAGATAGCCTTCCAGCGCCAGACGGCGGCAGATATCCCGGATGTGTTCATGCACACCAAAGATCTCCTGCACGACCAGTACGACAGGCCACGGGCCTTCCGCTGACTGGGGTTTTGCAAAGAATGCCGGCATGTTTTCGCCCTGACTGGGCACTGAGGTTTCACCCGCGTGAATCGCCGGGCTGTCGGTAATGATGGTGGTGGAGGCGGTGGGCTGCACGGCAGGGGCAAAGCCGCCCGTCGCCGGTTTTTGTGCCATATTATCACTGGGTTTCATTATTCTCTCCGTGCAAGCATTTGCGCAATCACGTAACTATAGCCTGGCCGGAAAGCGTATGCGCCAGGTGTCGGGTCACAGAATCAGCAGCGAATAAAATCATCCTCCTCTTTAACATTGCGCTGACCCTGACACAGCCCCACTGAGAGCTATCCGCACCCGGAAGATGCTATTGTGTGATTGCTGTCACAATTTATCTTTCGGGAAATGTAACTTTCATTTTCTTAAGTGAATGTTGTCACATATTTATTGGGCGTGCTGGCGTAGAGTGGCGCGCTACCTTCCCTTAACAGGAGTCTGAAAATGACACAGTCTGACGTTTTCCATCTTGGCCTGACCAAAGCCGATCTGCAGGGCGCCACCCTGGCGATTGTGCCGGGCGATCCGGAGCGCGTGAAGAAAATTGCCGGACTGATGGAAGATGCCACGCATCTCGCCTCACACCGTGAATTTACCTCCTGGCTGGCAAAAATTGATGGTAAGCCGGTCGTGGTCTGCTCAACCGGCATTGGCGGTCCTTCGACCTCGATTGCGGTCGAAGAGCTGGCGCAGCTTGGCGTGCGTACCTTCCTGCGTGTCGGTACCACGGGCGCTATCCAGCCGCATATCAATGTCGGCGATGTGCTGGTGACCACCGCATCCGTTCGCCTGGACGGGGCCAGCCTGCATTTTGCGCCGATGGAGTTTCCGGCAGTGGCTGATTTCGCCTGCACCACCGCGCTGGTTGCCGCCGCAGAAGCTTGTGGCGCGAAAACGCATATCGGCATCACCGCCTCTTCTGACACCTTCTATCCGGGTCAGGAGCGCTACGACACCGTCTCGGGCCGCGTAGTCAGTCGCTTCAGGGGATCGATGAAAGAGTGGCAGGATATGGGCGTTCTCAACTATGAGATGGAATCCGCTACACTGTTAACCATGTGCGCCAGCCAGGGTCTGCGAGCCGGCATGGTGGCGGGCGTGATTGTGAACCGCACTCAGAAAGAGATCCCGGATGCGGTCACCATGAAACAGACAGAAAGTGACGCAGTGAAGATTGTGGTCGAAGCGGCGCGTCGCTTACTATAACGACCGCGTCTGGCAGCAGGTTTTTTGTCCAGACTCAAAACCTGCTGCCGGTAGTTAACGGCGCGTAACATCAGTGAAACCTGAGAGTTTTTATGCGCAATACGATTCCCGTCCGACGTCCTGCCCCTGGTGCTAATCCGGCCGCACTCAAAGCCATGCTGGAACGCAGTGCCGAACGTTTCCGTGCCGCCATGCAACAGGGCGACTATGCGCTGGCCGCTCAATGCTGTGAAGAGGTATTGCGCACGATGCCCAATCAGATGCAGGTGCTGAGCGACTACGCGCTCTGCCTGCTGCGTCTGGGTCAGTACAATAAATCGTACAAAATCTACCAGAAGATTTATCAGTCGCCGCCCGCGGTGCAGGCTACCGCCTCTGAAACCTGGCTGGATGGCCTGACCGAAGTGTGTGGCTGGCTGGATAAAAAGGACGAGGTAGCGCGTCATGGCCTGGCCTCGCTGATGCGCTCTGATGCGCGTTTCAGTCAGGGGCAGCGCGCCACGTTTCCCGCTCCGCAACCGGAGCCTGTCGATCTCACTCATCCACACCAGAATGTCATCGCTTTCTGCCTCTATGGCGATCAGCCGCGCTACTGTGAAACCTTAATCAAAAACGTTGAAGTAGCGCCTGAACTCTATCCCGGCTGGGTCTGCCGCATCTATCTCGATGACAGCGTGCCGCAGCATGTCTGGCAGCGCCTTGACCAGCCGCACGTCCAGCTGATCGATATGTCCCACGAGAAAACGCTGTTTCCGACCCTGTGGCGTTTCCTGGTAATGGACGATCCGGGCGTGAAGCGTTTTATCGTGCGTGATGCCGACTCGCTGCTCTCGGAGCGCGAAGCGGCAGCGGTTAACGCCTGGCTGGCGTCGCCTTACTGGTTCCACCATATGCGTGACTACTTCTCCCATACTGAGCTGCTGCTGGCAGGGATGTGGGGTGGCTGTCACGGCGTCTTCCGGGATGTGGAACAGGCGATGCGCGATTTCATTGCGCAGTATCAGGGCAGCCAGCGCTTCACCGATCAATATTTCCTCAAGGTGGCGTTGTGGCCGACGGTGCGTGAAAGCCTCCTGAGCCACGATGAACTGTTTCATTTTCATCACGCCCAGCCGTGGCCTGACCATGCCCCCGTGCGCTGGCAGACGCCGCATTTCCATGTGGGCAGCAATGCCGGTTTTGCCAGTATGACCGGCAAATCCAGCGCCGCTGAGGGAAGCAGACAGCGCGTCGCGATTACCTCGGGCGGGACAACCTGGCACTATCTGGCGCAGGTTAAAAAGGGTGAATGGCTATTGCCCATGCCGTTTTTCCTGATTGATGAGTGGCAGGCTGGCAAGCTTACGGTGACGGCGCTGTAAGGCGCTGAATCCTGCTAAAATTATCTGGACATTCATACAGTGCGACTCTACCTTTCCCTCAGCAGCCTGAGTCGCGGGGGAAATCATGGATCAGCACATCATTATCAGCGCCTGTCTGGCGCTTGCCGGGTTAGGGATTGGCTGGATGCTGGCACAGTTACGTGCCGGCCATCAGGTCGCCAGTTTCCAGACCGAGCGCCGTCTGCAGGAAGAGGCGCAACAGCGTCAGCAGCAGCAAATCGAACAGCTTCAGCAGCAGACGCAGCAGCGTGAGCAGGAGCTTCGTCAGCTGCACGGCGCGCTGAGCGGCGCCAATGAGCGACTGCAACAGCTTGATTACTGGCGTAATGAAAGTGAGCAGCTTAATCGTGAACTGCGCAATCAGCTGGAGGTCAACAGCGCACAGGAAGCGGAGCTGCGTGAGGTGACCATTCGCCTTGAAGAGACCCGTTTCGCCGCAGAAGAGAAACAGCGCCTGCTGACCAACAGCGAACAACGCCTTAGCGCCCAGTTTGAAAACCTCGCCAACCGTATATTCGAAAACAGCGGCCGTCGCGTCGATGAACAGAACCGGCAAAGTCTGGACGGGCTGATTGGTCCGTTGCGTGAACAGCTTGATGGCTTCCGTCGTCAGGTTCATGAAAGCTTTGGCGCAGAAGCGCGTGAGCGACATACCCTGACCCATGAAATCCGGCAGTTACAGCAGCTGAATGCGCAGATGGCGCAGGAGGCGCTTAACCTGACCAAAGCGCTGAAGGGCGATAATAAAATCCAGGGTAACTGGGGTGAAGTGGTGCTGAGCCGGGTACTGGAAGCTTCCGGACTGCGTGAAGGCTACGAATATGAAACCCAGGTGAGCATTCAGTCAGAACAGCAGGGCAGGATGCAGCCGGATGTGATTGTGCGCCTGCCGCAGGGCAAAGATGTGGTGGTGGACGCCAAAATGACGCTGGTGGCCTATGAGCGCTACTTCAATGCAGATGATGAGATCGAACGAGAGCAGGCTATTCAGGAACATGTCGCTGCCATGCGGGCGCACATCCGCCTGCTGGGACGAAAAGATTATCAACAATTGCCCGGCTTACGATCGCTGGATTATGTGCTGATGTTTATCCCGGTGGAGCCCGCCTTTTTGCTGGCCATTGACCGCCAGCCTGAGCTGATTGGTGAGGCGCTGCAGCAGAACATCATGCTGGTCAGCCCCACCACGCTGCTGGTGGCGTTGCGTACCATTAATAATCTGTGGCGCTATGAGCACCAGAGCCGCAATGCACAGCGTATTGCCGATCGGGCAACGCGGCTCTATGACAAGATGCGGCTGTTTGTCGATGACATGAGCGGCATTGGTCACAGCCTGGACAAGGCGCAGAACAGCTATCGCGAGGCGATGAAAAAGCTGTCAGAAGGGCGCGGCAACCTGATTGCGCAGACTGAAGGATTTCGTGCGCTGGGCGTGGAGATCAAACGGCCAATTAATCCTCAGCTGGCCGAACGAGCCATGCCGGAAAACCGGGCGGCTGATGACGCAAATGATGACAGTGATGCGGATGAGAGTGAGATGCATGTGAGGCGCCTCCACGAATAGTATGGGCGCAGCGTGCCTGACTTCCGTGACTCTGATACACTTCGGGAAGTATTGTTTGTGGAGCAGGTAAAACCGATGGCAGATGAATCACAGCAGGAAACTACCCATTTTGGCTTTCAGACGGTCGCCAAAAGCGAAAAAGCTGACAAAGTCGCGGACGTGTTTCACTCCGTAGCGGCAAAATATGACCTGATGAACGATTTGATGTCGTTTGGCGTCCATCGTATCTGGAAGCGTTTTACCATTGACAGCAGCGGCTTACGTCGCGGTCAGCGCGTGTTGGATCTGGCGGGTGGTACCGGCGATCTGACGGCTAAATTTTCTCGCCTGGTGGGCGAAACGGGTCAGGTTGTACTGGCCGATATCAACAGTTCCATGCTGAAGATGGGCCGCGAAAAGCTGCGCAATCAGGGCGTGGTCGGCAACGTGAGTTACGTACAGGCCAACGCCGAAGCCCTGCCTTTCCCCGATAACTATTTCGACTGCATTACCATCTCTTTTGGCCTGCGTAACGTTACGGAAAAAGAGAAGGCGCTGGCCTCTATGTTCCGGGTACTCAAGCCGGGCGGACGCCTGCTGGTGCTGGAGTTCTCTAAACCCGTTCTGGATCCGCTGAGCAAAGCGTATGACGCCTACTCGTTCCACATTCTGCCGCGTATCGGACAGCTGGTGGCGCAGGATGCAGAGAGCTATCGCTATCTGGCCGAATCGATCCGCATGCATCCCGATCAGGAGACCCTGAAAGCGATGATGAACGATGTCGGTTTTGAAAATACCACTTACTCCAATATGACCGGCGGCATTGTGGCGCTGCATCGTGGATTTAAGTTCTGAGTGAGATGGTAATGAACCTGACGCCCTTGATTACCGCGGGCCTGGAAACGGCGCTGAACCGTATTCTCTATCGCGATCGTGGCCTGAAACCGGCGCGGCAACGCCTGAATGGTAAAGTGCTGACGCTGCGCCTGAATGAGCTCTCTCATCCGCTGGTGCTGGTCTTCAGTGAACAGCAGGTCGATGTGTTAGCTGACTGGCAGGATCGCAGTGACTGCACGGTGATCACCTCGCTGAAAACCCTGCCGAAGCTGCGCGATCGCCAGCAGCTGACGCCGCTGATCCGCAGCGGTGAACTGCAGGTTGAAGGTGACCTGCAGGTGGTGCAGCAGTTCTCTGCGCTGATGGATCTGGCTGAGCTGGATCCGGCAGAATATCTGGCTCCCTGGGTCGGCGATATCGCCGCACAGGGGATCAGCCAGCGCTCACAACAGGCATTACGCTTTTTCAAAGGTGAAGTGCAGCGTCGCCAGGATTATCTCGGACAGGCCATAACCGAAGAGTGGCGTGTTGCGCCTGGCTCGCTGGAGTTAGCCTGGTTTTCTGAGGAGGTCGACGCGATGGAACGTTCGCTTGAGGCGCTTGATGCGCGTCTGGCGCAGCTGGAGGCAAAATGAGTTTTGGAGAGATCCGCCGCTTATATCTGATCATGAAGGTGTTTCTGACCTATGGCCTTGATGAACTGATTCCTCAGACACGCCTCACTTTCCTGTTTCGCCTGTGGCGTCGCTCTGTTTTCTGGATCCCTAATCTGCATCAGCATGAACCGATCGGCGCACGTATGCGCATGGCGATGGAGCAGCTGGGTCCGGTCTGGATCAAGTTTGGCCAGATGCTGTCGACCCGTCGTGATCTCTTCCCGCCGCTGATTGCCGATCAACTGGCGATCCTGCAGGACCGTGTTGCGCCGTTCGATGGCGTCAAAGCCAAAGCGCAGATTGAAGCTTCAATGGGCGCGCCGATTGAAACCTGGTTTGATGATTTTGATATCAAGCCACTGGCTTCGGCATCCATTGCGCAGGTGCACACCGCCACGCTGAAATCAACTGGCAAGAAAGTGGTGATTAAAGTGATTCGCCCCGATATTTTGCCGGTGATTCGGGCGGACATGAAGCTGATCTATCGCCTGGCCCGCTGGGTCCCGCGCCTGTTGCCGGATGGCCGTCGTCTGCGTCCGGTTGAAGTGGTGCGTGATTATGAGAAAACCCTGCTTGATGAGCTGAATCTGTTACGTGAAGCGGCCAACGCCATTCAGCTGCGCCGGAATTTTGAAGATAGCCGCATGCTCTATGTGCCGGAAGTCTATTCCGACTACTGCAGCGAAACCATGATGGTGATGGAGCGCATCTACGGCATTCCGATTTCAGACGTTGCCACGCTGGAACGTCATGGCGTTAATATGAAGCTGCTGGCAGAACGTGGCGTGCAGGTCTTCTTCACCCAGGTCTTCCGCGACAGCTTCTTCCATGCGGATATGCATCCTGGCAATATTTTTGTCAGCTATGAACATCCGGAAGATCCACAATATATCGGCATCGATTGCGGTATCGTGGGTTCACTGAACAAAGAAGATAAGCGCTATCTGGCTGAAAACTTTATCGCCTTCTTCAACCGTGACTACCGTAAGGTCGCGGAGTTGCACGTTGACTCAGGCTGGGTGCCGCCCGATACCAACGTAGAAGATTTCGAGTTTGCGATTCGTACGGTCTGCGAGCCGATTTTTGAAAAACCGCTGGCTGAAATCTCCTTCGGGCATGTGCTGCTGAACCTGTTCAACACCGCACGCCGCTTTAATATGGAAGTGCAGCCGCAGCTGGTCCTGCTGCAAAAAACGCTGCTCTATGTTGAAGGCATCGGCCGTCAGCTCTATCCGCAGCTCGACCTGTGGAAGACAGCCAAGCCCTTCCTGGAAGAGTGGATCAAAGATCAGGTGGGATTACCGGCTATTATCCGTGCGGTAAAAGAGAAAGCGCCATTCTGGGCTGAGAAGCTCCCTGAGCTGCCGGAGCTGTTTTACGACAGCATGCGCCAGCACAAACTTTTGCGGCACAGCGTCGATAAATTAGTGGGCGATATGAATGCGCAGCGCGTCCGGCACCATCAGGCGCGTTACCTGTTCGGCGTCGGTGCAACGTTGCTGTTAAGCGGAACGGCTGTGCTGCTCACCCGACCGGATTGGGACTTTTTCCCGGCGGTTTTGATGGCAGCAGGAATTGTCTCCTGGTTAATCGGCTGGCGTAAGACAAACTGATTGTCACGTCCGTCTAAAAAAAGGTAATGTCGCTGGCTCAGGCCCGGTTGAAAAGGGCACTCTGTGGTGCATTACCTCATCGTTTTCACAGAATATTAGAGGCTATCTCATGGGCGGTATCAGTATCTGGCAATTGTTAATCATTGCCGTGATTGTTGTACTTCTGTTCGGTACCAACAAATTACGTAATCTGGGTTCAGATTTGGGTTCTTCGATTCGTGGCTTCAAAAAAGCCATGGGTGACGAGGACGACAAAAAGGATCAACCGAAAGAGCAGGACGCTGACTTCGCTGCCAAAACGCTGGCGGACAAACAGCAAACTTCGGCTAACAAAGAAGAAGCCAAGAACGACAAGCAGGTGTAAACCGTGTTTGATATTGGTTTTAGTGAACTGGTATTGGTGTTCGTGATCGGGCTGATTGTACTCGGCCCGCAACGTTTACCGGTTGCGGTGAAAACCGTGGTCGGCTGGATCAGGGCGATTCGTTCGCTGGCAGCCAATGTACAACATGAACTGGCGCAGGAGCTCAAGCTGCAGGAGTTGCAGGAGAGCCTGAAAAAGGTGGAAGAAGCGGGCCGTGGCACGCTCTCACCCGAGCTGAAAGAGTCGATGGAAGAGCTGCGTAAAACTGCGGATTCAATGAAACGCTCGGTCAGTCAGAGCATCGACATTGAAAAAGAGGAAGACGAGGCAAACACCATCCATTCGGCTCAGCACAGGCCCGCGCCTGCTCCGGCTGAGCCTTCGGCGACACCGGCTACAGCAGAACACCAGGCCAGTGCCCCGGCACAGACACCGTCTGAGGTTTCAGACTCAGGTCCGGCGGTGCAACCCTCTGCTGCACCTTCTGCCGTCGCCACTGCTCCGGCATCGGCTTATTCAGCGGTTTCATCAGGTCCGGCGGTGCAATCCTCTGCCGCACCAACCGCTGTGGCCAGCGCACCGGCACAGGCGCCCGCTGGCGACGTCGCCAGGCCGGCAGATCCTGCGCGTCAATCCGCTACCCCCTCTTCTGCAAGTGATGAACGATAATGGCCGTTGAAGATACCCAACCGCTCATCAGTCATCTGATTGAGCTGCGTAAGCGACTACTGAACTGCATCATCGCCGTATTAGCGATTTTCCTGGTGCTGGTTTATTTCGCCAACGACATCTACCAGCTGGTCGCGGCACCGCTAATCAGCCAGATGCCGGTGGGCTCCAGCATGATCGCGACCGATGTGGCCTCACCGTTTTTCACCCCGATTAAGCTGACCATTATTGTGTCGGTGTTTCTTGCGGTGCCGGTGATCCTCTATCAGGTCTGGGCATTTGTCGCCCCGGCGCTTTACCGTCATGAGCGCAGGCTGGTTATGCCGCTGCTGTTTTCCAGCACCTTCCTTTTCTACTTCGGCGTGGCCTTTGCCTATTTCGTGGTCTTCCCGCTGGCATTTGGTTTTTTCACCAAGACAGCGCCGATCGGCGTGACTGTAGCAACGGATATCTCCAAATACCTCGATTTTGTCATGACGCTGTTTATGGCATTTGGCGTGGCGTTTGAAGTGCCGGTGGCGATTGTGTTGCTGTGCTGGACCGGTATCACCAGCCCGGAAGAGTTGAAGAAGAAACGTCCCTATATTCTGGTGGGCGCCTTCGTGGTCGGGATGTTGCTCACACCGCCGGATGTTTTTTCCCAAACTTTGCTCGCTATTCCGATGTACTGCCTGTTTGAAGTCGGCGTATTCTTTTCCCGTTACTATGTGGGTAAAGGCCGCCGGTTACAGGATGAAGAAGAGAATACCGACTCCTGATGCGGACAGCTTTACCCGCACTGGCGGGAAGCGATCAATCCAAACCGCCCTGATGGGCGGTTTTTGTTTATAAACTGTGGGAAAAATTATGTTTGATATCGGTGTAAACCTGACCAGCACGCAATTCGCCTCCGACCGGCAAAAGGTGGTTAAACGCGCGCGTGATGCGGGCGTCACCGGCATGCTTATTACCGGCACTAACGCGCTGGAGAGCCAGCAGGCTCAGCGACTGGCTGAAGATCAAGCGGGCTTCTGTTGGTCTACCGCGGGCGTCCATCCTCATCATGCCAGCGAATGGTCAACGGAAATTGCCAGCACCCTACGTCGCCTGGCTGAAAAACCGGAAGTGGTTGCCATCGGTGAATGCGGACTCGATTTCAATCGCAATCTGTCGGCTCATGAGCAGCAGGAGTATGCGTTTGATGCGCAGCTGGCTCTGGCGGCAGAACTCAATATGCCGGTCTTTCTGCACTGCCGCGAAGCCCATGCGCGTTTCGCTGCAGTGCTGGCGCCCTGGCTGCCAAAACTGCCTGGCGCGGTAATCCACTGCTTTACCGGCACGCGTGACGAACTGGAAGCCTGTCTGGGCATGGGATTATCGGTAGGGATTACGGGCTGGGTATGCGATGAGCGCCGTGGTCTGGAGTTGCGCGAGCTGCTGCCACTGATTCCGGCCGATCGCCTGCTGCTGGAAACGGATGCCCCATATCTGCTGCCGCGCGACATGCGTCCACGCCCGACTTCGCGCCGTAATGAACCCTGCTTTTTACCGCATATTGTGCACCAGGTGGCGACATGGCGTGGTGAGAGTGCTGAGGAACTGGCGACCCGCATCGACCATAATGCGCGGACGTTATTCAGACTGGCTTAAATCTTGCGGAACTGCTTGTTGTCGACGCTGCGCATTACCTGCTTGTTCAGCAAATTAAGCAACAGAATTGAGCGCGTTTCACCATCCGGCTCGGCAAAGATGGCGCGCAGCCCTTCAAACGTCCCGTCGGTGATGACCACTTCATCACCGCTTTGCGGCGTTTCAGGGTCAAGCAGGATTTGCGGGACGTCTGTTTCCAGCGCTTCAATCACGGCTGAAGGCACTGTCGCGGGCGTCGTGCCAAAGCGCACGAAGTGGCTGACGCCACGGGTGCTGCTGATCGTCGTGGTGTGAATGGCTTCCGGATCAAACTCGATAAACAGATAATTCGGGAACAGTGGCTCACTCACGGTGGTGCGTTTACCGCGCACGATCTTTTCCAGAGCGATCATCGGGCTGAGGCAATGCACTTCCTGCCGCTCCAGATGCTCCTTCGCGCGCAGTAGCTGTCCACGTTTGCAATAGAGTAAGTACCAGGATTCCATAACTGCTCCCATTGAATGGACGCTAAGAATAGCAAACCTGTTGCCAGAGTTATAGCGCAGGGGCAGGGTAAAGCGTCTCGCAAAGAAAATAAACTGAGACTTTTCTTAAGATGCCCGAGAGCAGCAGAAAAGGTGACTGAAAATTGACGTCTGCTATTGCTCTGTATCAGACTCAATGTCCATCACATCTGCAAAAGGATCCTCTGATGGAACTCTTTCTGTTGAGCAACGGCAAGCTGGCGGATGATGCGCCGCTGCTGGGCTATGCGCAGCCGCAACTGCACGCCATGATCGCCCGACGCGCTATCCGCTCGGCGGTACTGATCCCCTATGCGATTATTCGTGGCGATCAGCAGCAACGCGCCGCCGAACTCAGTGCCTCTCTGGGCATTCAGGTAGAGCGGGTTCAGGCATTCGCCTCACCGGCTGAAGCGATTGCGCAGGCAGAGCTGATTTTAGTCAGCGGCGGCAACACCTGGTTCCTGAATCAGATGCTGCATGAGCAGGGTCTGATCGGGGCGATTCAGCGCGCGGTGCGGGAGCGGCAGGTACCTTATGTCGGCTGGAGCGCAGGCTGCAACGTGGCGACGCCCTCAATCCGTACCACGAACGATATGCCGGTGCGCAGCAGCGTGGTGCTGCCTGCGCTGGGACTCTTTCCGGTGCAGATTAATCCCCACTATCTGGATGCCAGCGTCAGCAGTCATATGGGCGAAACCCGTGACGAACGGCTGGCAGAGTTCTGTGCAGTTAATCCGACTGAGTCGGTGATTGCACTGCGTGAAGGCAGTTTTCTGCACGTTCACGACAATCAGCTGCGCTATCACAGCGTGCGAAACGAAGATTTTAAACTGTTTCGCCACGGCGAGCCGATTCAGGGGTATCACGATGCCCGCGCGTTACAACCGCTGGTTCCCTTTCAGTGCGTATGACGCTGCCATATAAACCTCAGCATAACCGCTTAATCAGACCTATAATGGCCGATTCACTCTGGCCGGAAAGCTAAAGCCGCATGAAATATCACGATTTAAGAGACTTTCTCGCGCTGCTCGAACAGCGCGGTGAGCTAAAGCGCATTACCCAGTCGATCGATCCTGAACTGGAAATGACCGAAATCGCCGACCGCACTCTGCGTGCCGGTGGCCCGGCTCTGCTGTTTGAAAACCCGAAAGGGTACGACATGCCGGTGCTGTGCAATCTGTTCGGCACACCAAAGCGTGTGGCAATGGGCATGGGCCAGGAAGAGGTCAGCGCACTGCGTGAAGTGGGTAAACTGCTGGCCTTCCTGAAAGAGCCGGAGCCGCCAAAAGGCTTCCGCGATCTGTTCGATAAGATGCCGCAGTTTAAGCAGGTCCTGAACATGCCGACCAAACGCCTGCGCAATGCACCCTGTCAGGAAGAGGTGTTCAGCGGCGATGAAGTCGATCTGACGCGGATTCCGGTGATGAAGTGCTGGCCGGGCGATGCGGCACCGCTGATTACCTGGGGGCTGACCGTGACGCGCGGCCCGCACAAAGAGCGGCAGAATCTTGGGATCTACCGGCAGCAGGTGATCGGCAAAAATCGTCTGATCATGCGCTGGCTGTCGCACCGTGGCGGTGCGCTCGATTATCTGGAGTGGACGAAAGCGCATCCGGGTGAGCGTTTTCCGGTCTCGGTGGCGCTGGGTGCCGATCCCGCCACTATCCTTGGGGCCGTAACGCCGGTGCCTGATACGCTGTCAGAATATGCGTTTGCCGGTTTACTGCGCGGCAATAAAACCGAAGTAGTGAAATGCCTCTCGAACGATCTCGAAGTTCCCGCCAGTGCGGAAATCGTGCTGGAAGGGTATATCGAAGCGGGCGATATGGCGCCGGAAGGACCTTACGGCGACCACACCGGCTACTACAATGAAGTAGATAGCTTCCCGGTGTTTACCGTTACGCATATTACGCAGCGCCATAAGCCTATCTATCACTCCACCTATACCGGCCGTCCGCCAGATGAACCTGCGGTGCTGGGTGTGGCGCTGAATGAAGTGCTGGTGCCGATTCTGGTGAAGCAGTTCCCGGAGATCGTGGACTTCTATCTGCCGCCAGAAGGATGTTCATACCGGCTGGCGGTCGTGACGATTAAAAAGCAGTACGCGGGGCATGCCAAACGTGTCATGTTTGGCGTCTGGTCGTTTCTGCGGCAGTTCATGTACACCAAATTTGTTATTGTGTGTGACGATGACGTTAATGCGCGTGACTGGAACGACGTGATCTGGGCGATCACTACGCGTATGGATCCGGCCCGCGATACGGTATTAGTGGAAAATACCCCAATCGATTATCTCGATTTCGCTTCGCCCGTTTCCGGGCTGGGATCGAAGATGGGGATGGATGCGACCAATAAGTGGCCAGGTGAAACGCAGCGCGAATGGGGTACACCTATCGTCAAAGATCCTGCGGTCACCGCGCGCATTGATGCTATCTGGGATGAGCTAGGTATTTTTGATCAGCCGCCACAGCGTTGATGGCGAGCACAACCATAAAGACGACCCGACAGAGGGAACGCATGACAACGTTAAGCTGTAAAGTAACTTCGGTTGAGGCGATTACCGACACGGTCTATCGCGTTCGCCTGATCCCTGAAGCGGAATTCAGTTTTCGCGCGGGACAGTATCTGATGGTGGTGATGGACGAGCGTGACAAGCGTCCGTTCTCAATGGCCTCAACGCCGATGGAAAAAGATATCATTGAGCTGCATATCGGCGCGTCCGATCTGAACCTCTATGCCATGGCCGTCATGGATCGCATCCGTAACGATCGCCAGATTACGGTTGATATGCCGCACGGCGATGCCTGGCTGCGTGAAGAGAGCAGCAAGCCGCTGATCCTGATTGCAGGCGGCACCGGTTTCTCCTATGCCCGTTCGATTCTGCTCACTGCACTGGCGGAACAGCCAGAGCGCGATATCGCCATTTACTGGGGCGGACGTGAGCTCAAGCATCTGTACGATCTGGAAGAGCTGGATGCGCTGGCGGTGAAGCACCCGAACCTGAAGGTGATCCCGGTTGTCGAGCAACCTGAAGCGGGCTGGCAGGGCCGCTCAGGCACGGTACTGACGGCAGTGATGCAGGACTTCAGTACGCTGAGCGAGCATGAGATCTACATCGCCGGACGTTTTGAGATGGCGAAGATTGCCCGCGATCGTTTCTGTGCCGAGCGTGGCGCGGTGGAGTCACAGATGTATGGCGATGCGTTTGCCTTTATCTGATTCCCTGTAGCAGCCTGTAGCAGACAGAAAAAACCCGCCGATTTACTGGCGGGTAAATCTGACAAAGTAAGACTCAACGTATTACAGACGCTCGAATACGGTCGCAATGCCCTGACCCAGTCCGATACACATGGTGGCGAGGCCAAAACGGGCATCGCGTCGCTCCATAATATTCAGCAATGTCGTGCTGATGCGTGCGCCGGAGCAGCCCAGCGGATGGCCTAACGCAATCGCGCCGCCATTCAGATTGACCTTATCATCCATCCGTTCCAGCAAACCTAAGTCCTTGATACACGGCAGCGTCTGCGCGGCAAAGGCTTCATTCAGCTCAAACACATCGATATCACTGACGCTCAGTCCCGCCCGTTTCAATGCCAGTTTGCTGGCCGGTACCGGTCCATAACCCATTATCGAAGGATCACAGCCCACCACCGCCATGCTGCGGATGCGCGCACGCGGTGTCAGCCCCAGTTCACGGGCGCGTGATTCACTCATGACCAGTATGGCGGCCGCGCCATCTGACAACGCCGACGACGTACCCGCCGTGACGGTGCCGTTTACCGGATCGAAGGCGGGTTTGAGTGCCGCCAGTCCTTCGGCGCTGGTCTCCTCGCGAATCACCTCATCGAAGTCATAGCGTTTAAGAATGCCGTCGCTGTCGTGACCATAGGTGGCGACAATCTCTGTTGCAAAGTCCCCACGCTGGGTGGCCTGCCAGGCCCGCTGATGCGAACGCAGGGCAAATGCATCCTGCTGCTCACGGCTGATATGATGCATTCGCGCCAGCATTTCAGCCGTTAAGCCCATCATGCCTGCTGCTTTTGCCACGGTTCGGCCCAGACCGGGATGAAAGTCGACGCCGTGATTCATCGGCACATGTCCCATATGCTCCACGCCACCGATCAGACAGCACTGCGCATCGCCGACCATAATGGCGCGGGCCGCATCATGCAGCGCCTGCATTGAAGAGCCACACAGTCGGTTGACGGTGGTGGCCGGCACTGAATGCGGGATTTCGGCCAGCAGCGCAGCGTTACGCGCGATATTAAATCCCTGTTCCAGCGTCTGCTGTACGCAGCCCCAGACGATATCGTCCAGTGATGTCGGGTTCACCGCCGGGTTGCGGCTCAGGAGTTCGCGCATCAGGTGCGCAGAGAGATCTTCAGCGCGCACGTGACGAAAGGCGCCGCCTTTTGAACGTCCCATTGGCGTGCGCACCGCATCAATAATCACCACATTTTCCATCTTTTTGCCCTCAGGCGCTTTTCAGCGCGGCTTCATCAATCGGTTTGGCGGCGGGATACCAGCTTTCATGCTGATGGGCTTTCTGCACCAGCAGCGCAGGCAGGGCATATAAGCCACCGAGCGCGCTATAACGCCGGGCCTGATCCACCACATTGCTGTTGCCCAGGGTATCGAGATAGCGGAAAGCGCCGCCACGGAAAGGCGGGAAGCCGAGACCATAGACCAGCGCCATATCCGCTTCCGCTGGCGAGGCAATAATCTTCTCTTCCAGGCAGCGCACTACTTCATTCAGCATTGGCAGCATCATGCGATTCAGGATCTCTTCGTCGCTGAAGACCCGCTTAGGCTGGCAGACCTGCTCCAGCAGCGTATCCACTTCGGTATCAGCCACTTTTGTCAGCTTGCCCTTTTTATCTTCTTCCCAGCGCCAGAAGCCTTTGCCATTTTTCTGGCCAAAACGACCGGCATCAAACAGCAGATCGATCGCATCACGATAGTCATGCTTCATACGATCCGGGAAACCGTCAGCCATGACGCTTTGCGCGTGGTGCGCGGTATCGATGCCGACCACATCCAGCAGCCATGAGGGGCCCATCGGCCAGCCAAACTGTTTTTCCATCACTTTATCAATCTGACGGAAATCGGCGCCGTCGCGCAGCAGCAGGCTGAAAGCGGCGAAGTAAGGGAACAGCACCCGGTTAACAAAGAAGCCCGGACAGTCATTCACTACGATCGGGGTTTTGCCCATTTTGCTGGCCCAGGCCACCACTTTGCTCAGGGTCGCTTCACTGGTTTTCTCGCCACGAACCACCTCTACCAGCGGCATACGCGGTACCGGATTGAAGAAGTGCATGCCGCAGAAGTTTTCCGGACGCTGAAGCGCCTGCGCCAGCTGGCTGATGGGAATGGTCGAGGTATTGGAGGCCAGAATCGCATCCTCACGCAGATGCTGTTCGGTTTCCGCCAGCACTTTTGCCTTGATCAGCGGGTTCTCTACCACCGCTTCAACCACCACATCAGCCTGTTCAAAACCGGCGTAATCCAGCGTGGGCTGGATAGTGGCGATCACACTGGCGAGTTTGTTGCCGTCGATTTTGCCGCGTTCCAGCAGCTTATTGAGCAGCTTGCTGGCTTCGCTCATCCCCAGCGTTAACGCCTGTGGATTGATATCTTTCATTCTGACCGGCACGCCTTTCCACGCAGACTGGTAGCTGATGCCGCCACCCATGATGCCTGCGCCCAGTACCGCTGCCTGAGCGGGTGCGCCGCTTTCGCTGCCGCGCTTTTTCGCCAGACCTTTCACATACTGGTCGTTGAGGAAGATGCCGACCAGCGCGCGTGCTTCATCAGACTGTGCCAGCGGCACAAACGCTGCGGTTTCAAGCTTCAGCGCGTCATCGCGGCCAAGGCTGGCTGCAGCTTCAATGGTTTTTACCGCCATCAGCGGAGCGGGATAATGCTTGCCTGCGGTTTGCAGCACCATGGCTTTCGCGATAGTGAAGCTCATGGCCGCTTCAATCGGGCTGAGTTTCAGCGGAGCCAGCTTAGGGGCCCGGCGGGCGCGCCAGCTGCCATCAGTGGCAGCGGCCTTAAGCATGGTGATTCCCGCCTCACGCAGTTTCTCGCGAGACACCACGGCATCGACCAGACCGAGTTTAAGAGCGGCATTGCCATCGACATCTTTTCCCGCCGCAATAATTTCCAGCGCACTGTCGGCGCCCAGCAGGCGCGGCAATCGCACGCTGCCGCCAAATCCCGGCATGATGCCGAGTTTGGTTTCCGGCAGGCCAATACGGGCGTCCGCAGTAGCGATACGCAGATCGGTTGCCAGTACGCATTCACATCCGCCGCCCAGTGCATAGCCGTCAATGGCGGCCAGAGTCGGTACCGGCAAATCTTCCAGACGATTGAAGATGCTGTTGGCGTAACTCAGCCACTGGCTCAGTTTTTCGGTGGGTGCATCAAACAGTGAAAGGAACTCGGTGATATCTGCCCCTACAATAAAGGCAGGTTTAGCGGAGCTCAGCAGCAGGCCGCGCAGTTCTGGCTGCTGCTCCAGCACAGCTATTGCCTCGCCCAGGCTGGCGACAGTTTGCGTATCGAGCTTGTTGACCGAGCCCGTAGCGTCAAAAACCAGCTCGGCGATGCCATCGTCCAGCCAGTGAAGAGTAAGGTTAGCGCCTTGGTAGAGCATGTGCGTCTCCTGAAACCGCGAAAGGTGATCTGGTCATACCAGATGATCGTGAGTGTGGGAGCGATGTTAATTTTTTGCAAACTGGTCTTTGCTTATTTGCTAACAAGATCACAGCTGCGCCGACTTCGGCATCTGCGCAAGGGGTATGCTAAACTGCGGCCATTTCGCGACACTGGAGAGACGTCCATGGATTCACTGAAGACCTTGTATCACGCGCACATCGCCACGTTGCAACAACGGGCGCAGCAGGTGCTGGCACGCAATAAACTGGATGCGATGTTGATCCATTCCGGTGAGTTGTTGACGGTGTTTCTGGATGATCACACTTATCCGTTTAAGGTGAATCCGCAGTTCAAGGCCTGGGTGCCGGTGACGCAGGTGCCCAACTGCTGGCTCTGGATTGATGGGGTAAACAAACCGAAACTGTGGTTCTACTCTCCGGTGGATTACTGGCATAACGTTGAACCGTTGCCGGATAGCTTCTGGACCGGGGATGTCGACGTTATCGGCCTGAAAAATGCGGACGAGATTGCGCAGTTGCTGCCTGCACAGCGTGATAACGTCGCCTATATCGGCCCGGTTAACGCGCGTGCATCTCAGCTCGGCATCGCCTCTGGCAATATTAATCCCAAAGCGGTCATCGACTTCCTGCACTTCCATCGCAGCATCAAAACTGATTATGAACTCGCCTGTCTGCGCCAGGCGCAGAAGCTGGCGGTTGCCGGTCATCGCGCGGCGAAAGAGGCGTTCTCGGCGGGCTTAAGCGAGTTCGATATCAATCAGGCTTATCTGACCGCTACCGGTCATCGCGACACCGATGTACCTTACGGCAATATCATTGCGCTGAATGAGCACGCTGCGGTGCTGCACTACACCCGGCTGGATCATCAGCCACCGGCGAAACGCCATAGCTTTTTGATTGATGCGGGTGCCGAGTATCTTGGCTATGCCGCTGATTTGACCCGCAGCTATGCGGCGCAGAGCAGTTCGCTCTATGCCAGAATGGTTGAGGCGATGAACACTGAAGAGCTGGCCCTGATAGCCACGCTGAAACCGGGCGTACGCTACACCGATTACCACCTTCAGATGCATCAGCGTATTGCGAAGATGTTGCTGAAGTTTGAGCTGGCTCAGGGAATCAGCGAAGAAGCGCTGGTGGCTGAAGATCTGACCGGTCCGTTTATGCCACATGGCCTGGGGCATCCGCTGGGTCTGCAGGTCCATGACGTTGCCGGTTTTATGCAGGATGAGCAGGGCACCCATCTCGCCGCGCCAGCGCAATATCCTTATCTTCGCTGCACCCGCGTGCTGCAACCGGGCATGGTATTAACCATTGAGCCGGGCTTCTATATTATTGATTCGTTACTCAAGCCGCTGCGTGAAGGCCGTTTCAGTCAGCACTTTAACTGGCAGGCCATTGATGCGCTTCGGCCTTATGGCGGGATTCGTATCGAGGATAACGTGGTGATCCATGCGCATCGCGTTGAGAACATGACCCGCGATCTGCATCTGGCCTGATGGAGGCCTTTGATATTCCCGCTGTGCCAGTAAGCAGCATTGAGGAGACAATCAAAAAGAGTCGCTTCATTACGCTACTGGCGCACACCGAGGGTGCAGAGGCGGCGCGCGCGTTTGTCCAGCAGGTTAAAAGCGAGCATCCCACTGCCCGGCATCACTGCTGGGCCTGGGTAGCGGGCGCGCCGAATGATTCTCAGCAACTCGGTTTCTCTGATGATGGTGAACCTTCGGGTACGGCAGGGAAACCGATGCTGGCGCAACTGATGGGCGCGGATATTGGCGAGATTACCGCTGTGGTGGTGCGTTATTACGGTGGCATCATGCTGGGAACCGGCGGCTTAGTGAAAGCGTATGGTGGTGGCGTCCAGCAGGGGCTTAAGCAGTTGCCAAGGCAGCGCAAAGTGCCGATGAAGCTGTTCACTTTGCAATGTGACTATGCGCAGCTCAGTGATATTGAACGGCTGGTACAGCGTTTTGAAGGTAAGGTGACCGACAGCCAGTTTCAGGATCGTATTGCGTTGACGCTGGCTGTACCTTACGGACAGATCGACGGGTTCAAAAAAAATCTGTCAGACTTTAGTCGGGGCGCGTTATCGCTGATCCCGCTCACACCATGATGTTCATCTCTTTTATTTAAAGGAACGGCTGAATGCACTTTCGCGCCATTACCCGCATAGTCGGTCTGCTGGTGATCCTCTTTTCAGTGACGATGATTTTGCCCGGCCTGGTCGCCTTAATTTATCGCGATGGCGCAGGGCGGGCGTTTAGCCAGACCTTTATGATGGCGCTGGTGATCGGCTCGCTGCTGTGGTGGCCGAATCGCAAAAAGAAAACCGAACTCAAACCGCGGGAAGGGTTTCTGATTGTGGTCCTGTTCTGGACGGTGCTGGGCAGCGTAGGGGCGATGCCCTTTATCTTTGCCGAACAGCCGCATCTTTCGGTGACGGATGCGTTCTTTGAATCTTTCTCTGGCCTGACAACCACCGGTGCCACCACGCTGGTGGGGCTGGACTCGTTGCCTAAGGCGATTCTCTTCTATCGGCAGATGCTGCAGTGGCTGGGCGGTATGGGGATCATCGTATTAGCCGTGGCGATACTGCCGATTCTGGGCGTCGGGGGCATGCAGCTCTATCGCGCTGAAATGCCGGGGCCGCTGAAAGATAATAAAATGCGACCGCGTATCGCCGAGACGGCTAAAACACTCTGGCTGATCTACGTCCTGCTGACGATAGCCTGTGCGCTGGCATTGTGGCTGGCGGGAATGCCAGCGTTTGATGCTATTGGCCACAGTTTCTCGACTATCGCCATTGGCGGCTTCTCAACCCATGATGCCAGTATCGGCTATTTTAACAGTGGCACTATCAATACCATCGTGGCGGTGTTTCTGCTGATCTCCGGCTGCAACTACGGCCTGCACTTTGCCATGTTAAGCGGACGCAATCTGCGTGTGTACTGGCGCGACCCTGAGTTCCGCATGTTTATTGGCGTTCAGCTGACGCTGGTGTTGATCTGTACCCTGGTGCTCTGGTTCCATAATGTCTATGAAAGTGGCTGGCAGACGCTGAACCAGGCCTTTTTCCAGGTGGTCTCCATGGCGACGACGGCGGGATTCACGACCGACAGCATCGCACGCTGGCCATTGTTCCTGCCGGTACTGCTGTTGTGCTCCGCCTTTATCGGCGGCTGTGCCGGTTCAACCGGCGGTGGTCTGAAGGTGATTCGCATACTGCTGTTATGCAAGCAGGGTAACCGTGAGCTTAAGCGTCTGGTTCACCCCAATGCGGTCTACACCATTAAGCTGGGCAACCGGGCGCTGCCGGAACGTATCCTTGAAGCTGTATGGGGATTCTTCTCGGCTTATGCGCTGGTGTTCCTGATCAGCATGCTGGCGATCATCGCTACCGGTGTTGATGACTTCTCGGCTTTTGCTGCCGTTGCCGCGACGCTCAATAACCTCGGCCCTGGCTTAGGGGTCGTAGCTGATAACTTCACTTCAATGAATGACGTGGCGAAATGGATTCTTATTTCCACCATGTTGTTCGGGCGTCTCGAGGTATTCACCTTGCTGGTGCTGTTCACGCCTACTTTCTGGCGTGAATAATTAATAAGGATGCTGACATGAAAGCGCTGATTCTCTATTCCACTCGCGACGGACAAACCAGGAAGATTGCCTCTTCTATTGCTGATGTGATCCGTCAGCAGCAGCAGTGTGATGTACTGAACATTCAGGATGCCACTCTGCCTGACTGGGCACAGTATGATCGCGTGTTAATTGGCGCATCTATCCGCTATGGCCATTTTCAGCCGGTCGTCGATAAGTTCGTTAAACAACACCTTCATGAGTTGCAGCAGCGTACCAGCGGTTTCTTTTCGGTGAACCTGACGGCGCGCAAACCTGAGAAGCGCTCTCCTGAAACCAATGCCTATACGCAGAAGTTCCTGGCACACTCGCCGTGGCAGCCTGATTGCTGTGCCGTGTTCGCAGGCGCGCTCTATTATCCGCGCTATCGCTGGTTCGATCGCGTCATGATCCAGTTGATTATGCGCATGACCAGTGGTGAGACAGATTCGACGAAAGAAGTGGAGTACACGGACTGGCAGCAGGTAAGCACTTTTGCCAATGATTTTGCACAGTTACCAGGCAAATCGTAGCGAAATAGCGCGATTTGATGAAAATTACTGCGAACGATAATCTTTTCGTAATAAACACTTGTCAGCCCGCGCGAACTCCCTATAATGCGCCTCCACTGACACGGCAAACCGGAAACGGAAAACGGGTCAGGAGGCACAGGAGACTGCGCCGCCGGAGAAAAACTTCTGAGAAAGAGGTTGACTCTGCAGGAGGAAAGCGTAATATAC